>JBNJGR010000171.1:0-5960 GCA_051747885.1 Bacteroidota bacterium | reverse complement strand
GCTCCGAGTGCGGCCACCAAACTTAATGTTGTGTTGGTGATGAACAATGCCAAAACAACACCGGTAAAAGCAAACGGGATGGAAAACATAATTACGAAAGGCATGGCGAACGACTCAAACTGAGAGGCCATTACAATGAATACCAGGATTAAACTGATAACCATCAGCAGACCGAGATCCATGAACGATTCCTGTTGATCTTCGTATGCTCCGCCAATATTGAGCAATACCTGTTGTGGAATCTCAACATCTTCAATCTCACTGTTAATCCGGTTGGCCAGTTCACCCAGCGCGATGCGGTCGGGTTTGGCCGAAACCGTTACGATACGTTCGCGGCGTTTATGCTCGATGTTGGGCGGCGACCAGTATTCCTTTATTTCTCCCAGCTCTTTGAGCCTCACTCTTGTTCCTGCCGGAGTTACTACCGAAAGTTCTTCCAGTTCGGTGGTAGAGTTTCTAAATTCTTCTTTCAGTCGCACGCGGATATCGTATTCTTCACCTTCTTCTTTGTACTGTGACGCAACCATGCCGCTTATTCTGTTGCGGATATTGGTTGAAACCTGCGCGGTAGTAAGTCCATGAAGTGCCAGCTTGTCGCGATCGAGTACAAACTGCAGTTCCGGTTTGTCGTTTTTGCGGCTCACCTGGACGTCGATGGCGCCGGGCACATTTTCCAGCTTTATACGAATTTCTTCTGCCAGTTCGTTGGTTACATCAAAATCGTAACCAAAAATTTCAACATCAACAGTGTTGGAAGTACCTCCAAGTCCCTGTCCGGCTGTTTCCACCGTAAAGTTTACCACTTCGGGGAGCGCTCCAATTTCTTCACGAATTCCGGCGGCAACTTCCCAAACCGAACGATCACGGTCTTCGATGTCAGAAAGGCGCATCATGAAGTTAATCATGTTTGAACCGGTTGTAGTAAACAGGGAGAACATGCCACCCTCGTCGTCCGAGCCTGATGAAGCTGCCATGATTTCCACTTCTGGAAATTTTTCCTGAATTACATTTTCGAGGTAGCGGGTGGTTTTAATGGTTTCTTCCACACGGGTGCCGGTTTGCAGTTCAACTTCGGCTGTAATACGGCTTTCATCGGTTTCCGGCATAAAATCGGTGCTGATAAATTTCATTAAAAACATTGATCCAATAAAAATAATCAGGGCTGCCAGCAACGTAAGTACCTTGTGCCGCAGTACATAACGAAGTGTTTTTTCATAGAAATTGTCGAATTTTCCCAGTCCTTTTTCAATGGTACGTTCGTAACTCAAAAGCGGAGCTTTTTTCTTACGTTCGCGCAACTTCAGGAATTTAGATGACAACATGGGTGTGAGCGAAATTGCAGCCAGCGTTGAGGTTACAACGGTAATGGTAACAATCCATCCGAGCTGGTTGAAAATAACCCCGGTCATTCCGCCCACGAGTGTAAGCGGGAAGAATACAGCCACTACCACCAGCGTGGTAATAATTACGGCCAGCCAAACCTCGTTGGTTGCATAAATAGCGGCTTCGCGCGGTGTGGCTCCGCGTTCCACATGCCGCGTAATGTTTTCGAGCACCACAATAGCATCGTCCACAACCATACCTATGGCAATGGAGAGTGAGGTAAGTGATATTACATTTATGGAACCACCGGTAATATAAAGGAAAAGGAAAGCTACAATCAGCGAAATAGGAATAGTAAGCACAATGATGAAAGTAGCACGCCACCTGCCCAAAAAGAACAGCACAACCAGCACCACAAACAGTAGGGCCCACATAAGTGTTTGCGACAAGTTGTTAATGGAACCTTTAATAAATTCGGAGGTGTCCATTATCAGGTTGATTTTTACATCGGGCGGAAGTTCCTGCTGAAGTTCGTCAATACTTTTTCTAACTTCCCGTGCCACTTGCATGGTATTGGCGCCCGACTGTTTCATCACAAAAAGGCGCAGACCTGTTTCCCCGTTTATTTTTTCATCGAGCGAAAGGTCTTTGATTGAATCACGTACTGTAGCCACATCGCGGATATAAACCGTTTTGCCGGCCAAATTGCCAACTACCAAATCTTCAATCCGAGAGCTGGAATTGAATTCTCCCTGCACCCTCAGCTGGTAATCGAGTTTGCCCATTTTTACGTTTCCCGAGGGGAGGTTCATGTTTTCGGAAGAAATGGTATTACCAATTTGTTCGATGGTGAGGTTGTAGGCCTCCAGCAACCGTGGGTCGGCATCAACGTAAACTACTCTGTTTGGGGCACCCATCATGCCAATGGAGCCAATTCCTTCAATGCGGTTGAGCGGATTGATGATTTTTTCATCCAGTATTTTTTCCAGCCCCGGGTAACTTTCATCGGCAGTTACTGCATAAAATACAATGGGCATCATACTGGTGTTGAATTTGAAAATTTGCGGGCGTTCTGTTTCCTCTGGCAACGCATCAATGACAAGGTCAATTACATCCCGGATGTCGTTGGTTGCCTCGTCGAGATTGGCGCCCCATTCAAATTCGAGGTTTATTACCGAAAGGTTATCCGATGAGGTTGAAGTAATTTCTTTCAGGTTATCAACCGAGTTGAGGGCATCCTCAATGGTTTTGGTAACATTTGTTTCTATGTCGCTGGCATTGGCACCCGGGTAAGTTGTCATTACCGAAATGAATGGCGGGTCCATTTCAGGGTACAAATCCACGGGAATCTGTACCAGCGAATATATTCCCATTACCACAACCGCAGTGAATATCATGAATGTGGTAATCGGTTTGTTTACAGCATTTTTATATATACTCATTTTCTTTTCTTTTTTTGATGATGAGATTTCCCGGAATTTAATTTTTCACCTCAACGGTCACTCCATCGAGCAAGCGTGCCTGGCCGCTCACAATGATATTGTCGCCCACTTCCAGTTCGTCCGAGAAAACTTCAATGTTGTCGTCATACCTGTCGCCAATAGTTACAGCTATTCTCCGTGCAACGCCATTTTCTTCCTTAAACAGGTAGCGGTTGTTTGAGCCCTGCATTTTCAATACAGCCATAGAGGGTAACAGAATGGCTTCTACCTCATCGAGTTCCAGGATAACCCGGGCAAACATTCCCGGGCGTAAAAGGTTTTCGCTGTTGTTAATCGCTAATTCCAGGTTGAAAGTTCTGTTGGTAGGATCAATAGTCGGGTGAATACGCTCAATGCGTCCCGTAAAATTTCGTTCCGGATAAATATCGACTTTAATAGTTGTTTCCATTCCGGTTGTCACCTGTGGAAAATATTTTTCCGACAAGGGTACCAATACTTTTAGCCTGTTGATTTGAACGATTGAAAGCACCGCCGCTTTTCCGGCCGGGGTAGTGGGAGTACCGGAGTACATCTCACCGGGTTCGAAATAGCGGCCTGAAACTACACCGTTAAAAGGTGCCAGCAGCTGAGTGTTTTCTCTCAGAAATTCTACGTTCGATTTGGCAACTTCGTATTGCGTTTTTACCTGGTCGTACTGCTGCTGTGCAACACTTCCGTATTTTTTCAGCGTGTCGAGGCGCCTGAAATCAGCTTCCAGGTTTTGAAGCTGTACCTCGGCCTGGTGCAACTGGGTTTTATCCATTTGTACCAGTGGAGTACCTTTGGTTACCCTGTCGCTAATGTCAACAAAAATATCTTCAATGCGGCCGGGTTGTGCCGGTACCATGTGAACTTCGTCATAAGCTTCAAGTGTTGCCGGGTATTCTACTGAACGTGCAACAGTTTGGGGTTGCAGTTTCATAACTTCAACCGGTTCATTTTGCTGCTCGTCGCCGGCAGTTGAAGTTTCTTCCTGTTGGCTGCCCTGCGAGCAGGAAGCAAGCAAAGCCACCACAAAAATGAATGCGATTGTTGCAAAAAAATTCTGTTTCATCTGATTATTCTTTAATTGTTAATTACTTCTCCGGTTAGTGTGTTGAGTTCGTTTTGTGCCTGCAGAACTTCCAGCATCGAGTTCAGGTATTCTGTTTCGGCCTGCAGATAGTTGTTGTCGGCCGTGGTAAGTTCAATGCCCGAAATCATACCCTGCTCATATTTTCTTTTGATGTCTTCATAAACCCTTCGTGCCACTTCTACATTTTTTTGCTGGGTTTCAAAACTTTCGTAAGCGCTTCGCAGGTTAAACTGAAGTTGTTTGTACTGAATGGAAAGCTGGTCCTCGAGCAGTGCTTTATTGTTTCGTGTGGTTTCCAGGTCAATTTTTGCCTGTCGTACCTGAGAGCGTCTTTCACCACTCGAGAAAACAGGAATATTCATTTGTAACCCAAGCATGTGTTTTGGCGACATGTCAAATGCAGGTTTTAATATTTTTTCAGTGTAGTTATAATAACCCGAAAGTGTTGGCAGGTAATTGGCCTGTTGCATTTTTATCTGCTTTTCGGTCATCTCTTCCTGAACATCCATTAATTGATAATCGATGTTTTCAGTCACTTCGAAAGAAGTACCCATTAGCAGTTCGGCTGTGTTTTTTTCGTCCATTATTTCCGGAAGGGTTTCGGTAAGGTCCAGTTCGGTTTCTGCCGTAACTCCCAGCTGTACTCTCAGCAGGTTTTTAGCCATCTCGTATTGGCGTTCGGCCGATTTCAGTGCGTTGTCGAGCGAGTTTACCTGAACCGAAAGCTGGTCGAGTTCCAGTTGTTCAATCATTCCCACTTTTACCATGGGTTCTGTTTTCCGGTAAATTTCACGCAGGTTGGCAATATTGGTTTCCAGTATTTTTAACGATTCTTCTGAAAGCAGAACAAGATAGTAACCTTCAATAACCTGGCTCACAATATCCTGTTTTGTTTTTACCTGGTTTTTTTTGCTGAGCTTTTCGGCAAGTTTTGCAGTTTGTATTCCCACAATGTACCCGCCATTAAAAAGTAACTGGTTTACATTAAGGTTAAAATTACTGGTAGGTTTAATCGGAATTTTTGAAGGGGGGGCATTTTCATCAAACTGAATGCTGATTTCGGCCCCCAATGCATTTGAATAATCGGCCGTGGCATTAATATGTGGCAGGCCGGCCGAAATGGCTTCCCATAGTTGTTGCTGCGACTGGTCAACTGCAAGCCCCGAATTTTTTATGGTGAGGTTGTAGTTGAGGGCATGCTCTTTGGCGCCTTCCAGGTCGAGTGTCAGCTTTTCCTGGGCGTATGTGGTGCCCATCATCAGCAGCCCTAAAATTACGGTAACAATCTGTTTTCTTCTCATGGTGAATTGTTTTATCTGTATTGTTTTTGTTTTCAGCAAATGATTAATTGGTGTTTATTCCAATATTTTGTCGATGAGGTCAATTCCTTTTTTTGTGGAAATACCCCGCATAAAATTGATAGTCAGGCTCTGAAAAACTTCCGTGTAATTATACTCATCGCGCGGAAAAATTTTTTCATCGGCCAGCAGGGTCATCTGTTCATGAAAAAGTTTGGCTACAATGGGAATATTTACATCTTTCCTGAAAAGCCCCTCTTTCTTCCCTTTTTTTAACAATTTCGTTGACAGGTTAAACCCTTCTTTTTCATTTTCTTCCTGAAGCTCTTTCCAGGTCCGGGGATAAAACTTTTCCATATCCCGGAAAAATACCGGATTGATGGAGTTCATAGCTTTTATGCCTTCCTGCATAAAAGAAAATATGGTTTCAATCACATTAGTTGATGTGGTAATGATTTCCTGGTTTCTGGCATTGTGTTTATGTTTTATTCTTTTAAGGCATTCATGAACCAATTCAGTTTTATCTTTAAATATTTCGTAAACAGTTCGTTTAGACATTCCCAATCCGTTGGCAATTCCGTCCATCGTAACATTGCGTATGCCGTATTGGAAAAATTGTCGTGTGGCTTCTTCAATAATTTTGTCTTGTAATTCCATTAATTTTGAATTTGGCGCAAATTTAAGGGAAAACTTAAAACACGATGAAAGTTTTCTGTGAAATGTGTTATTTTATCGGTGAAAGCAGAAATAAATGCGAAATGTGTGTATTTTTGAGAGAGGGGG
>JBNJGR010000170.1:0-5973 GCA_051747885.1 Bacteroidota bacterium | reverse complement strand
TTGCGTGCCTGGGCCTGGGGAGCGAGCCGGGCCATCGACTATTTTGAAACCGATAAGGATGTGGACGAATCCCGTATTGGAATTGAAGGACTTTCGCGGTACGGAAAGGCCGCACTCGTTGCCATGGCTTACGAACCGCGCATCGCCATCGGTTTTATCGGTTCATCAGGCGCCGGCGGGGCAAAAATACTGCACCGCGTGTTTGGCGAGCAGGTGGAAAATCTGGCCAGTTCGGCAGAATACCACTGGTTTGCAGGCAATTTCATAAAATATGCAGGCCCGCTTACCCAGGAAGATTTGCCGGTTGATGCCCATCATTTGGTTGCATTGTGTGCCCCGCGGCCGGTTTTTATCAGTTCAGGTTCAGCCGAAGTGGAAGGCCAGTGGGTGGATGCCAAAGGGATGTTTATGGGTGGCGCCATGGCGGGGCCGGTTTACGAGTTGCTGGAAAAAAGAAGCATGCGCACTATGCTCTTCCCGCCGCAGGAAACACTGGTTGACGGCGAAGTGGCTTTTCGGCAGCACGAAGGCGGCCACACCAACAAACCCAACTGGCCGTGGTTCATAGCATTCGCTGAAAGGTATTTCAAAAAATAAGATTTCATTTTGAAAAAATCCCACTAAAAAAAGCCCCCTCTGAGCGAGCAGAGAAGGCTTTAAAAATTGTATATCCTTATTTTGAATTAGTAATCACATTGTTGTTACCTGCGCCCTGAGTTTCCTCTTGATGAGCTTCTGGATCTGCTGCTTTTTACTGAAGGAGAAGAGCTTCTGGATGAAGAACTTCTGCTTACTGATGGAGCAGATTTACGGGAAGTACTCCGTGAAGTGCTTACTTTAGGAGCTGACTGACGTGACGAGCTTCTTGAAGTACTCACTTTTGGTGCCGATTTGGTTTTTGGTGCACTTTGCCGCGAAACCGAGGGCGCCGATCTTCTGGAAACGCTGTTGTTGGAACGGCTCACTGCCGAACGTTTCGTGTTGCTCCCTGAGGAAACCGTGGCAGATTTTTTTGGCGTACTGGTTCTGGCCTGCCGTGTCACAGTCGGCCGCTGTGAAGTATTTGCAGACGAACTGCGAACAGCTTTGTTGGTGCTTCTTGCAGTTGAACTTTTTATATTCACTGACCTGCCATTATTTGAACTTCCCTGTCTTACAGCTGTGCCGGTGCTGTTTCTGGCCGACCTGGTCTCGGTTGCTTTACGCACCCTGGTGGCTGAGGAATTTCGTGCTGCAGCTGAATTCTGCCTGACAGAGGAATTTGTATTGCTTCTGACAGTTGCAGATTTTCGTTCTGCATTGTTCCTCCGTGTAACAGCGTTGTTGTTGCTTCTTTGTGCAGAAGACTTCACTGCTGCGCGTGTTCCAACATTGTCCCGGGTATTGGAACGCGACCTCTGAACTGCTGTGCTGTTGGATCTTGTTCTGCTGGTTGAAGTGTTTCTGACTGTTGCAGAATTTCTGCCTGAATTTTTTCTGGCATAAAGTTCTTCTCCGCTTTTTCTCAAGTCCGGACGGGAATAGGTTTTTCTGTAAACTCCCTTGTTTATGTTTACGGTTATCCTCGGAGAATAAGTCCTGATACTGGTATAGTAATGATTTTCATACCGCGGATAACGGTAATGTTTCCAGTGGCGGTAATGGGCATTGTAATGATGATGCCAGTGAGAGTGGTATCCGTAGTAAGTGTGCCAGTAGAACGGACGCCACGGATTCCAGTAAACCGGCCTGTAACCCCAGTGCCATGGTGAACGCCAGACGGAGTAAGAAGGAAGATAGATATACCGAATTACCGGCCACTCTGCAACCTGGTAAGTGTTGGTATGAACAACTGTAACATTTTTGCCTGACCGGGTATTACCAACGTAGCCCGGATTTGGAGTTGCCCCGTTTTCGGCATAATAGGGTTCTACAATGTAGTTTTTCCCGTAAAGCAGTTCGTCGCCAATCAGCTGTAACTGAACGGAACCGTCGTTAAACTGCTGAACAGTAAATACAGCAACGTCCTGTGTTTCATTCTGGTTGATTGCAACGCGCAAAACAATGTTGTGAACGTTCCCGTCAACATAATCCTGAACCATGATGTAATCCACCATGTTGTCGCCATTCAGGTCGAGATTATTCACCATGGTGTTTTCCTCATTCAGGTTTTTTTCAAAATCCTCAAGGGTTTCTGATTCCTGGAACAGTTTCATTACTGCATAGAGATTTAAATTATCACCTGGCAAACCCAGATATTCATCCGGATAATTTTGTGCCCCGGCTATGCTCCAGCCTGCTGTCAGCAGTGCGATGATTAATGTGATTACTAAATTTTTCATGACTTTTAATTTTTAGTGAAGAGTCATTTCTTCACCCGTAAAATGCAAAAGCCATACCATTTCGTCTCACTTGTGGTTAATGTGTTCAAATTGAATTGATTAAGTATCTTGTGATTTCAGGCTGAATTGATTCATTCATAAAAATAGAAGCGATGTATCATGCACATCGCTTCCAATTCTTTTTAAAATTTTAAATAAAAGGAGCTTAGGACTCCAGGCTCTTTACATCAGGAAAGAAAATTTTTCTGAAAATCGTCCCAAATCTCTTTTGGAAATTTTTCGAGCGGTTTTTCAACTATTTCTCCTCCATCCTGCAATACAACACCCATTGGTTCGGGTGTTAATTTTGCAGTTGAAACTGACAGGAAATCCTTGAAACGTTCCAGTTCCTGAACAGCCCAGTTGGTAGCGTCTTCAGCCAGGTAACATGCATTGGTATCTTCTTTCCAGTTTGTTGGCTGTATGGAGTAAATCCATCCCAGATTGTACGGGTCGTCTTTTATTACGCCCGGATTTTCAGAAAGGGCCGCATTGGTTTCCTGAACGATTCCTGAAACCGGAGAAAGAATTTTTAAGGTGTTCCCGTTGTAACCTATCCGGGCAAGCAGTTCGCCTTTTTTGATTTTTTCGCCACGTTGCTTTACCTGTGTGAACTTTACATCGCCCGTGATGTGAATCAGTAAATCGTCGAGGCCAACACGTGCTTCGCCGTTTTTTTCGAGATGTGCCCAGGTGTGAAACTTGCTGAAAAACACACCCTGAGGAATTCGAAGTGAACTGGCAGTAATAAAACCCTTTGCTTTTTCGATAAATGCAGGTTGTTTCACTTTTTTGGTGATGAAAAACCAAAAAGGAATGAGGATAAGGAAAAAGAAAATGATGGTGAGGTATTCAATTCCTTTTGTTTCAAAAATATTTGTGTAGCTAAATCCATCCATAATTTATAGTTTTTGGGTTGCCGGCTAAAAGTTGCGGCAACATGATTAATCGTTTTTATGTTTTGCCCACGAAGGTGAGCCTCTGAAAACCGGCATCCGGTTGATGATCCATCTGAAAATCCAGATTTGGATGAGTATGATGGTTATGCTGATAACAATTTCCATCCACGAAGGAACATAACGTACAGCTGCATCCCACCGGAAAGCAATAATGGATACATTGAGCCGGTTGAGGATAATCCCTATAATGGTCATAATCGCAGCTATTCTTATGAGCAGGATATTGGGCTTGCGGTAGCTGAGTATAAACAAAACCATGGGAACGAGCACAAAACCAACCATTTCAACCAAAAACCAGTAGCCCATCGATGAGTTGATGTAGCTTCCGCGCTGGCCGTGAATAAACACCAGCAGTTGCAAAAACAGGTAGATAAACATGCTGAAACCACAGATACGCGACAGAATTTGCAGCATCTCTTTTCTTCTGGCCCGGCTTTTTTCATCAATTTGATCTGAAAATACCCGCTGGCTGATGGAGCCTTCAAAAATAATCATGGAAAGGCCTGCAAAAACACTTGAAATAAGAAACAAAATTGGGATAAATTCAGAATACCACAACGGGTGAATTTTTTCTTTGGCCATGAGAAACAAAGCGCCGAGTCCCGACTGGTGCAAAACAGAAAGCGTCACACCAAAAATAACGGCTCCAATAGTCATTCCCGACAAAATTTTATGGGCACGTTTTGCGCCCAGCCATTCGGCCACTGCCGGCGAGAATTCAATGAGCAGGCCCAGGATATAAAGTATGAAATGCCAGGCTACCAGGAACAGCACGGAGCTTACACCGTAGTTATTGCCAATTACCGGGTTGAAAATATTCCATGGTTTCCCCAAATCGAGAACCAGCGCGCCGGTGTAAAACAGGTACGCCAGAAATCCATTCAGAACGGTAACCCTGACAATGGAGTGAAATTTATCGACCTTCAGAATATATACAATGAAAGTCAGTACATAAGCACCGCCGGCAAAAGCCACACCGGTTACCACATTAAATCCTTTCCATAAACCCCACGGAACTTCCTGTGTAACATTTGAAACGGCACCAAGTCCGTGGGTAAAACGAATAACGATAAGGGCAAGTCCCACAAGGATTATCGGAATGGAAATGATATTGAAAGGCGTGAGCCACTTACCTCTTGGCTTTAGCTCGTTGAGTAAAAACCGAAAAATGGATCGGTTTTGTTTTTTTTCTGTAATTGGATATGCTGGACTAGTCATAATTTTCGGTTTTGTTTTGTTTGTTTTTAGTAGCTGCATGAAGTCCGAGTAGCAATGAAGGCACCAGGACATCGACAGCGGGAACACTGTAAAGAAAACTTTTGGTTAACGAAGGATACGACTCTTTTTGAAGTTTAATATCGAACCCCAGTTCATTGTGTGGCACAGGCGCCAGGTACAAATAACCGGTTCCGCCAACAGTATGCTCACCATAAATTGAATCGGTGTACATTTCGGGCCATTCAGCAATGCGGCGGCGTGCTTCAGCAATGAGTTCGCGCCGTGTTCCAAAATAGAGGGCATCTCCGCATGTTTCAACGCACACCGGCAGTTCGCCTTCTTTTATGCGGTCGTAGCACATGTCACACTTTTGAATTATCGGATTGGCGCTTTCGTACTCAAATTTCGGAACATCAAACGGGCAGGAAACCATGCAATAGCGGCAACCCATGCATTTGTCTTCGCGCCAGATAACGGGGCCTTCTTTTGTTTTGTACATGGCCTGTGTTAAACAGGCGGTTGCGCAAGCTGGTTCGTTGCAGTGCATGCACTGGTTTCTTACATACACTTCGCCTTCTTCCGTGTCGAAGGCATTAATGGTACAACGTTGATTTACACTTGTTTTTCGCTGAACCCCGGCTTCCATTTCATCTTCCGGTTCAGGAAGCCCGTGCGCTTCGGCACAGGCTTTTTCGCAGGCCCTGCAACCGATGCAGATACTCGAATCATACAAAACTCCGTAAAATTCTGTATCATCGTCTGAATTGGATCCGGGAGAACCGGCGGCATTGAATCCGATTATGGTCATGCCGGTTGCCCCGAGGGCTTTAAAAAAATCTCGTCGGTTAATACTCATAATTTTATTTTTTATTTAGTAGTAATTAAGGTTTGGATTTCGTTTTTATTTTGAGGTGTCAATAAACTGAGTCTGAAATTCTTCCCAAACTTCAGGATCAAGGTTGGCCAGAACATGGTCGGTAAGTTCTCCGCCATCCTGCAGAACAGGTTGGGTTAGCCTCACCTGGCTGGCATTTACCACAACTGCCATAAAATTTTTGAGCCGGGTAAATTCATCTTTCATCCAGTCTCTGAATTTATCGGCCATAAACATGAAGCTGATTTCCCTGACCCAGTTTGCGGGTTCAATTTGGTAAACCCATCCGTTGGTATAGGGAGCTGAATTTAGCTGGGAAGGATTGGTGAGTAACTCTTCATTCTGCTGTTTTATTACTCCGGTTACAGGTGAATAAATTGAAAGCTGTTTTCCCTGATGCATGAGTGTGAGTATTTTTTCACCTTTGCGGATTTTTTCGCCGGCAGCTTTCATTTTTAGTTGTGTAACCGAGCCTGTTACATGTTGCAGAAAATCGTTGATGCCAATTTTAACCTGCCCGTTTTCTTCCATAAACGCCCAGGTGTGGGTTTTGTCGTAAAAC
>JBNJGR010000169.1:0-5990 GCA_051747885.1 Bacteroidota bacterium | reverse complement strand
TCAAATTTGTTGAGGGTTTGCAAAATATGTTTCTTTTCCAGTTCCGAAAGGCTTTCCGAAGAATCGACCGGAGCATTCGTTTTCATGGGCAGGTCTTTCAGCCTGATTTCTTTTCCGTTTCCAACCACAATCGCACGTTCAATCATATTTTCCAGCTCGCGCACATTTCCAGGAAAATCGTACTGTTCCAGCCGTTTCATGGCGGCAGGTTCAATGGAAATGAGATCGCGGCTCATGTTGGTACAGTATTTTTTTATGAAATAGTTTACCAGCAGCGGAATATCGCCTGGCCGTTCGCGCAGCGGCGGAATGTTAATATTGACCACATTCAGGCGGTAGTAGAGGTCTTCTCTGAAAGTTCCTTGTTCCACCATTTTTTTCAAATCCCTGTTGGTGGCGCAAATTACCCGGAAGTCAGACTTAATTTCCTTGTTACCGCCCACGCGCACAAACTTTTTGGTTTCGAGAACCCGCAGCAGTTCAATCTGCATTTTCCCTGAAATGGTAGCTATTTCGTCCAGGAAAATTGTGCCTCCGTCGGCAATTTCAAAGCGGCCTTTGCGGTTGAACATGGCACCGGTGAATGCCCCTTTTTCGTGTCCAAACAGTTCGCTTTCAAGCAAATCTTCTGATAATGCACCGCAATGCACGGTCACCAGCGGAAAAAATTTTCGCGATGAATTGGAATGAATAGCCCTGGCAATAAGTTCTTTTCCGGTTCCACTTTCGCCGGTAATAATCACCGATGAGTTGGACTGTGAAACATTCTCCACTTCTTTAAGCACCTGCATCATAGCCTGGCTGTTGCCCACAATATCCTCTATGTTTTCCAGGTTCGTTTCCTTATTTTTGAAACTACTGGCCTCGGCTTTCTGCTCAATTTGTGTGGCGGCATTCCGGATTAAATGAGACAGGTCGTCAGGATCGAATGGTTTTGTAATATAATCGTAAGCGCCGTCTTTCAGTGCCTGAACAGCTGTTTCTACCGATGCAAAAGCAGTCATTATAATTACAATTGCTTCTGGACTTAGTGTTTTTATGCGCCGGTGCATTTCCAGTCCGTCCATGCCGGGCATTTTAATATCGGCCAGAATGATGTCAAAGTTCTCCGATTCGAGCATGGTAAGTGCTTCTTTTGCATCTTCGGCACACTTCACATTAAAACCATCTTCAATAAACCAATTGTAAAGGGAATCTCTTACCGATTCCTCATCATCAACAATTAAAAGTGAAATAGCGTTTGTCATTATTCAATTTTTAATTTTTTGCCAGCGGTAATATTACCGACATCGTTGTTCCTTTTCCCGGTTCCGATTCAACATCCACCTTTCCCTTGTGGCTTTGCACAATGCCGTGAACAATGGCCAACCCGAGGCCAATACCACTCGATTGCCGTTTTGCCGAGAAAAATGGCTGAAAAATGTGTGAAATATCATCGGGATCGATTCCCACTCCGTTATCAACAATATCTACTTTAAGGTGCTCCTCATCCGGATTGCTGGTTTTTATTAGTATTTCTGCATTATCATCCACTGCTTCCGATGCGTTCACAAGCAAGGCAAGGTAAATCTGCTTCATCTGGTTTTCGTTGCAGTACACCAAATCATTCCCGGCATTCAACTCCGTATAAAAGTTGATATTTTTCATTTTCATCTGATGTTCAATCAACTCATAGGTTTCCTTCAAAATATTGTGCATGTTGTTATTTTTAAAATTCTCCTGGTCTTTCCGCGAAAAGTCCATCAAACCTTTTACAATTTCGCCACACCGTTTGGTTTCTGTTTCAACAACTCTTAAATGTTTAAGCAGCGATTCCGATTTATCAGGACTTAAATCCAGCCGGTTTACTTTTTTCGAAATCAGTTTAATGTAAGTTAAAATGCTCGAAAGCGGATTATTCAACTCATGTGCAACCGACGACGAAAGTTTGCCGAGCGATGCAATTCGCTCAATATGAATCAATTCGTTCTGAATCTCAGAAAGCTCTTCCGATTTTCTTTGCACTTTATATTCAAGCTGATGAGACCAGTTTTCGAGTTCTTTATTGGCGGCGTCAAGATTATCCAGCATGTTGTTGAAGGCCACGGAAACCATTTTCATATCGTCGAGCAGATTAGGTTTTATTTTCAGGCGGCGCTTCCGGTCTCCGCTGGCCACGGCTTCGCTGGCTGTAATTATTGCACTCAGCGGCTTGCGAATTTTTCGGTTAGTAAACAGAATTAAAAAAGTAACCAACAGAAAAGTGGCCAAAGCAGCCAACAGGAAAAATTCAGTCGATGATTTTGAAACGGCCGAATCGAGTGAATTCAGCGGAACTTTTATAATGAGCGACCCAAGGACTTCTTCATCAGGGCTGTGGGCATGGCAGGCAGCGGTGTAACACGAAGGTTCGTTTAAAATGGGCGAACGAATGAGCAACTGCCGGTGCCCCTGGTTAGTTACACTCATGTTGCAGGCCGTTTCGAAATCAATAATCCGGTACGTTTTTTCGGTGTACGGAAACATATCATCAAAATCAGTGTGGCAACTGATACAATCCGGGTCGCTGTGTACAAGCGTGTCGGAATAAACAGAAGTATAAACCAGATCGTTATCCTGGTCGTAAAGATTTACCTCATCAACACCTGACATATTATTAATTATATCGAGCGTACTTTGAAGGGCATCGTCGTCATTCTTCAGCATGGAATAATACAGCGAACCCTCAATAATGGAACCAATATCGTTGCCACGCTGCCTGATTACCGTGTCGAGGTATTCTCCGTAAACCGAATTAAAAATTGCCCCATACGCAAAATAAAGGATAAACGATAAAATGGTGATTATGTAAATCACACGCGCGTATATCGACGATTTGAACCGCAAATATTTGAATGCAAATGACTTTAACTTATTTCGTTTTTTGTTCGTCTTTTTCGATTTTGTCATCTTTATTTTCTTATAAACACATCAGCAGAACTACTTATTATTTGTTACGAAAGCAGAAGTTCTGCTACCAATCACCATCTGTCTTTCCACTCCTTTATAGTTTTGAAGCATCAATAAAATGCTTCTGAAAATCTTCCCATACTTCAGGAGAGAGGTCTTGCAAAACGGCATCGGAAAACTCACCTCCATCCTGATAAATTACATGGCCGGTTAAATTTGAGTGTACCGATTCGGCAAAAAAATCCCTGAGCCGGGCAAACTCATTTTTTATCCACTCCCTGTAATCCTGTGCCATTTTTAAAAACTTTATTTCGCGCAGCCAGTTGGCAGGTTCAATGGCATAAACCCAACCCTCTTTAAACGGCGAACTGCTAATTACCGACGGGTTGTCAATGAGCGATTCGTTCATCTGCCGGATGGTGCCCGAAACAGGTGCATACAGCACAATCTGTTTTCCATTTTGAATCAGTGTCATTACCGGATCGTTCTTTTTAATTTTCTCACCCGGATTTTTCATTTTTATGCGCGTGAATGCTCCGGTAACATGCTGCAGAAAGTCGTCAATTCCCAATCTGACGATTCCATCTCTTTCCATGTACACCCAGGTGTGCGTTTTATCAAAATACAACCCTTCCGGAACCTGGAGTGAGTTTTCTGTCAGAGGTCCCTGCATCTTCACGGGTGCAGTTCTCATTCCTTCTTCCACACCAGAACTCAACAAAGGCGGAATAAATATGAGCAGTCCGATTCCGGCAAAAAAAGCGATAATGAACAGAGCTACCCTGTTATTGGCTTTGTGTTCATCAACCGGCTCAACAGCAAGTTGTTGGGGCTGCAATTTATTAAGTTTGGCAGGTTTCTCGTTAGTAACCAGCTCGTTGTAACCGTTATTTTCAACAAGTTGTTGTCCGTCAGTTAATATCCAACTCACAAAATCAGTTACCGATTTGTTTTGATGAACGGCAGGCATAATGGTGTAAATGTTGTTTACAAGCTCACCCGGGTGTTTGCCAATCCAAACACCGCGACTGAAATCGTTGAGGCTGCCATAAATCTTCTCAGAAAAATCGATAGTATTGTTGCTGTTCCGGTCGATAGGCAAAAGCCTTATGTCAGCGATTAGTTCATCCTTTTCTGAATTCAGGACATCAGTCAACCGGCAAAATCCAATAGCATATTTATCATCCTGTACTGCATTAATCAGTTCACCAACAGGACGAGTTGTCAAGTCCTGAAAAATGGAGGTATTCACTTCAGTAAAGGAAGCTACTGCACCTAATACAGAAGGGGCATTGGCCACATAAACAGAGGCAGATGAAGTTTCATTATTTCCCAGAAGAGTGCCCCAGTTGCCTGGCTCGGCACCGGATAAAATGCTACTTAAAATTGCCGATGAAATACCTTGAGCTTCGATTTCTTCAAGATAAGGATTTTGAGCATTTATCACAGGCACGAAAATCTCCCGACCAATCAAAAGCTTCAAAACGGACTGGTCTTCATCCATATCTGCCTTTCCTGAAGTAAAACCCAAATCGAATTCCTCCTGCATTAACTCTTCAAAATCACCTTCCCGGGCTGATTTTAGCTGAATAGCTATTCCCGGATTTACCTGAGAATATTCATCGACTAAAATTTCTGAAAGCGGAGTCAATTCGTAGGTTGTTAGTACCAATATCTGATTTTCAGTGGTATTTTGAGCTGTTAAAATACCGGTGCAAAACAAAAAGCAAAATAGTAATAACAAGCCGTCGGATAAAATATTTTTGTTCTTCATGGCACTAATTTTTAATTCTTCAAAAAATGAATTAGTTTTAACAAACCTATTCAATACCGCTAATCCAATTATAATACCAAAGGCTAAATTCAACTTAAAAAACTAAAAATCAAACACTTAAACCAAAGCAATAAAATAATTATTCAATGCGAACTGTTGAAATTACATACACATAGTTTTATCTCAAAAGCGACTTGCTCATTCACAGCCGTTTAAACTCACTGTTTAATTCTTAAACAACTGTATAATTTTTCAGCACTATTTTGGAAAATTAAGCAAAAAATGAGGTTCGGCAAAATGGCAAAAGGCTGTTTGCAATAAGAATTCTCAGGTTAAGCAGTGGTAACAAATCATTCATTTTGAAACCTACACGAACGACCAAACTGATTAACAAAGCAATATAAATTAAAAACAACCGCGAAACAATTAAAATTACAACTGAGCAACTGTTTATTTAAACTGAATTAAAATTACCACAAAAGCTAATCTTTTTAACAAACAAAACGTTTAAAGTTTATAAGAAAACAAAAAACAATTATTCACCTTTAATCTGAAAAATTATGTCATTTGAATTACCAAAGTTACCCTACAGTAAAAATGCACTGGAACCTTACATTAGCGAAAAAACCATAGAATTCCATTATGGTAAGCACCACCAGGCTTATGTTACCAAAGTAAATAATCTTTCAAAAGGTACGCCTTTTGAAAATGCATCGCTGGAAGAAATAATCCAAAAAGCTGAAGGTGGGGTTTTCAACAACGGCGCGCAGGTTTGGAACCACACATTTTACTTTTTCCAATTTAATCCTGACGGCTGCGATGAGCCCAAAGATAAACTAAAAAAGGATATTGAAGCAAAGTTTGGTTCATTTGAAAAATTTAAAGAAGAATTCTCGAATGCAGCAGCCACGTTGTTCGGATCGGGCTGGGCATGGTTGGTAAAAAACCAAAACGGCGAGCTTGAAATTGTGCAAACTGCCAATGCCGGAAACCCACTACGCAACGGAAAAACACCTCTGCTTACCTGCGATGTATGGGAACATGCCTACTACCTCGACAAGCAAAATGCACGTCCGAAATACATTGAGGATTTCTGGAAAATAATCGACTGGAAAATAATTTCTGAACGCTATTCCAGGTAATAAAACATAAAATCTGAATACGATAAATATTCAATTGAAAAGATTCAGATACAATTTTTTGGGAGATCAAAAAAGGGTTTTGGATTTTTTACAAAACAGGGAAGATAAAAATGGGTAGAAAGCACAATTTCAAAATTGGTTTCAAT
>JBNJGR010000168.1:0-6128 GCA_051747885.1 Bacteroidota bacterium | reverse complement strand
GAGCAACAACCTGAAGCAGATCATGCAATGCAAACAGAAAACTCAAATTCAGGAAATAACTGGGATGAATTTTACAGAGAAGCCCGAAACGGAGGCTATTTCAGTTACCGGCTTGCAACCAACGGAGAAAAAAACCTTAAATTAATGGTGCGCTACTGGGGATTTGAATGGGGCAACCGAAAGTTTGACATTTTCATCGATGATAAAAAACTGATAACCGAAGATAATACAGGCCGGTGGAATCAATCGGCTTTTCAGGATGTGGTTTATAAAATTCCAGATTATATGGTTGAAGGCAAAGAATTCGTACGGGTGAAATTTCAAGCGCACAACGGAAGTACTGCCGGCGCTGTGTATTACCTCCGGTTGCTCCGGCAAAATTAGTTACAGAATGGATAGAATATACTTTTCAGCATTAAACAGAAAAAAAGTCACAGGAGATTTTTTTAATAACAGTATTTTTTACTTTTTTCACAGAAAGTATCCAGTTGTAAACGATAGCTAAATCAATATAAATTAACTGCTATGAAAAGATTAATTCCAGTTTTATCCCTCCTCCTGTTGAGCCTGATTGTTTATTCACAGGAAATAACAGAACCTGCCCAACCGGGTTACGACATAGTTCGTTCCGACATTCCTCACGGGAGTATCGACACCGTTACCTATTTTTCGAATACCGTTGGCAACAACCGAAATGCAGTTATTTACACACCTCCCGGATTTTCAGACGAAAAAAAATATCCGGTGTTTTATCTTTTACATGGCATTGGAGGAGATGAATTTGAGTGGTTAAACGGAGGACAACCGCAGGTTATTTTCGATAATCTGTATGCCGAAAACAAACTGGAACCCATGATTGTGGTGATGCCCAACGGCAGAGCCATGGAAGACGACCGGGCAACAGGAAATGTTTTTGCTCCGGAGAAACAGGAAGCATTTGCCAACTTTGAAAAGGATTTGCTGAACGATTTGATTCCTTTTATTGAGGAAAACTACCCTGCAATTAAAAACCGCGAACACCGGGCCATTGCCGGTTTGTCGATGGGAGGCGGGCAGTCGCTCAATTTCGGATTGGGTAACCTGGATAAATTTGCATGGGTTGGCGGATTTTCATCGGCACCCAATACCAAATCACCGGAAGAGTTAATGCCCGATCCCGATGCTGCAAAAGAAAAGCTGAAGCTGCTCTGGCTGTCGTGCGGCGACAAAGACGGGCTCATCAATATCAGCAACCGAACAAGTAATTATCTGAAAGAAAACGACGTTCCTCATCGTTATGAAATATACGACGGCAACCACGATTTCGGGGTTTGGAAAACAAGCCTCTACAAGTTTTCGCAACTACTATTTAAACAAAAAGCTCCTAACTAAATCAAACTGACCAAATGAAACTTAAAAATTTTGCAGCCTTTTTATTTTTCGCGGGAGCATTCCTTTTCCAGCCGGTTATTTCACAGGCACAATCGTACCTGAACTGGTATAACAATGCCCAGACCCGCATCGACACCCTGCGCAAAGGTGACTTCGGAATACAAATTCTGGATAAAAACGGAGAGCCTTATTCAGGAGCGGTTTCAGTTCGAATGAAAAAACACGAATTCCCATTCGGAATTGCTTTCGATTTCTACGAGGGCGAAGTGAGTATGGGAAATACCTACAGCACAAACAACACTGTTCAGGCAGAAACGGATAATGAAATCTATAAAACGGAGCGTTATGATCAATACCTGGCATACGAAATTCCGGCAGAAAGCGGAAAGGAATATAAAGTTACACTGAAACTGGCCGAAATATATTTTGGAACAGCCAATTCACGGCTATTCGATGTAAATGTGGAAGGGCAGCTATTCCTCGAAAATTTCGACATATATGCTGCAGCCGGCGGAAAAGATATCGCCATCGACACCAGCTTAATTGTGCCCGCAACCAACAACTTCATCCAAATTGAAATAACAGCATCCCACGACAATGCAGCCATAAAAGGAATCATTATCGAAGAGGTCGGCAGTGAAAATATAACCCGGATTAATTGCGGAGGGACTGCATTAACAACTTCCGATGGAAATGCTTACGTAAGTGAAGAAGGATTTTTTGACCCGGATGTGAACACTGTGGCTACCAAAGAACAATGGATGAAGGCAGCCATGTACAAATATTTCAATGCCGGTGTTACAGGCAATTCTTTCAAATGGAGCGGAATCCAGCCCCGGCATACTGCGCCCGATTATACCAACTTCAACCATGCCGTAAAATGGACGCAGAAAGTAGGTTGGAATTTGAGGGCACATACCTTGTTATGGGGAGGCGACGACGACCATTCCATGCCGGGATGGGTAAGAAATTTACCAACTCCACAGGATATTATGGATACCTGCGAAATGAGGGTTACCCGGGAAATGACGCGCTACAAGGGAATTATTAAGGAATATGATGTGATTAACGAGCCGCTAACCGATCATGCCGATCACCTGAGAAATACCGTTGGTGATTCAGTTCTCTGGAACTGCTTCAAATGGGCACGTTCAGCCGACCCCAATGCCGAATTGTATATCAACGACTACAACGTGGAATACAACTGGGGGCAGGCTGAAGAATACCGCGACCTCATCCTGAAAATAAAAGAAATGGGCGGGCCGGTTACCGGCGTGGGAATGCAGGCCCATTTTTGGGATTGCTGCCGGCCAAACATTAATGAGTTGGTACGGAATGTAAACATTGTTGCCGAAGCCGGACTCCCCATCAAATTTACCGAGTATGATTATGGCGGAGACCTGACTCAGGAAGAACAGGCGGCCGATTATATCAAAGTACTCACCATCGCTTTCTCTCATCCTTCCATAGTTGGCATGTACCACTGGGGACTTAGCGACGACGGTGCATGGCGCGAAAACACAGGCCTTTTCAATGCCAGTCATAAACCAAAACTTGCTGCCGATACCTTACTTTATTACACCCAAAAAAAGTGGGCTACCAATATCGATGCAGAAATAACAAGCGGAGAACTTTTAGAATTCAACGCATATTACGGAAATTACGATATTGAAGTGGAATTTAACGACACGGTAAAAATCTTTTCCATTCCCTGTTTAAAAGAAAATGCCGATTCAGTATTTGTTTTGCATGAGGGCGATGCGAAAATTAAAGGACCGCAATTACTAAATTCTGAATTGGAAGGCGATAATACAGTTAAGCTTGAATTTGACAAACCTATAGATAGCAATTCACTTAAAAGAAGCAATTTCAAATTCTTTTCCAATTTCGAAATTGGCATTGAAGGAATCGAAATTGAATCAGGTAATCCTAATGCAGTGCTGCTCTCACTTAGTAACGATGTAACCAAAGGTGATTATATTTCTGTTTCCTATTTCCCGGGAAATTTGAAGGCTACTGATGGAAGTTTGGCTGGGGCTTTTGGTCCAGAGGAAATTCCTAATGCTGAAACCACTGTCGGAACTTTCCTTACGGAATCCTCTTCCGATTTAAAAATTTACCCGAATCCTGCACAGTCACAATTTAGGGTTGAAAGCCAAAAACCAATCACATCTATTGTTATTTACAACAGCAAAGGAAGTATCGTATTCAACAAAAAAATGACAAACGAAACCTATTACGAAGATATTCAGTTAGATGTTGTAAATGGAATGTATTTCGTCCAAATTGTGAATGAGGCACAACCGGAAGTTTTAAAACTGATAATTGAAAAATAATATTTTAATGAAAATGATTTTGGGTAGTATATACTGGAACAAACCGTGGCAAATAAACCGATTAAAACCGGTGTTTCTTTTAATGTGCTTTCTGCTATGCAACAACACCTTGCATGCAGAAAAAGGCGGCAAATTGAAATTGTGGTACGATAAACCGGCCTGGACATGGAATGAGGCCCTTCCGGTTGGCAACGGACGTTTGGGCGCCATGATTTACGGCGACCCGGCAAACGAAAAAATTCAACTGAATGAAGAGACATTCTGGTCGGGTGGCCCGTCACGCAACGACAATCCCGATGCATTGAAAGCTTTGCCGGAAGTACGCCAGCTTATTTTCGACGGCAAATACCACGAAGCAGAAAAGATGGTAAATGAAAACATGGTAACCGGGTTGCACGGTTCCATGTACCAGGTGATTGGAAACCTTAACCTGTCGTTTCCCGGACATGAAAACTATACCGGCTATTATCGCGAGCTGGATATTGAGAAGGCCGTTTTTACCACAACCTACGAGGTGGATGGTGTAATCTTCAAACGGGAGGTTTTTGCATCGCAAGCCGACCAGGTCATTGCCATTCGGTTAACTGCCGACCAACCGGGTAAAATAACTTTCAGGGCAGGAATGGATGGCGCTTTGCAAAAATCAATAAAAGCGCTCGATAATCACACCATTGAAATGACAGGCCTTTCAGGCACTCACGAGGGAGTACAAGGAAAAGTTAAATTCAATGCCCGAAGCAAAATTGTTAACACAGGGGGTTCGGTTTCCACAGAATCAAATGAAATAAAAGTCGAGAATGCCGACGAGGTAATAATTCTTATTTCAATAGCTACCAATTTTGTTGATTACAAAACACTAACAGCCAACGAAGAAGAAAGATGTGCCGGCTACCTGTCGGAGGCAGAAAACAAACCTTATGATGAAATAAAAGTCAGTCACATTGAAGCCTATCAAAAATATTTCAGCCGGGTAAGCCTTGATTTAGGTACTTCTCCGGCAGCCAAATTGCCTACCGACATACGAATCCGGGATTTCTCCAAAAATCATGATCCCGAGCTCGTTTCATTGTATTTTCAGTTTGGGCGGTACCTGCTCATTTCGAGTTCGCAACCCGGTGGCCAGCCCGCCAATTTGCAGGGAATCTGGAACGAGAGCACCCATCCGGCATGGGACAGCAAATACACCATCAACATCAATACCGAAATGAATTACTGGCCGGCCGAAAAATGCAACCTCACAGAGATGCACGAGCCGCTGATACAAATGATAAAAGAACTTTCGGAATCGGGGCGGCAAACCGCACAAACCATGTATGGTGCAAATGGCTGGGTAACCCATCACAATACCGATATCTGGCGAATTTCGGGAGTGGTAGATGGTGCTTTCTGGGGCATGTGGCCCATGGGAGGCGCCTGGCTGTCGCAGCATTTGTGGGAAAAATACCTGTACAGCGGCGACACGGAATACCTCGAAACAGTTTACCCGGTGCTAAAATCGGCGTGCCGGTTTTACCACGACTTTCTAATTGAAGAACCAACCAACAACTGGCTGGTGGTGAGCCCTTCTGTTTCTCCGGAGAACGCACCTGCGGGCCGCCCGTCAATTTGCGCCGGGGCAACAATGGACAACCAGATTCTTTTCGATTTATTTACCAATACCATAAAAGCAGCAGAATTGCTCGGAAAAGATAAAGCCTTAACAAAAGAGTTCCGGAAAATAAAAGACCGCCTGCCGCCCATGCAAATTGGGCAGCATGGCCAGCTACAGGAATGGATGGAAGATTTGGACAGCCCCGACGATAAACACCGCCATGTTTCGCACTTGTATGGATTACACCCCGGCAATCAGATATCACCCTACTCCTCGCCTGAACTGTTCGATGCTGCCCGCACTACACTAATCCACCGCGGGGATGTGTCAACCGGCTGGTCGATGGGCTGGAAAGTAAACTTCTGGGCACGGCTGCTCGATGGCAACCACGCCATGAAGCTGATAAAAGACCAACTCACATTGGTTGGCGAGGACAGTAATCGCGGCGGAGGCGGGACCTATCCCAACTTTTTGGATGCACACCCCCCGTTTCAAATCGACGGTAATTTTGGCTGCACCGCAGGAATTGCCGAAATGCTGCTGCAAAGCCACGACGGGGCCATCCATTTTCTGCCTGCCCTCCCCGATGACTGGGAGAAAGGAGAAATTTCAGGTCTGAGAACCCCAGGTGGTTTCGAGGTCAGTTTCAATTGGGAAGATGGCGAGGTTCAGCAAATTGAAATTAAATCGAACCTTGGCGGCAATTGCAGGATTCGCGTTCCCAACGAAATGGAAGTTGCCGGTAACGAATCACTGAAACCGGCAACCGGGGAAAACCGAAACCCGTTTTTTGAAACTCCTGAAATCAAAAAACCACTGATTTCAGAAGC
>JBNJGR010000167.1:0-6187 GCA_051747885.1 Bacteroidota bacterium | reverse complement strand
GAAGGGATTGGCAACTTTGCGCTGGGCATGCACTACATCAATTACGGCGATTTCAGAGAGGCCACCGAAGTGGGGGAATTAACCGGGAATTATTTCAATGCCTCGGAATATGCTTTGAATATTATTTACTCCAGCCATTACAAGCGTTTGAACTACGGCGCCAACCTGAAACCTGTTTTTTCGGTTTTCGAAAGTTACAGGTCCTTTGGATTAGCTGCCGACCTGGGCGTGAGTTTTGGCAGTAAGGACAGTCTCACGCATGTGGCATTGGTGGCAAAAAACATTGGCGGGCAGCTCACAACCTACTACCAGGATGGCAATCGTGAGCCTATTCCATTCGATCTGCAGGCAGGAATAAGCAGCAAACTGAGATATGCCCCCGTTATTTTTTCGCTTACCATGCACCACCTTAATCACTGGGATTTGGCAAACTCCGAAGACAATGAAAACAGCCTTGAAAACATGTACGAACGCGAGGAGAGCTTTGCCAAACAGATTATGCGGCACGTGGTGCTGGGTGTGGAAATTTTGCCGTCGGATAATTTTACGCTCAGGGCGGGTTACAACTACCAGCGCCGCCAGGAACTCAAGTTCGACCAGCGGCTTTCAACCGTTGGCTTTTCGCTGGGATTTGGCGTGAAAATAAAACGGTTCCGTTTCGATTTTGCCACCTCGCGTTTTCACCTTGCGGGTTCCTCCAATCTTTTTTCGCTGGCCGTTAATTTAAACGACTTTTAGTTAAAGACGATCCTGTCCGGTTTTGAAAATCCCTTATCTTTGCTCAAAATCCATCAAAAAAATGACGAAAAAGAAAATTGTAATTGCCATCGACGGGCATTCATCTTGCGGAAAAAGCACGCTGGCCAAATCGCTTGCCCGCGAATTGGGTTATACGTATATCGACAGCGGGGCGATGTATCGCGCTGTTACGCTTTTTGCGCTCCGGAATGGGTTGATTAAAAACGGGAAAGTTGATGAAAAAGAGTTGATTTCGAGGATGAAAGACATCCGCATAACGTTTGAATGGGACACTGACACCGAAAAAAACACCACATTTTTAAACGGCGAAAATATTGAAAACGAAATCCGTCAACTGGAAGTTTCCAACAACGTGAGCCCGGTCAGCACAATTGCAGGAGTGCGCAGCGAACTGGTAAAGCAGCAGCGCGAAAATGGCCAAAAAAAAGGAATTGTGATGGATGGCCGCGATATTGGAACGGTGGTTTTCCCAGATGCCGAGCTGAAAATTTTCATGACCGCCTCACCCGAAATCCGAGCACAAAGGCGCTACTTCGAGCTGAAGGAAAAAGGAGGAGAAGTTGAATTCGATAAAATACTGCAAAATGTGGAAGAACGCGATACCATCGACTCGGGCCGCAAGGTGAGCCCGCTCAAAAAAGCCGATGATGCTATTGTGCTCGACAACAGCCACCTGACACGCGAAGAGCAATTAAAGTGGGCATTGGATATGGCAAAAGAAATTATTGAAGAAAATGAAGGTTGAAACAGACAGGCGTTCAGGTTTTTGCTTTGGGGTGATTAAGGCTATAAAAACAGCTGAAAGCGAACTGGATAACGAAAAGCAATTATATTGTCTCGGCGACATTGTCCATAACGGAATGGAAGTGCAGCGACTGGAGAAATTGGGCCTGCGGACTATTTCAAGGGAGGAATATTTACGGATGAGTAATTGCAAAGTGTTAATCCGCGCACACGGAGAGCCACCCGAAACTTACGAATACGCCAAAAATAATAATATTGAACTGGTAGATGCAACCTGCCCGGTTGTTTTAACGCTTCAGGAGAAAGTGAAAAATTCCTACCAAAAAAGTTTAGCCGACCAGGGGCAGATTGTTATTTACGGTAAAAAAGGCCACGCTGAAGTAATAGGCCTCGATGGACAGGCAGAACATACAACTATTTTACTGGAAAGTATCGACGATGTGGATCAAATTGACTTTTCGCGACCGGTGTGGCTTTATTCACAAACCACCAGGCGAATTGAAGATTTTGAGGAAATTGCAAAGTTGGTGAAATCGAAAATGAAACCCGGCGTACCAATTGATATCAAAGACACCATTTGCCGGCAGGTTTCGAACCGCGTTCCAAACCTGAAAAAATTTGTGGTGAATTACGATTTGATTCTTTTTGTGGCAGGCAGTAAAAGCTCCAACGGAAAATACCTGTTCACCATTTGTAAGGAATCGAACCCGAATTCATTCCATATTTCAAAACCCGATGAAATTAACCCCAATTGGTTTGAAGGTGTAAATTCGGTGGGCATTTGCGGGGCAACTTCAACCCCAAACTGGTTGATGGAAGAAGTGGCTGGTTGGGTCAATCAGCGTTTCAATTAAGCCTTTCCAACAGAGGGCTATTTCTCATTTTTTTGTTACTTTGAACAAGGTTGAAAAATTTTTGCCATGCCCAAAATGTTTGCCCAGGTTATTTTGCCCCTTTCTTTACACGATGCTTACACCTACGAAGTGCCGCAAAATATGCAGCCGGTAATTCAGCCGGGACAACGGGTGGTTGTTCAGTTTGGGCGCAGAAAATTTTATGCAGCACTGGTGGTTTCGGTATCCGAAGAAAAACCGGAAGGCTTCGAGGCCAAAGAAATTGTTCAACTGTTGGATGAAAATCCCGTAGTATTCCCTCAAAACCTGGAACTGTGGCAATGGATGGCCAGCTATTATTGCTGCTCCCTGGGCGATATTTTCAGGGCAGCGTTACCACCGGGCCTGAAACTGGAGAGCAAATCGAAAATTTTTTTGACCGGCACTGACGATGAAACGCAGGTTTCCGAAAAAGAGCAGCTCATTATCAATCAGCTGCAGCAGGATATTTCCACAGTGGAAATACTTCAGAAGAAAATGGGAAGTGGGTTTTCATATCAGGCTTTGCAAAAGCTGTTGAATAAAAATGTTGTGCAGGTCGAAGAAAAAATCAATTCAAAATATAAACCCAAAACCGAAGTTTTTGTGAAGCTGCATCCGCAGATCAGCTCAGAAAAACAGCTTCACGAAAGAATAACTACACTGGAACGGGCAAAAAAACAGAAAGCACTGTTGTTGCATTTTTGCGAAAAAACAGAAGCATTTGGCGAAAAATATCAAAAAGAAATCAGCAAAAAAGAACTTTTTAAGGGGACTGATTTTAACTCCGCCCATTTAAACGAACTGCACAAAAAGAAAATTCTGAAAAAATTTGAGCAGCCTGTATCACGCATTTCTGAACCTGTACAAAAACAGGTGGACATTAATCTGCTGAACAAATTCCAGGAAAAAGCACTTGCTGAAGTCAAGTCCGTTTTCAGCAAAAAAGATGTGGCGCTTATACATGGCATTACCGCCAGCGGAAAAACCGAAATTTATATCCACCTGATTGACGAAGCCCTGAAATCAGGGAAGCAGGCACTTTACCTCGTGCCCGAAATTGCACTTACCACGCAAATTGTTCAGCGGTTGAAAAATGTTTTTGGCCCCAAAGTGGGGATTTACCACTCGCGCCTCAACAACCAGGAACGGGTGGAAATCTGGGAAAAGGTGCTGCAGTTCCGGCAAAATCCCGACAAAGGCTACCAGGTAATTTTAGGTGCACGTTCATCGCTTTTCATGCCTTTTTCAAATTTGGGGCTTGTAATTGTTGACGAAGAGCACGAAAATTCGTTCAAACAGTTTGACCCCGCTCCCCGCTACAATGCCCGCGATATGGCTGTTGTGCTGGGAATCCAGAATAATGCAAAAGTTTTACTGGGTTCAGCAACTCCTTCGTTTGAAAGTTATTTTAACGCCATTACCGGAAAATACGGACTGGTAAATCTTGAGAAAAGGCATTCCAACCTTGAGCTGCCTGAAGTGATGATTATCGATTTGAAACGGGCCTGGAAAAGAAAACAGATGCACTCGGTGCTCAGCCACGAGCTTTTTGAGCTGATGAATACCGCCCTCTCAAAAGGGGAGCAGGTAATTCTTTTTCAAAATAGAAGGGGGTACTCGCCTTATGTGCAGTGTTTTAACTGTGGCTGGATTCCCAAATGCCAAAACTGCGATGTGAGCCTTACTTACCACAAATACAAAAAACGGCTCAACTGCCATTACTGTGGTTTCAGCCAGCCTGTGAGCAATGAGTGCCCGGAGTGCGGTTCACCCGAAATTAAAACCCGCGGATTTGGCACCGAAAAAATTGAGGATGAGCTGAAGCCGCTGTTCCCCGGTGCGCGGATCGACCGAATGGATTTGGACACCACACGCTCGAAAAATGCATTTGGCAGAATTGTCCATAATCTCGAATCTCGAAAAACCGATATTCTTATTGGTACACAAATGGTTACGAAAGGCCTCGATTTTGAGCACGTGAGCGTTGTGGGAATTTTAAATGCCGATAACCTCATTAATTTCCCCGATTTCAGGGCACACGAGCGGGCTTACCAACTCATATCGCAGGTGAGTGGCCGTGCAGGCCGGAAACACAACCGCGGGAAGGTTATTGTGCAAACCTCGCAACCAGAACATCCGTTAATTGAAATAATCAGGAAACAGGATTACCAGGAAGCATTCCAGTCGCAAATGGAAGAGCGGAAACTTTTTAAGTACCCGCCCTTTTACCGGCTGATTAAACTTGTTGTAAAACATAAAAATCCGGAGAATGTAAACCGGTTTGCAAACCAGTTGGCAGCAAAGCTGCGCCAGAACAGTTCGCTCATTGTTTTGGGGCCCGAGTTCCCGCTGGTAAGCCGGATTCAGTTATGGTACCAGAAAGAGATATGGCTTAAAGTAAGCCGTAAATTCCCGCCTGGTGAGGTGAAGAATTTCATTATTAGCAATATTAACATCGTGAAACATCTGAAAGAAAACAGCAGTTGTGTGGTCAACATCGATGTGGATCCGGGGTAGTATCATGTCAGGTTTGAATTTATAAGGTATCTGCTTTTCAAAAATTCAGTTTTTCAATTCAGAAATCTAATCGGTGATCTTTTTATGACTGCCTTTTTTTTATAGTTTTGTATTTCTTTAAATTAAACGGGTGAACGGGAAAGAAGTAAATCAAATATTCGAACAGTTCAGCCAAATGCGGGCCCTGGTTATTGGCGATGCAATGGTTGACACCTATCTTTGGGGAAAGGTTGAACGGGTTTCACCCGAGGCTCCCATCCCGATTGTTTCTGTTACAAAACGCGAAAGCCGTTTGGGAGGTGCTGCAAATGTTTCGCTCAACTTGCAGGCATTGGGCGCCACTCCGGTGTTGTTTTCAGTTATTGGCGACGACGACAAGGGACGGAAATTCAAAAAGCTGCTGGAAAAAAAGCAGTTGTCAAAAGAGGGAGTTTTTGTTGATCCTAAACGAATAACCACCGTTAAAAGCCGCATAATTGGAAAAGGGCAGCACATTGCACGTGTTGATGAGGAGTCGGTTGATTTTATCTCCGGTGAACTGGAAAAGGAAATGGTTGAAAGCATTCGCCAGGAAGTTGACGAGAACAAGGTGGATGTCATTATTTTTGTGGATTACGACAAAGGTGTAATTACTCCATCGCTTTTTCAGGCCGTTAATAATTTAGCCATCGAAAAAGGAATCCCCACAGCAGTGGACCCGAAAAAACGCAATTTCAATTACTATAAAAACATCAGCCTTTTCAAGCCAAACTTTAAAGAGTTTGTTGACGGCATTGGCCTGCCGCTTGAAAAAGGCGACCTGAATTCACTTAGGCGAATTGCGCATGAATTGAAAGAGAAAAACAATTACAAGCTAATTTTTATAACCCTTTCAGAATTGGGGGTTTTTATCAGTAATGGTGCCAAAGAGCAGTATTATCCTGCGGTTATCCGTCATATTGCCGATGTTTCAGGAGCCGGCGACACGGTGATAAGTGTGGCCAGCCTGGCACTGGCGGCCGGATTATCGCCAAAAATTATGGCACTGATGTCGAATATTGCCGGAGGCCTTGTTTGCGAAAATCTGGGGGTAGTTCCGGTAAACAAAAACCAGCTGATGATGGTGATGAAATCGCAGGAATTTTAAATTTTTTAACTGCTCACTTCCAGTTTTTTAGCAACTTTTAATTTGTATTGATAAAAATGCTTTCAGTTGGTTAAGGCTATTTTATTAAATTTGAAACCGATCATTTAAACAGAAATATTAAGATGGGAAAAATCGTATCACTGGCAAACCAAAAAGGTGGTGTTGG
>JBNJGR010000166.1:0-6206 GCA_051747885.1 Bacteroidota bacterium | reverse complement strand
CCAAATACCGTGTCTATTTTTAATGTTTTTAAACAGGTGTTTTGTCCAGAATTTCAGTGGTTTTTGGCATTCGGTTTGTCATAAAACAGCAAATTAATTTGTTGTCTGAAGTCATGAAAAACAATTCAAATCACAATACAGAGACCTTTTCGGGAAATTCAGTCTGGAAAGTAAAAATTACCTTACTGGCTTACGATGAAAACGGACATCGCTTTTTGCCCAACGAGAAACCGGTACAGTTGAAGGTGTTACTCAATTGATTATAAAAGTTATATGAAAGTCATGCCCTCACTCAAAGTGAGGGCATGACTACTCTGACTTCAATACTCATCCCAACTTTTTATCGAAATATCCTTTAGTTCATATTTACATATTCCGTAAATAAATGCACTGGCAACCCTGGCATTTGTAATTAACGGAATGTTGAAATCGATAGAATTTCGGCGAATCTGATATCCGTTTTTCAACTCGCGTTTGGTGTAGTTTTTCGGAATATTTATTACCAAATCAATTTTCTTCTTCTTAATATACTCAATGGTATTCGGATGCCGGTCTTCTTCATCGGGCCAGTGAAGCAGTGTGTTGCTGATACCGTTATCCATGAAAAACTTGTGGGTGCCTTCCGTAGCAAAAAGATTGTATCCTCTCTGCGTTAACATCTGCGCACTTTTCAGCAGTTCCACTTTTGAACGCGACGGCCCTGATGAGATGAGTACATTTTTTATCGGGATGTTGTATCCAACCGACAACATTGCTTTAAGGATTGCTTCATAATAATTTTCTCCAATGCATCCTACTTCACCGGTTGATGCCATGTCAACGCCCAGCACCGGGTCGGCATTCAGTAATCGCGAAAATGAAAACTGCGGTGCTTTCACACCAACATAGTCGAGTTCGAAAAGTGATTTGTCGGGCTTTTCAACCGGTACGCCCAACATAACTTTTGTTGCTATTTCAATGAGGTTCAACTTCATTACTTTCGATACGAACGGGAAACTGCGCGATGCCCTCAGGTTGCACTCAATAACTTTTATATCGTTGTCTTTTGCAAGAAACTGCATGTTGAACGGCCCCGTGATTTCCAATCCCTGAGCGATTTGTCGTGCAATTTTTTTCACCCGCCTGATGGTTTCAATGTACAGTTTCTGAGGTGGGAAAACTATGGTGGCATCGCCCGAATGAACACCGGCAAACTCCACATGTTCCGAAATGGCATAAGCAATAATTTCCCCTTCGCGGGCCACGGCGTCGATTTCAATTTCTTTGGCCTCCTCAATAAATTCGCTTACCACCACCGGATGTTCTTTCGAAACATTGGCAGCCATTTGAAGCAAATGCTCCAGTTGTTCAGAGTTCGAAACCACATTCATGGCCGCACCGGAAAGAACGTAAGAGGGACGAATGAGCACCGGGTAGCCAACTTCATCGATAAACTTGTAGATTTCTTCGAAGGTGGAAAGCTTTGCCCAGCGGGGCTGGTCGATTTTTAATTTATCGAGCAGGGAAGAGAATTTTTCGCGATCCTCGGCATTGTCGATTTTTATTGGCGAAGTTCCCAGTACCGGAACCTCCTGGCTGTGCAATTTCATGGCCAGGTTGTTCGGTATCTGGCCTCCCATCGAAATAATTACCCCGTAAGGATTTTCCAGGTCGATAATGTCCATCACCCGTTCAAAAGTGAGTTCATCGAAATAGAGCCGGTCGCAGGTGTCGTAGTCGGTACTTACCGTTTCGGGGTTGTAGTTGATCATTACCGATCGGTAGTTTTCCTTTTTTATGGAATTGATTGCATTCACGCTGCACCAGTCGAATTCTACCGAACTTCCAATCCTGTAGGCCCCCGATCCCAGCACAATCACTGATTTATTGTCGTTGAAAAATTCGATGTCATTTTCATCTCCGTTGTAAGTAAGGTAAAGGTAATTGGTCATTGCAGGATATTCACCGGCAAGGGTGTCAATTTGTTTTACTACCGGTACAATGCCTTTCATTTTGCGGTATGCCCTCACTTTCAGCAAATCTTCCTGAATTCTTTCATTGGGGCTTTCAAATAGCAGACGGGCAAGCTGGAAGTCGGAATAACCCGCTTTTTTAGCCAGTTTCAGCAAGTCGTCCGGCAGGTCTTCCAGTCGGTTAACTTTTTCAAGTTCATTCTTTATTTTGAAAATGTTTTTGAGGCGGTATAAAAACCAGCGGTCGATTTTGGTTTTTTCGCATATTTCTTCTATTGAATACCCTTTGATAAAAGCTTCAGCAATTGCAAAAATCCGGCGGTCGGTGGGGTTGGCCAGTTCCGATTCAATTTCTTCAATATTAATTTCTTCTTTGTTGGCTACAAACCCATGCATTCCGAGGCCCACCATGCGAATGCCTTTTTGAATGGCTTCTTCAAAAGTACGGCCGATGGCCATAATTTCGCCCACACTTTTCATGGAACTCCCGATGTTTTTGGAAACCCCGATGAATTTGTTGAGGTCCCAGCGCGGAATTTTAACCACGCAGTAATCAAGCGCTGGCTCAAAAGCAGCTGTGGTGACTTTGGTGACTGAGTTTCTGAGCTGGTGCAAACCGTAGCCAAGTCCCAGTTTTGCGGCCACAAAAGCAAGCGGATAACCGGTTGCTTTCGACGCCAGTGCCGACGAACGCGACAGGCGTGCATTGACTTCAATAACCCGGTAATCTTCGGAGTGTGGGTCGAGCGCAAACTGCACGTTGCATTCGCCAATAACCCCAACCCTGCGGATTATTTTAATGGAGATTTCGCGCAGCAGGTGGTATTCTGAGTTGGAAAGTGTTTGCGACGGTGCAACAACAATGCTTTCGCCGGTGTGGATGCCCAGCGGATCGAAGTTTTCCATGTTACAAACGGTAATACAGTTGTCGAACTGGTCGCGCACTACTTCGTATTCCACTTCTTTCCAACCTTTAATCGATTCTTCAATTAATATTTGCGGCGAGTAGGAAAAAGCTTTTGAGGCCAGGTTTTCAAGTTCTGCTTCATTTTCGCAAAAACCACTGCCCAAACCGCCGAGGGTGTAGGCTGCCCTTACGATAATCGGGAACCCCACTTTTTGTGCGGCAGCATGTGCTTCTTCCATATTGGAAGCGGCAATACTTTGCGGGGTTTTCACATTAATTTCACCTAGCATTATTCTGAAAATGTCGCGGTCTTCGGTGTCAATAATTGATTGCACCGGCGTTCCAACCACTTCAACATTATATTTTTCCAGCACTCCGGCTTCGAATAATTTTACGCCGCAGTTAAGTGCAGTTTGTCCGCCAAACGCGAGTAAAATTCCCTGGGGCTTTTCTTTCTTAATTATTTCTTCCACAAAATAGGGAGTTACCGGAAGGAAATAAATTTTGTCGGCAATCTCTGTCGAGGTTTGAATGGTGGCAATGTTTGGATTGATTAGAACGGTTTCAACTCCTTCTTCTTTCAGCGCTTTTAATGCCTGCGACCCCGAATAATCAAATTCCCCGGCCTCGCCGATTTTAAGTGCTCCTGACCCGAGAATAATTGCTTTTTTTATCTTTTTATTTATCATGATGTACGCTCGATTTTCGAAATTGATTAATCTTTTTTGATGCTGTCAATAAAATCATCAAATAAAAACTCTGTGTCGGTTGGCCCGCTTGAGGCTTCAGGGTGAAATTGCGTCGAGAAAAACGGTTTTGTTTTGTGTTTTATTCCTTCATTGGTATTGTCGTTGGCATTGGTAAACAAAGGTTCCCAGTCGTTGGGCAGTGTTTCGGTGGCAACTGCAAACCCGTGATTTTGCGAAGTGATAAAACACCTGTCGGTTCCCTGAAGAATTACCGGCTGGTTGTGGCTTCGGTGTCCGAATTTCAACTTGTAAGTATCGGCTCCGGCGGCTCGCGCCAGCAGCTGGTTGCCCAGGCAAATGCCCATTACCGGTTTTTCGCCACCAATGGCTTTTTTTACATTTTGCACTGTTTCCTCGCACATGGCCGGGTCGCCCGGTCCGTTGGAAATAAAAACACCATCGTAATTTTCGTTCGAAAAATCATAGTTCCACGGAACGCGAATCACAGTTGTACCTCTTTTCAGCAGGCAGCGGATAATGTTATTTTTTACACCACAGTCAATTAAAACCACTCTTTTTTCTCCGTCGCCATAAACTTCCCGGTCAGTGCAGCTTGCCCTGGCCACCAGGTTTTCTTTGTTCGGGTCGTAAAATTCAGTTTCTTCTCCCTCAAATTCAATTCTGCCAAGCATTGAACCTTTGTCTCGTAAAATTTTTGTCAATGCTCTGGTGTCGATATCGAAAAGGCCGGGAACATTGTATTCCTTCAGCCAGTCGGAAAGGCTTTTTTCGGCATTCCAGTGGCTGAATTCAAAGGAATAATCGGAAATTACAAGTCCGCTGATGTGCAGCTTGTTCGACTCATAATGTTTATGAATACCATTTTCTTTGTGTCCATGAGGCACTCCGTAATTGCCAATCATCGGGTAGGTTGAAACCAAAATCTGGCCTGTGTATGAAGGGTCTGTCAAACTTTCGGGATAACCCGTCATGGCTGTGTAGAAAACCACTTCGCCGGCAATCGATTTTTCACTTCCAAATGATTTCCCGGTGAAGACAGTTCCATTTTCAAGAATGAGTTTTGCTTGTTTTACTTTTAACATTTTAACCGCTCTGTTTAAAAAAATGCGCTTGCCCCGAAACGGTTCAAACGCATTTTAATGTATTACCTGTAAATTATACTTTTTAACTTTCCCATAAAGGTTTAATATGATAGATTCACATTCATAACCGCGACAAAATTAATAATTTTTCTTGATTTTTCGTTTGTTTTCTGAAAATAATGCATAATTTTGCAATTAAAATGTATAATTATTCAATGCAAAATAAATATTTACAGTTAAATAAACAGATGGTAATATTTTTTTTTGTTGAAAGTTTAACCGATGCATTTAATTAGATCAGGTTAAATTAAAAAGAAACAACTATTGGAAATGAAAAACCGGGTTCAGCGGCAGCTTGAAATCAGAAAAATAATTTCGAAGGGGAAAGTACACAGCCAGGAGGAGTTGCTTGCCGTTTTAAAACACAGAGGATATGATTTAACCCAGGCTACTTTGTCGCGCGACCTGAAATTTTTGCAGGTGGCAAAAGTGCCACATCCGGTAAGAGGATATGTTTACGAAATTCCGGAAAATGGTCAGAACGAAAGCAGAAAAAGAAAGGTACAGGAAAATTATTTGGCCGATGGTTTTATGAGTTTACAGTTTTCCGGTAGTCTGGCAGTGATGAAAACCCTGCCCGGATACGCGAGCAGTCTGGCAGTTGTAATCGACAGCGCAAGGAAATGGGAGATTTTAGCTACTGTTGCCGGCGACGATACGATTTTAATTATTCAGCGCGAGGGAACTACAAAAAACGATTTGATTAATGCACTGGTATCGATTATGCCAAAACTGAAAAACAAATTGTAGGAATGAAAGACATAAAAAACATAAAAGTGGTGGTGGCCGGAGAAGAACATGTTAAATATGTGGATGAAATTAACGATGCCATTGATGAGGCATCGAAACAAAGAGGTACCGGTATCGCACGCAGGACATTTGAATACCTTGCATCGAAAATAACTGATGGAAAGGCTGTAATCGCTTTGTACGAAAATAAATTTGCAGGGTTTTGTTACATCGAAACCTGGGGAAACAAAGGTTTTGTGGCTAATTCAGGTTTAATTGTGGTGCCTGAGTACCGTGGTTACGGACTTGCCAAAGAAATTAAAAGTAAGGCATTTCAGCTTTCAAGAAAAAAATATCCTGAGGCTAAAATTTTTGGCCTCACAACCGGATTGGCGGTGATGAAAATTAACCATGAGCTGGGTTACCGGCCCGTTACTTTTTCAGAATTAACAGCCGACGACCAGTTTTGGAATGGCTGCAAAGGTTGTGTTAATTACGATATCCTGGAGCGGATGGACCGGACAAAATGCTTGTGCACCGGTATGTTATTTGATCCGGCCTGGGAAAAGACGGCCAAAAAGAATGGTAGTATTCGCAAGCGTAGTCTTTTGGATATTGCTCAAAAATTAAAACCCAAAAACGGTTTTAAAAAGCAAAAATCAGAATCAGTAAAAAAAAAGGAAAAACTAAAGAGTGACGGATTGTCAATTGAGAATTAAGCAGTAATTAATAATCACTCCGTAAATGAATAGTTTTAAAGATGGAA
>JBNJGR010000165.1:0-6244 GCA_051747885.1 Bacteroidota bacterium | reverse complement strand
GTCGGGGTAGCCGGATTTGAACCGACGACCTCGTCGTCCCGAACGACGCGCGCTACCGTGCTGCGCTATACCCCGCTGTGAACACCGAAACTTTAGCTCCTTCGCCATAGTAAAATTTCGAAGGAGAAGCGAAGGTGATTTTCAAATTGCGCTGCAAATTTAACCTTTTTTATACAAATTGAAAGTTTTCAAAAAACAAAAAAGAGATTTTGGAAAAACAATCATTGCTATTCAACTGAACAATCACCAAAATAAACATTTGTTCTTTTAATCATTTGTTTATTCTAAACATTATTTCTATTTTAGCGTCATAATAATTTGATTCAGTAACGCTTAAAAATCAACAATTAAACAACATGAAAATCGCAATTACATCAGAAAAAAAGAGCCTGAGATCGAAATTTGATTTACGGTTTGGGCGAGCCGCATGGTTTTGCATTTACGATACCGAAACCGGTGAAGTCATTTTTACAGAAAATGAAAATAAAGATGCCAACGGTGGTGCAGGCACCAAAACTGCCGAAAAAATGGCCGAACTAAACGTAAGCCAAATCATCTCCGGAGATTTTGGTCCCAAGGCAAAAACACTGCTCGAAAAATTTAAAATTCAAATGGTTATCCTCGATGAAGGGAATAAAACCATTAACGAAATTATTGAACGACTCAAAAACAAAAGCACAATAATTTCAAATTAAAAATTCAAATTATCAAATAAATTTCACATTCATGAAGAAAAAAATTGCCGTACCGGCTAACGACAACTCAGTTCTTGACGCCCATTTCGGGCATTGCAAATTTTTTGTTTTGGCTGAAACAAATGGGGAAGAAATTACTGCGGAAGAAACTGTACAACCACCACCTCACGAACCCGGAGTGTTGCCCGCGTGGCTGGCCGAAAACGGCGTAACCGATGTGCTGGCCGGCGGAATGGGCAACCGCGCTATTCAGCTATTCAACCAAAACGGAGTTAACGTTTTTGTAGGCGCACCCAAACTGGAAGCCAGGGAGCTTATTTCAGGGTTTCTGAACAACTCCATACAATTCTCGGCCAATTATTGCGACCACTAAAAACCGGTTCACAAAACAACTTCAGCAAACTAACCATTTGTAACCGGAACAAAGGAAGAGATATAGAAAAATGAAAATAGCAGTTGCAAGTGGAAAGGGAGGCACCGGAAAAACAACCGTTTCGGTAAACCTCTTTTATTTTATTTCGAAAGAATGGGACAGCAATGTGAGGCTGGTTGATTGCGACGTGGAAGAACCCAACGATGTCCTCTTTCTTAATAACCCGGCCATTCAAAGCCGGGAAGAAGTTTACCAGCTCATTCCTGAAATTGATACCAAAAAATGTACCTATTGCAAAAAATGCCAGGAATGGTGCGAGTTTAACGCTATTACAATAGTCCCTAAACTCAATTTTGCAGAAGTAGATGCAAGCCTCTGCCACTCGTGCGGAGCATGCAGCGTAGCCTGCGAATTTGAAGCAATAACCAAAATTGAAAAACCGCTGGGAACAATCACCAATTACCAAACTGGTTTTGGGAATGGATTAATGGAAGGATGCCTGAATGTGGGCTCGTCGATGCAAACCATGCTGATTAAAAAATTGAAAAGTAGTGTTGACAACGACGATTGCCTGACCATTCTGGATGCACCGCCCGGAACAAGTTGCCCGGTGGTTGAAACCGTTTCCGATGCCGATTACATAATACTGGTGACCGAACCAACTCCATTTGGGTTGCACGACCTGAAGATTACTGTTGAACTGCTGGCCGACCTCCAAAAACCGTTTGGGGTTATTGTAAACAAGGCAGGACTGGGAAATCTCGACGTATATGCATTTCTGGAAGAAAACGACATTGAACTGCTGGGTGAAATTCCGTTCGACAGGAATTATGCCGTGAGCTACTCATCGGGCGATTTACTCCAAAATATCCCGGATAAAACAACCCGGATTTTCCGTGAAATCATCCAAAAAATCAGAATAAAGGAGGTAGTGAGATGAGAGAAATTACTATCCTCAGCGGAAAAGGAGGAGCCGGAAAAACCAGTGTGGCAGCAGCTTTTGCTTCGCTGGCAAAAAATGCGGTGTTCTGCGACAACGACGTGGACGCCGCCGACCTTCACCTCATTCTTCATCCGGAAATTAAAGAAACGCACGAATTCGACAGCGGAACCATTGCAATAATTAATCTTGACAGCTGCACAAACTGCGGGCTGTGCGAAGAAAGCTGCCGGTTTGATGCCATTCATCCCAACACAACCGGAATGCCCGAAGTGAACCCGTTCCAGTGCGAAGGCTGCAGGTTATGTGAGCGCATTTGCCCGGTTGATGCGATTACTTCGGTGCAAAACAACAACAACCGCTGGTTTGTTTCCGACACACGGTTTGGCCCCATGGTACATGCCCGAATGGGCGCCGGTGAAGAAAACTCGGGCAGGCTGGTAACAGAAATCCGCAAAAAAGCCAAAGAAATTGCAACGGGCAAAAAAGCTGAAATCATTATCAGCGACGGTCCGCCTGGAATTGGCTGCCCCGCCATTGCATCGGTTACCGGAACCGATATGGTTTTGCTGGTAGTTGAACCTTCACGCTCGGGCATGCACGATGCAAAAAGGTTATACGAACTGGTAAAATCCTTCAACATTCCGGTGGTTGCCTTAATCAATAAATTCGATATCAACCTTGAAATTACAGCCGAAATCGGGGTTTTTCTGAATGAAAATAAAATCCCGTTGCTCGGCAAAATCCCATTCGACCCGCAACTGGTTGAATCGATGGTTAAAGAACAAACCATTGTGGAATTTTCACCGGACAGCAATATGAGCCGGGAATTTGGAATGATCTGGCAAAAAATTGAAAACAACAAAAAGTAAGCGTATGGAAATGAAATGTGCTTTTGCGTTAAGCCGCGACAACCGGTTTGAAGAAAAATTCTTTGGAAAGGCTGATAACTTTGTTATTTACAAACTGGTGAACGATGAGCTGAAATTTGAAAAACAGATGATTAATCCGTACAAAAATGTAGAAAATGACGGCACCCTTAATTTAGAAGAAAAAGGACAGTCCGTAATTAAACTGCTGAAAAAGCAAGGTGTTTCCGTGCTGGTTTCAAGGCAATTCGGGGAAAATATAAAAATGGTCAATAAACATTTCATCCCTGTGATAATTAAGAAAGAAAAGCCGGAAGATGTGGTTGCAGTTCTTCAAAAACATCACAATTGGCTATTGGATGAACTCGCCAACAAATCATCAGGATATATGCTTTTCCAGATAAAAGAGGGAGTACTCAAAACACAAATCAATCCGGGAAGCTAACAGGAATTTATCGAAGGGAAGGGCAAATCAAAAAAAATGCTGACCTTTGTTGCAAGCAAAAAAAGTAACAAATGGTGCTACCCAAAAAAATTTCGAACCACAACTTTCGCTCGTTTTTATGGCATGCAGGATTCCTGGCCATGGCCAAAAATTTTATGGATGTGGATACCGTCATTCCGGCCATGTTGGTTGAAGCCGGCGGCGGGGCAATCCATATTGGAATTATGACTGCAATCATGCTTGGCGGAGCGCAGTTTACCCAACTATTTTTTGCCCCGTGGCTGAGCAACAAAACCTATAAAAAAAACTACCTGCTTTTTGGTATCAACACCCGGGTTTTTGCGCTTGCCGGACTTGGCGCACTGCTCTTTTTTCTGCAAAGCAGTACATCGGGATTCATGCTTGGGCTGATGTTTCTGTTTATCACATTGTTTTCGTTCACCGGCGCATTTGCCAATATCAGCTATTTCGATATTCTGGGCAAGTCTATCAATCCCGGAAAACGAAAAATATTCTTTTCCACACGGCAGATTATTTCAGGAGTAATTGTTTTGGGAGCGGCATTCCTGGCTCGTAAAGTGCTAGTTGTTCGTGACTTCCCGGTGAATTATTCCTTCATGTTTTTTATTGGAGCCGCGTTGCTTCTAACTGCATCACTGGGATTCTGGAACCTGAAAGAGACCGTTCCTTCCACGCTGAAAATTTCGAGTTTGAAAGGTTTTATCCACGTGCTGAAAAGCGAAATAAAAAACAATAAAAAACTGATTTGGTTTCTCGGGTTCATCAATACGCAGGGAATCGCTGTTTCATTTTTGCCATTTGTGGTGCTTTATGCCAAAGAGATTTTTGCGGCAAAAAGTACCGATACCGGAACTTTTCTGTTGTTTAAAGTCATAGGAATTGTTTTTGTCAGCGCGCTGGTTTTGATGGGTGCCAAAAAACTAAAGTACAACCTGCTGCTATACAGCAATGTGGGCTTGTCTCTGATACTTGGAATGATGCCACTTTTTATCACTGATATTTCGTGGCTGAAATACATTTTTGTGATGGGAGGCCTGGTTTATGCGCTCTACACGATGACCATGAACGGCCTGCTGCTCGAAATTTCGGGCAACCAAAACCGGGCACTTTACGCTGGCTTTGCCGGGGCCGGAAATATTCTACCGGCACTTTTCCCGCTTGTTGCCGGAACCATTATCGAACTACTCGGATTTCAGGCCTTTTTTGTGCTGTTCATGATTATTATTTCGCTGGCTGCTTTTTTCATTTTTAAAATCGACTGTAAACGATGAGAATTACAATTTTAACAGAGAACGTTGCAGGAGGAAAACTTCTTGCTGAACACGGCATCTCCTATTTTATTGAGATTGACGATCAGAAAATACTGTTCGACACCGGACATTCCGATGTGTTTCTGAAAAATGCCCGGCAGCTGGGAATTGATATCGAAAATGAAGTTGAAAAAGTGATATTGAGCCACGGGCACTGGGATCATGGCGACGGGCTTAAACACCTGCAAAACAAAAAACTCATCACCCACCCCGGTGCGTTTATACGCCGGTTTCGCAAGCGCGACTTATCGCCGGCAGGATTGTCAGTCTGCAAAAAGGATTTGGAAAAAAAATTCAATATTACCGAATCGTACGAATCGCTGCAAATCAACGACCACCTTTGGTATTTGGGAGAAATTCCGCGAAAAAATAATTTTGAAGCACAATCCACCTCTTTTGTTGATGATTTTCAGCACGATGATTTTATTCCCGATGACTCGGCGCTGGCAGCAATTGTTAAAAACCAGCTGGTTGTAATTACCGGCTGCTCGCACTCCGGCATCTGCAACATTACAGAATATGCCAAAAAAGTAACCGGTATTTCAGATGTAAAGACAGTTCTCGGCGGGTTTCACCTGAAACACAAGGATGAACAAACCCGCAAAACCATCGAATATTTCAAAAATGAAAAGGTGAATGAAATTTATCCGTCGCATTGCACCGAGCTGCCTGCACTGGCGGCATTTCATGCAGCATTTGGAAACCCGCAGCTCAAAACCGGGATGGTGCTGGAATTTTAAATGGAGAACTGAAACTCATCCCTGTCATTCAGTACCGGAAACTTTTCCCTGAATTTATGAAGTTCATCCAGGGAAATCTCAAAAGAAGTCACCTGTTCGTTGCCGCCCAGAAAACGGGCATTCCCTTTGGCATCAATTAAACAGGAATCTCCGTAGTAGTCCAACCCCGGACCGTCTTTCCCTAGGCGGTTTACACCAATGCAGTACGCCTGGTTTTCAATGGCTCGGGCCTGCAACAACGTTTTCCAAACTTCATGGCGTGGCGCCGGCCAGTTGGCCACATAAATGAGCACATCGTAATTTTCGGTATTGCGGCTCCATACCGGGAATCGCAAATCGTAACAAACCAGTGGGCAAAACCGCCAGCCTTTGTACTCCACGATCAGTTTTTCAGAACCTGCTGAGTAATGCAGGTTTTCTTCGCCCATTGTAAACAGGTGGCACTTGTCGTAAATTTCGATTTTGTCATTGGGAAAAACCCACACCAGACGATTGAAAACTTTTTCGTTGTCTTCAATTATCAGGCTGCCAACCACAACTGCATCTTTTTCATTTGCCAGTTTTTTCATCCACTGTACCGATGGCCCGTCCATGTTTTCCTTCAGTTTTTCAGGCTGCATGGAAAAGCCGGTAGTAAACATTTCGGGCAAAACAATAATATCTGTTTTTTCAACCGCCGTAAGCATTTCCGAATACTTTTCGAGGTTAACCTGAGGCTGTTCCCAAATAATGTCGGGTTGAACGAGTGTGATAGTTAGTTTTTCCATTTCTATTGATTTTCAAATTCAGACCCTGAATCCGCCAATTGGCGGACAGGGTGACGTCCTAATGATCTTAGCATATCAAAATTC
>JBNJGR010000164.1:0-6308 GCA_051747885.1 Bacteroidota bacterium | reverse complement strand
GTTGGGAAATACATTACCAACGACCTTTTTGTTAGTTATCAGCAGCGTTTTGGCGAAACAGACGAAACAAACATGGCAAAATATGAAGTAAGGCTGGAATATGAGTTGTTCCGCTTTTTGTTTTTAGAGCTCAACAACTCATCCAACGACAGCGGGTTTGATGTTATTCTGAAATTCGATGTCGAGTAATCCGTCAAGCCGCTCCGCGTGGCTCGGCGGGTATGCACAACCGCACAGCGGCTTCCTGCCACTCGACGAATAAAACAAAGTAACGTCTTCCATTCGTATCCGTCAAGCGGATCAAACCGCTGGACGGTCTTCACCCGTCAAGCGGACTTTAGCCGCTGGACGGGACTACCACTGCCAACCATTCATTCCCACCGGGTGTTTTTAGTTTTACAATTCCGCCGCCTTCAATCTCTTTTTCGCTGTGCCATTCTCCGCTCCGCACGTTCATCCATTTCAAGGTAAATTCTGAATTGTATTCCGACAAATCGATTCCCACTTCTCCCTCATCGGTAAAAAACACCACATACTCCTCACCGGGCCTGGCAGCAAGGTAAGCCTCATTTTCTTCCCTGTTGTGAAGCAGCTCATTCGCGGGTTCCAGTTTCCAAAAAGGAGTCAGTTTTTCAATTTTACGAGCCGCTTTTACCGACGCCATCGTCAGTTCGGATAATCCCAGCCCCGAATTGGGCCGGTGAAAACGTGCCGATGCTGCACCGCCAACCAGGTGTCGCCACCAACTGTCAATTGCATTATTGGTATTCCCATGTTGACCGCCATCGGCGCCGTAGGTTTTTACCGTATTTATTGGCCGCGGCTTTGCCGAAATATAATTCCGTACCCACTGAAAATTGTCCCAGTGCGCCTGGTCGCGCTGGTGGTTATTTTGCGAAACATCACAAAAGGCATAAAGCTCAGGATGATCGAACGTGCGTTTGTGGTGTTCCGATTTCAAATCCCAGTTGTCCCACATTTCGGTAACAAAAACAGTTTCCCTCTGCTTTTCAGCTTGATCCAGAATAAATTCCGCCCAAAAAACAGCCCACTCTTCTTCTGCAGAAGTCTCATTGTCCATGCAGTAAAGCACATGGTCGAAACGAAGCGAATAGGAAAGCATCTTTTCCACAAATTGCTTTTGGAACTTCAGCAGCACCTCGTTGTTTCGCTGGTTAGGGGTGGTAAAGAAAAACGGCTGTTTGTTACGTCCCGGATGGTCGGGATATTCCGCGGCCAGCCCCGATTCTTCAAACGAATAATTCACATTATTTGCCGGATTGTAAGGATGTGGGGGCCAATTGTTTCGTGTATAATCAAAGCGGTCCCATACTTCAATCTGCACAATTATATCGCGTTTGGCTGTTTCTTCCAAAAAGAATTCAAAACGTTGCCAGTAGGCTTCGTTCCACTGGCTCAAATCATATTTGCCGTTCTCCAGTTTTTTAAACGGATAAAGCTCAAAACCACTGTCGTTGCGGTCGCTCATCGTGTTGCGCACATAGTTGGCACCGATGTTTTTCATGGAATCGAGGTGCGGCACCAATTTTTCGGCCGGCCACTGAAACAGGTTATCATCGCTGCTGGCACCCAGTAACAGCACCGGCTCGCCTTTGTATTGCCAGTACCACGGGTTTTCATCCCATGGCTGAATGGCCTGGGCTGCGGCTTGTTTAATCTGACAACTTATTATAAAAAAGACAATTCCTGAAAAAACAACCGGTAAGTAATATTTTCGAAACATTTCTTTCAACTTTAAACATTAAACTTTCAAACTTTAAACTATTTGGTTTTCTTTTTCAACAAAATAATCCTGTGATCATTTCCGTCAGGAAAGTCCAGTTGAAGGGGGGCTGCACCAACCGAAACCTCCGAACGATCTGTTTTGTTTCCTGTTGAAGGATCAATCCATTGAACAATCCAGTCTCCGGGTGATATTTCAAGGAGAACAGAACCACTTTTTGTTGCGTCAATTAACTGAATCACGCAAACAGAAGCAGGTTCGGCAAATACATTTGCGCCCGCACCTTCCGGAAGTTTCACAACAATTTCCGGATTTGGGGACATTTGCCAGAAAGGAATTTTTGCAATAAACCGTCCCAACCTTCCGATTGCTTCATGCTGAAAATCGATCACCGTTTCAGGATCATCGCCTGCGGGGCGGTGAAAACGAGCAGAGGCTGCCCCACTCACAAACCGGCTCCACAAAACCATATCGCCGCCATTTTCATCGCGCGTGTAGTCTTTTGAAACAATCAGCGGACGCCGGGTTTCTGCTTCAGCCATTGACTTTCTGTATTGGCAAATACGCTGTCCGCCACCTATTGCCTGCTGAGACGGCTCGCCAAATTCATGACTCGAAACTCCCTGGGAAATATCCACAAAGTCGTAGAGCGGTTCAGTACATAAATTTAAAGGACTGAATTTATGCTCACATTCGCCACCCCCATCTTCGCGGTTAGTCGATGGCATTTCGCCAATTATGAAGCCCGATGGCACCTTCTCGCGAATGTACCCGGCCCAAAACCGGCTCCAATCCAAATGCGCGCGGCTTTCGTTGGAAATATTCAGAATAACATTGGGGTAATTGGTTACGACTGAAAGCAGTCGATCCACATATTTTTTCTGGAGACTGAGAACCTGGGTATTGTTATTTCTCGCCGGAATTGTACTGTAAAATGGTGCGTTACATACACTTGTTTCGGAAGGGAATATTGTTTCATCAAAATTTACGTTGTTTTTGGGATTGAACGGATGTCCATTCCAGCCATTTCCTTCGCCCGGGTCGTAAGCACCGCCGGGACCGCGGGTGACCGACCAGTCGTCCCAAACTTCAAGGGAAACAACAATTCGCCGTTCAAGCGCGGCATCCAGATAAGCCCGCAGTCGTTTTTTCCATTCCGGTTCAAACTGTGTCAAATCATAACGACCGTCATCCAGTTTTAACCAGGGTTGTAAAACTTTTTCCACTTCCCCGTCATGCATGTGGTTCATCGGGTCGTAAGGCAAACACCGCACAAACCCACGAACATGCGGGCTGTCAATATCATCAATTACCTTTGCAAGTCGATCAAGTTGTTCAATAAAATTAACTTCGGCCGGGCGGCTGACGGGAGTCCAGCTGTGATATCCGGTGGCTCCGAGCAGGAAAACCGGCGTTTCGCCCCACGCCAGGTAATGGGGGTTTTCCGGACTAATTCTTATACCGTTAACGGTACCGCTTGTCGGTTCGCAACTCAAAAAAAATAAAACTCCTAAAAGAACCCACAGCCGGTTAATCATACTGCACTAATTTTTTTCAATTATTGTCCCGGAGCATCAAACCCCGCATTTGCACTATCCAGAACCAGAATCCAGTCCAGGTTTTCTCCGGGAGTTGGTGGCACAAAAGTACGAGTTCCAAATCCAGGAAATTCGCCAATTTTTGTTGCCTCTCCATTGCGAGGATTATACCACCAGGCTATCACTTCAGCGCTTCTTACTGCATCCAACTTTACGGTGAATGGACGCCCCACGGGGGCATAAACCATTGCATAAGTTCCCTCTGAATCTCGTGTGGCCAAAAAACGGTACTGCCCGGCTCCTGGTACAGAAGTAGTAACATCATCAGCAACAATTATAGAATTATCGGGAATGCGGGCCAGGAAAGGCCGCGACTCCATCAGTTTCCGGCCATATTGCATTTGCGCCGAACCTGGCTGGTTAATAGCCTCGTACCATGGCATGAGCGGATAATTAACCGGATTGCGCCCGGGTTGCCACATTTGCCAAATAGAGTGATGACCGTAAGTGTGGCCAAAAGCGCCGCTGAACAAATTCCAGTAAAGCGGACGTCGTACATCGGCCGAGGTGGAGTGACCATGCTGCTGTGGGTTAAACTGAATGGGATGATCTTCGTAAATAGGCTCCCCGTCGATAACCGGTTTTACAGGAATGCGATTGTAATCTTTGAGCGTATTTTCATATACACCGGTAAAATTCACATTGTGCCCGTTCTGCCGCATGTTGAAATCAAGCCACTCTTCTTCGTGAAAATATTCTGACGATCCCAAACCTCCGGTAGGGTGAAATGTGATAAGATGCACTCCCTCATCTCCCGCACGCAACCCGCCTGCCATTGAACTTACAATCTGCCGGTGGGAATCTTCCTCAATCGGGCGGTCGCCGCCAACAATCCAAACGATGTTGGGAAATTCTTTGTATCGTTTGCCCAGAATTTCGCCAAAAATCCGGGCATTTTCGGGTGTGAAAACCACCGGACCCACCCCCCACTTTTTGTTCCATTTATCGCCCCAGGTGGGCAGCAAACCAATGAACATTCCTTTCTCTTCGGCCTTTTTAATCACCCAGTCAACATGCCGGAAATAGGCTTCGTTAATCTGAGTGGGATCGTTATCAATCAACGGTTTTTCACCTTCAGCATTGGGTGTGTTCAGCCCGTCGAGTTCAGCCAGCACAACTGCCTGAATCACCGTAAAACCTCTTTCCCGGCGATTTTCCAGATACCTTTCAGTTTCTTCCTTGTTTAGCCGGTGAAACAGTTCCCAGGCCGTATCACCCAGCCAAAAAAACGGCGTGCCATCTTCGAAAACCAGGAACCGTTTGTTTTCGGACACGATTATTTCACCACGCGAAAAATCAATTGATTCGCCAGCCCATTGAGATACCTGGCCTGTAGAAAATAAAAAAATTGTCAGAAAAATAAGGAGGAGTGAAAATTTAATTTTATGATTCATTTAGCTGCAGGTTTTTGAAAAATTAGTACATCAGTTTAGTTCATTTTTGAAAAATAGAAATATTTTTAATGACTTCAAAAAAACATTCATCCAAATGACAGGAAAAAGTAAATGCAAATGATATTATTTACTAACAACCCGGTTTCCCCCTGGCGGTATGCCGGAGACCTGAATCTACCATTTATAAATACTGATTTCTTACTTCCCAATGCCTTATCTTAGAAGAAAAATGCTCATTTTTAGAAGAATATAAAATTAAACCCTGGTTTTAAAATGCTTTTGCTAATTTTATACATCATTATTAGCAAGTAGATGAGAATTAAAAATTGGGTCATCAAATATCTTATTGTCGTATGGGTACTGTTTTATGCAATACCCTGCAGTTCTTCTGTTGCTTTTTACCATTACGGTATTGAAAACGGACTGCCCGAACCACGTATTATAAGTATCAGCCAGGATGCAAATGGCTTTATTTGGCTGGCCGGAGAGAACAGGCTTTTCCGGTTTGACGGGCAGCAATTTAAAGCTTACCAAAACTCAGGGAACGACTTTTTGGTTATTCCCGCCGGCAAAATCACTACTTTATTCACCGATTCTGACGGAACTCTCTGGTTAGGATCTGAAAACGGGATTTCGCATTACAATTTTTATCAGGACAGATTTATTGGACCAATTGAAGGATGGGAAAATGTTCATGTAAAAGATATTTCTGAGGACAATGAAAAAAATTTATGGATTGCTACCGACGAAGGACTTGCCCGCTTTAACCCCAAAAACAGAAAAACTAACTGGTACACAGGTTCCGATACCATAAAAATTCCTGAAAATGCCGTTTTGCCTGTCAGCGATATTAATGCAACAGCTTTTCAACCCGATGGAAAAATTTGGTTTTCCGGATACTTCGGCGGGCTTTACCGGTTGAATCCGCAAACGCTCGAAGTTGAAAATTTCAATAATTTTGGAGGAACAAATTTTGGAAGTTTTGAAATCGTTCACCTTCAATTTGCAAATAATCAGATTTTTGCAAGCACTATAAGCAATGGATTTTTTTGGTTTAACCCTGAAGAGAAAGAAGTGAATCACCAGCATTTCGATCATCTGGGATACACTATTAAAAATTTTCGTATAATTGACGATTCTATCATTTGGCTGTCAAGCAATAACGGATTAATCAGATTTAACATTCAAACCGGTCAATTCGACCTGTACACTAACAATCCCCTCGATCCAATGAGTCTTGACCGCACAGCAGTCGATAATATTTATATTGACAATGACAAAAACCTTTGGGTTTCGTCGGGAATCAGAGGTGTGAATCTGGGACTTACCAATGTGCCTTTTCATCATTTCGAGGCTTCTTCGGAAGGCGCCTATCAGCTCACACAAAAAGAAATCACCTCTATCCATTTCGATCATAACAACAACATGTGGCTGGGCTATGAGGGAGGTTTTGTAGAAAAACACAGCCATACCCCAATACAAATGGAGCAGTTTCAACTTAAATCAAAAAAAAGCAGTGGTGCGCCGGGCTCTGTAATGGCAATTTTTGAAGACAGCCGGCAACGCATTTGG
>JBNJGR010000163.1:0-6312 GCA_051747885.1 Bacteroidota bacterium | reverse complement strand
CGAAGGTTAAAAGCGGCAGATGCATAATTGGGATCGAGCTCGGCACGTCCCTGGTAGCCAATTTCACCGCCATCGTTTGCCGAAGGTCCCTCGGAGTACATAACGGCCATTGCTGCAAAGCTCGAACCCTCTTCAATTCGTTGTTTAAGCTGACGTAGCTCTGCCTTTACCCTGTTTTCTTCTTCCAATGAGATTTCTGGTCTCATGGTAATTTGTGCGTACTCATACTGCGTGGGAATAACCGGAATTTCTTCTTCCGGCAGGTTGCGGTAGTAGGCTCGCACCTCTGAGGGAGTAGCTGTAACATCCTGAACAATTTTTTGCTGCATCTGCTGGCTCAGGATTTGATTCCTGATAACTTCCTGCATTTCGGAACGAATGGATGCAATCGGTTTTTTGAAGTAATTTTCCACTGCCTGTTCAGAACCGAAATAGGCAAGATAAGTTTGAATCTGAGCATCCATTTGCTGGTTAACCTGGCTGGGAGTTACCGTAATCAGAGTATCCATCTCGGCTTCGGCAATCAGCAGTTTATCTACCAGGAAGTTCTCCAGGATTTCGCATTTCATGTCACCATCGGAGGTCATTCCCTGCGCCTGCTGATCCATGTACATTTTTTCAATGTCCGATTTCAGAATAATGTTGCCTCCCACAATTGCTACAATGTGATCGACTACTTTATCCTGTGCCGATACAATTCCGGTCATTAGCATTGCAAGTAGGAAAATACTCCCTGCTTTTATTATTTTTTTAGTTATCATCGCGTTCGCTTTTAAATATTTTAAATTTGTTGTTTTTAACTCCTTCTGAATATACATTGTTTTCAAGTTGCTTTAAAAAGTCAATTTTACGCCGGTTAATAATCAGGTTTTTAATATTTTCTTTTACATACTCAACGGGTGCCTGGTCGTTTTTGAGTTTGTAGTCATATATGGTAACAAGGTAATAATAATCAGAGTCGGTGCGTTCAATCATTTGGTTTTGTTGCAAAAACTGCTCCGCGTTTTCTATGGGCTCGGGTATGCTTTTGGTTAACAGCTGAAAATCGACCCATTGATCGATGAAAATGTCGAAGCCTTTAGCGTATTGCAGGCAATAATCGCGCAATTCAATAATCCCTTCAGTGCTGTTGTTTTGGCTCATCTCTTTGAGCTGATCGGGGTTGGCCAAATCGTTGGGGATTTTGATGTAAACAGCTTTAACAATATTATTATTGAGGACAAATTTTTCGGTATTTGCATCGTAATATTCCTGCACCTGCTGGTTGGTAACAGTGGTGTCCATCCGCTGGCTCATTATTGCATTTTTGTACTTATACAACATGAGCGACTTCCGGTACTCTTCCAGTTGTTCCGAAACATCTTTTTGTTCAACTGTCAGGTTTTCCTCCGCCTTTTGAAGCAGCAATTCGCGCTTAACCCACTTGTTTATATAGTCATCAGCCATTAAAATACTGTCTTCCCATTCAGCCTCAGGTGGAATCACCGATGAAATTTCAGAGAGATACAATTTATTGTCTCCCACTTCGGCAACAACTTTTTTCAGTTGCTCATCACCAGAATTACACCCCACTGAGAGCAGGATGATAAAAACCGGGAAGCCATATTTCAACAGCATTTTAAACATGCGGAACAGATTTCAACACTTTTTTATTCACTTTTATTTTGTATTTTTTACGCAGCTTTTTTAGCCACTCTTTCTCCAGGTAATTTTGATAATCGGAAATATACAGTCCGCGAGCTTCTTCAAGGGTTTTGGGCTCGGGAGGAATTTTGTCACCGCGAATAAAAGTAAGCTCCGGATTAAAGTTGCTGGTTTTTTTGCCGTTCCAAACGTAATAATCAACCACATCATTGGCTCCTTCTTCCCAGGCGCCTTTTTTTATTTCCACCTGTTTTTCTTCTTTGTTTAGCAAATCCTCCACTTCGATGGCAGTCATTCCGGCTGCAAAATATTTTTCGGCTTCCTGCCTTGTTTCCTGGTTTTTACAAGTTATTATGAGGCCTTTAAAACGCTCTCCCCATTGGTGTATTCCTTTATTTTTTTTATAAAATTTTTGAAGTCCGACAGTGTCTTTTGATGCAAAGCCCCAGATTTTCTCTTCCATAATATTGAAAAGCAAAATTCCGTCGTGATACTCTTTCATCAGGTAACGGAATTCAGGATGTTTCTCCTCCAGCTTTGAATCTTCGAGTTGGATTATTTCATGAGTAACCCAGTCGTTGTAATGGCTTAAATAGTTGCTGTTTTCATTGCCATCTTTCTTCAGAAAAGCATTAAAGTCGTTCAGGTAAAAGTTTTTATTGTCGATTGAAAAAAGCAGGAGTTCTTCACTGGGATTTTCGTTTGTTTTCAGTTTTTCCAGATTTTCACTGTTTTCCTCAAAATTATATTCTTTTTTAAGTTTTTCAACAAACGCTTTCTGGCTTGAGTTGGACCGCGCAGGGTCTTTACTAACCCTTTCTTCAATCTGCTCTCGTGCTTCGTCAAATGCCGGTACCGGGCGGTGATCCAATTTTTTTATGATATGAAAACCAAAAGGGGTTTCAACCGGAGGCGTCATATCTCCAATGTTTTCGAGTGCAAATGCCGGATCCGAAAATTCAGATATCATCCGTCCCGCAGAAAACCAGGGCATTTCACCGTCCTGCATTGCCGACCGTTTATCATCGGAGAGTTCTCGGGCCATTTCGGTAAAATCCGCTCCGTTTTGCAATTCCGTGTAAATTGAATCGATCTCTTTTCTCAGCTCATTTTTGTCGAAGTTCTCATCGCCCTGGGGAAACATTTTCATGATGTGTGCCACTTTTATCTCGCCTTTGTTGGGTCGTAAATCGTGCACTTTTATGAGGTGATAGCCAAATGTTGAACGAACCGGTTCCGAAATTTCGCCAACAGGGGCACTGAAAGCTGCATTTTCGAAAGGCGCCACCATCTGGAATGCCGTAAAGTAGCCCAGCTGTCCGCCGTTGTTTGCCGCGCTCGGGTCTTCTGAATATTCAATTGCTGCTTCACTAAAAGGTTTTCCTGCAAGGATTTCGGCCCTGATTTCGTTTGTTTTTTCCAATACTTCCTGTTCCTTTTGGTAGGTTGCATTTTCGGGCACCTGCAATAAAATATGACTGGCATTTATTTCTTTGGTCATACGATTGTGCAACTCTTTTATCAGCGACTCGTCAAATTTCATGTCGGTTAAATAAGGCGCTGCAAGTTCTTTTCTGTATCCCGCAAGTTCTTCTTTAAAGGCAGCACTGGTATCCATTTTCAGGTTTTGCGCTTCAATAACCTTCAGTTTGTAATCGATGAACATATCGAGGTATTCTTTTGGCGATTTTGCCTCAGTTTCATCGTACAGGTTTTGGTTGTTTTTCCTGTAAATACGCTCGTATTCTGCTTTGCTGATTTTAGTGTCACCAATTGTAAGCAGAATCTCTTCATCCTGGCCCCAAACAAGACCGGAAAGCAAGATTAATACTACCATTAGGAAAACAGTGTGTTTCATTTTTGCATTCATTTTAGAAACAACGCTTCAAACTCAATTTTTTATATCCGGCTGTTGTGAATTTAACAGAGAAAAACCGATTACTCATAATTTATCGACTACTGTAATTAGGTGCTTCGCGTGTAATGGAAACATCGTGCGGATGACTTTCCTGGACACCGGCATTGGTGATTTTGGTGAACTTTGCATTTTGCAGCAGTTCAATATTACTTGCCCCGCAGTAGCCCATTCCGGCGCGCAGCCCGCCAATTAACTGGTAGAGCACTTCGTAAAGTGTTCCTTTGTAGGGAACGCGGGCAGCGATACCTTCGGGAACCAGCTTTTTGATGTCTTCTTCCATATCCTGGAAATAGCGGTCTTTGGAACCTTTTTGCATGGCTTCAATGGAACCCATTCCGCGGTACGATTTAAATTTCCGTCCCTGGTAAAGAATGGTTTCACCCGGTGACTCTTCCACGCCGGCAAACAGGCCACCTGCCATTACCGAGTTGGCACCTGCAGCAATTGCTTTCACAATATCACCTGAATAACGAATTCCGCCATCGGCAATTACCGGAATGTTGCTTCCTTTTATCGCTTTTGCCACGCTGTAAATGGCTGAAAGCTGCGGGATTCCAACGCCTGCAATTACACGAGTAGTACAAATGGATCCGGGGCCAATACCCACTTTTACGGCATCGGCTCCCGCTTTCACAAGAGCAATCGCGCCTTCTTCCGTGCCAATATTACCGGCAATTACATCTTTTTCAGGATATTTGGCTTTTATCTTTTTCAAAAATTCAAGCACCCCTTTGGAATGCCCGTGGGCAGTATCGATAACAAGCGCATCTACCTGTGCTTTTATCAGCTCATCAACACGGTCCATGGTGTCCGAAGCTACACCAATACCGGCAGCAACCCGTAACCGGCCTTTTTCATCTTTGCAGGCCAGCGGTTTGTCTTTTGCCTTGGTAATGTCTTTGTAGGTAACCAGCCCAATCAGTTTGTTGTTTTTATCAACCACGGGCAGTTTTTCAATTTTATACAGTTGAAGGATTTCCGCTGCTTTTTCCAGGTCGGTCGATTCGGTAGTTGAAATCAGTTTATCCTGAGTCATCACCTCCTCAATCGGGCGGTTCATGTCTTTTTCAAATCGGAGGTCGCGGTTGGTGACAATTCCCACCAGGTGGCCTTCGGCATCGACAACCGGGATGCCGCCAATTTTAAATTTGGACATAATATCCAGCGCATCTGCCACTTTTTTCTCGCGGGTAATGGTAATGGGATCGTAAATCATCCCGTTTTCCGCCCTTTTTACAGTTGTTACCTGGTGAGCCTGGTCTTCAATATCCATGTTTTTGTGAATGACCCCGATACCACCTTCGCGGGCAATGGCAATGGCCATTTTATGTTCGGTGACCGTATCCATGGCAGCCGTTACAATGGGCGCATTTATAATTATGTTTCGCGAAAAGTGTGAGGTGAGATCCACGTTGCGTGGCATGACCTCTGAGTAAGAGGGTAATAACAAAACATCATCGAAAGTCAACCCTTCATATGCTACTTTTTCAGAAAAAAACGACATGTGCTGCTGTTTTAATATTTTTATTAAAGCGCAAAACTACAAAAATTTAGGTTAGTACGATTGGTAAAAAGTGTGATCGATTTCGATTTGATTGATAAAAATTGTTAAAGCCGTTTGTGCGAAAGTGTTTATTTTTGGTGAAGTGATGTAAAAGCTCGCAAATGATTTCTTATTTTGTAACTGATGAACAAATTCAGGCAAATACTCGCACAATACTGGGGTTATTCCGAATTCAGGCCTTTGCAGCTTGATATCATTGAATCGGTGGCCTCGGGAAAAGATACACTTGGGTTGATGCCCACCGGCGGTGGTAAATCAATTACTTTCCAGGTGTATTCGCTGTCGGAAGAAGGTATTTGCATTGTTATTACCCCACTGATTGCCCTTATGAAAGACCAGGTTCAGAACCTTCAGAAAAAAGGGATCAAAGCACTGAAAATACACAGCGGAATGTCGCGATTTGAAATTAAAGTGACGCTCGACAATGCAGTTTGGGGCGATTACAAATTTCTTTATGTTTCGCCGGAACGATTAAGTTCAGAGCTGTTTCGTGATCGGCTTCAAAAAATGAAGGTGAACCTGGTAACCATTGACGAAGCGCATTGTATTTCGCAGTGGGGATACGATTTCAGGCCAAGTTACATGAATATTATCGGGTTGAGGGAAATTTTGCCCGAAGTAAAATTTCTGGCCCTCACAGCCACGGCCACGCCGAAAGTTACCGAAGATATTCAGGAAAAACTTGGTTTCAGTAAACCCAACGTGCTGAAAATGTCGTTCAGCCGCGAAAACCTGAGTTATCTGGTGCGGTTGCGTGAAAATAAACCGGGCTATTTGCTCGAAACTTTAAAAAGGGTGAAAGGTTCAGGCATTGTTTATTCCCGCAGCCGGAAGGGAACCCGCGAGTTGACTGCTGAACTGAAAAAACATGGTATTTCTGCTGATTACTATCATGCAGGGTTGAGCAACGCCGTCCGCAGCGAAAAACAGGATGAATGGCTTTCGGGAAAAACGAGGGTTATTGTTTCTACCAATGCTTTTGGGATGGGCATCGACAAACCCGATGTGCGGTTTGTGGTGCATTACGATCCGCCCGATTCGCTGGAAGCTTACTTTCAGGAAGCTGGCCGGGCAGGGCGCGACGGGAAAAAGGCGGCCGCTGTGTTGCTGTTCAACAATGCGGATAAAACCAAACTGAGAAAGCATGTAACCACTGCTTTTCCTGAGCCCGACGCTATAAAAAAAA
>JBNJGR010000162.1:0-6324 GCA_051747885.1 Bacteroidota bacterium | reverse complement strand
AGTTTCAATTGCTGACTTTCAGCGCCGCCCTCGCGGAACAAACGGAATCCCTGCTGGCGGTTTTCGGGCTCAGCGCCAATGCTTAAAATTCCGGCACGGTCGGGCGTTCCGTCCACTCTGTACCAGAAACTTGCACTGAACTCATCACCTTTAAGGTCTTCAAACGGGAAGGTAATGTAGGAATCGGCTGCTCCCTGGTAGGCGTTTCCACCCAGAACACCTTCGCCTGCAAAACCTGGATTGCCCACCTTCTCAGCTGTCTGGAAACTTATCAGCTCCATGTAATCGCCGTCGAATGGCATGTAGAATGTTTCGCCCGCGTATTTCGGAGTGTAGGGTGAAACTTTTTCAAAATTAATTGAAGCGGTGGTGCTTTTGCCATCCAAATCGGTGGCAGTTATTTCCAGCACATGGGCTCCGTTGGTCACATTGTCGTAAACCAGTTCATCCACAAGGCGGCGATAGTCAATAAAATCGGTATATTTCTGAATTTCAGTGCCGTTTATTTTTACTGAAACTGTACTTAGTTCAATATCGTCGGTTGCTTCAAATTCAATAGTCACAGGAGCCACCGCCTCAGGAACTTTTATCTGATACCCTTCGGCCGGCGAATTGATTGTCACTACCGGCGCAGTTTCATCGGGTCCCGGTTCTACTTTCGATAAATCATCGATATAATTCTGGTCGCACGCACTTAAAACAATAAGCGCCAGTGCAAAAACTATAATTTTATTTAAGGTTTTCATATCTTATCTTTTTTAGTCAATTCCTTCTTCCAGTTGTGGTAATTCAGCAATCTGATCTGCCGGAAATGGGAAATAAGCTTTGTCCATTGTAAATGTTTTGCCTTCGTGGCTCAATTCAGCAGTGTTCTCAGTTCTAACCATATCGTAATACCGGATGCCCCATTCAGTTCCCAGTTCAGCCAATTTTTCATCCAGCACATCCTGTGTTGATACATTGGTCAAGTCAGTCAGCCCGGCTCTTGATCGAACAAGGTTAACGGCATCGTCGGCCGATAAGGATGAGTTGCCCGAGGCTCCTCTTGTTAAGGCTTCAGCATACATCAGTAAGATTTCTGAATAGCGGATAACAATGAGGTTTTTATTGCTGCCAAAACCAGTCCTTCCGGGAATGAGTTCAGTGGAAGGCTGAATAAATTTACCGCTGGCAAAATTAAGGCGGGCATTGTTGTTGAAAATATCGCCTTCACGATTTGTATTGGTAATCCAATCCGGGATTTCGCCGTATTCATTTTGAACTTCGGTAATTCCATCGGGAGTAAACACTACAGAAGTCTCAAGACGCACGGTTTCTCCCCTGTCGAGCATAAACTTGATGTATTTCATGGTTGGTTCGTAAAAACCCCAACCGGCTCCGGCGCCTTCAACTTTGGGTGTCCAGCCGCCAATTCCGAAGGGTGCAAAATTATGTCCGAAACGATCGCCTTCACCCTGCTCAAAGTCAGAGAACTGGAATTCAAGAATGATTTCATCATCCAGTTTCCCGGCTTTTTTGAAAAGGTGGTAAAAATCATCTGCCAATTGATATTCACCGGAACTAATGATTTCGGCGGTGGCATCAGCCACTCCCTGGTAATCTTCCAACTCCTGATAAGCCAACGCTTTAAGCGCATAAGCCGTGTAGCTGGTAATTCCACCAGGTATATCAGGACGTTTGTTTGGGTTTACATCTGGCAGATTGGGAATAACTTCGTCCATTTCTCCCACAATGTACTCCATCACTTCAGCTTTGCTGCTGAGTGGTGTATTCTGAATATTGTCGAGTTCATCGATAATAATCAGCCCGCCAAATGCCTTTGCCAGATTGAGGTACAAGTAAGAGCGTATTACCCTGCATTCGGCCAGGTATTGATCCGCCAGTGCATCGTTGTTTGCAGCGGGCCTGTACTTTTCAATTTCATCCATTGCTGTAAAAATATTCACAATGTCATTGTAATGTCCCTGCCACAATGCATTTAAGTTCCACTGGCTGGGGAAATACTTAAATTCATCCTGTTCCTGCATGGGAACCTGATCTCCGGCGGCATTTACATCATCACCGCGAATTCCGAGGGTTAAGGGTTCTTCCCAACCACGGGTATATAATCCATGATAAGCCCCGAGCAACGGCAGAACCATATTTTCGCCATTTGAATAATCAACATCACTTGTAAATGTTTCATCTTCAAAAGGTGCATCCAGCTTTTCGGTACATCCGAAAACTGTTGCCATTAAAAGCGCTGCAATAATTACAGGCAAATTATATTTGAAACTATTTTTTACTTTCATCTTTTTCAATTTTAGAATTTAAGATTAAGTCCTAATGTATAAACTGCAGGTACCGGATAAAACTGACGGTCGATTCCATTTGGAATCTCAGGGTTAAAACCGTTATATTTAAACAGTGTTAAAGGTCTTTCGGCGGTAAAATATATTCTTGCATCCGGCATGCCTTCGCCAATCAGTTCTGCTCCTTTCAAATTATAAGCTAACTGCACATTCTGAATTCTGAAAAAAGCTCCGTCTTCCAAAAGAAAGTCGCTGAAATTCTGATTCCAGCCTCGTCTTAAACCTGAAGCTGACGGGTATTTGTTGGAAGTTCCTTCGCCATTCCACAAACCATCAGCCAAATCGGCATCGATGTTTGTATCGTTGGTCCAGATAATTTCTCCACGTTTGCGGTTCAGAATTTTATTTCCGGACTGTCCCATAATATTCATGGAAAATTCAATGTTTTTATAGGCCAACCCTAATGAACCACCGTAGTTAAAAGTGGGAATGTATGAGCCCAGAAATACTTTATCGTCATCGTTCAGCTCATCGTTACTATCCCGATCCCTGAATTTGATATCGCCGGGGACAAGGCCGTTTGCAGAAGCTATGGGGTCGTTGTCAATTTCGGACTGATTCTGGTAAATTCCTTCTACCTCGTAGCCGTAGAATGACATTAACGGTTCGCCCACCTGTGACCTTTGGCGGAACTCCGCTGAACCTCCGTTGATATAGGATTGCCCGTAAAGGTCGAGCACCTCATTTTTTAAAGTTGAAAAATTGGCGCCAATGGTGTAGGAAAAATCATTGGAAATTTCCCCATTCCAGTTCAACACCATTTCAAGCCCCTGGTTACGGATGGTTCCTACATTTCTTAACACACTACCTGCCTGAAGTTTGAGGCTTACCGGGATGGCAGCGTTTTCAGTATCGCGAACGTAGTAGTCCGATTCAATACTCAAATGGCCATCGAACATTTCAGCGGTTAAACCTACATTGGTGCCTGTTACAGTTTCCCAGCCGAGGTAGCCGAAAGTGCTGGTAGTAACCGAACCATTCACCTGGGTATCGTCGATAGCAAGATAAACCGGGTTGGTTGTGTTAGCACCGTCCTGCCGGGCAATTTTATCGTTTCCTAATTGCCCCCAGCCACCACGCAGCTTCAGGTACTCAATTAAATCAACGCTCTGAAAGAAGTCTTCTTCAGAAACTACCCAGCCTAAACCAAATGCCGGGAATGTTCCCCATTTTTCCTGGTATTTTGAAGTACCTTCCTGGCGGAGGGTAACATAAGCAATATATCTGTTATTAAAATTATAGGAAACCCTTCCGAAATAGGAAATCCCGTAAAGTCTTTCTGCGTTATCGTCAGCTGTTTTGGATGCCTGAGCCCGAGACTGGCCAATGTACCAGGAATTTTCATTGAGTGGGATATCTTCAGCATAACCGCTTAAGTAATCGTACCATTCATCGCGATATGAAGTGCCAGCCATAACCGTTAAATTATGGTCACCAAAACTATCGGTGTACGTAAGTGTATTGTCCAAAAACTGATTTACAATAGTTGTACGTGAGGATGAGATTGTAGAAAGCGGCCTGTTTGTAGAATTTGTAATATAATATGGTAATCCCACACTCCGGCCTTTGATAAACGTTAGAGAAACGTTGTAATTGGTTTTAAATTTCAGTTTATCTTGTAGTATATCTACCTCAGTATAAATTCCGGAAAGCGCCTTTCGTATATCCTGCCTGTTTTCATTAAAATCCAGGCTAAGAAAGGGGTTCTGCGATCCGCGGTAGCCAATGAGTTGTGCACTGGAATACCGGCTTGGATTTGAGGTTTCGTTATTCACCAGTTGTTCGTAATTCTGATCGTCGTAAACCGGCAGAATAGGAACTGCGTGGTAAGCACTAAACCAGGCGGCGTCGTTTGCAATATACCTGGTTCCGTTACTTACATTAAAATTGACTCCTGCTTTAAGCCAATTATTGGCCTGATGATCGATTTTCGTTCTCAGGTTTAACCGGGTGAATGAATTTTCAGTTTCCAGCAGCCCCTCCTGGTCAAAATAACTAATACCAATTGAATAAGAAGTTTTTTCGGTTCCACCCAAAATCGACAACGAATGGTTTTGCTGTTGTGCATAAGGTTTCATAATTTCAGCATACCAGTCGGTATTTACATCCGGAACATTTGGGTTTATCCGGCTTCTTCCATACCGCTGCATTGCATTTTCAATAAAACTCATGTCGGCAGCAGAACCGGTTTGCTTAATGTAATTCACAAACTGTTGCGAATTGGCCATCTGCAACACATTTTGCGGCACCTGCATCCCAATGTAACCCTCGTAGTTAATGGTAGTTTCAGTATTTAGCGAACCATCTTTGGTGGTAATAAGAACCACACCATTTGCAGCCCTTACACCATAAATTGCCGAAGCAGATGCATCTTTCAATACTGAAAGAGTTTCAATATCCGACGGGTTCAGAAAATCGATATTGTCAAAATACATTCCGTCAACCACATACAACGGCGAAGAATTACTGCTGGTGGGGAAAGAACCGATTCCTCTGATCCGAACAGTGGGTTCACCGCCCGGTGAGCCGGCACTTACAATTTGCACCCCTGCCATTTTCCCCTGCAATCCCTGCATAGCCTGCCCTGAAGGAGTTTTAACCAGCTCCTCTGCGTCAATTGAAGAAATGGAAGAAGTCAGGTCTTTCACCTTTATCTCTCCGTACCCTACTACCAAAATTTCTTCCAGGCCAATATTGTCTTCTTTCAACTCAACGTCAATGGTGGTTGAACCGTTAACATCAACCTCTTTGGTAATAAATCCGACAAAGCTAAAAACAAGCTTTGCATCCGACGGGACCTCAATGGAATAGTCACCGTCGAAATTGGTAACCGTTCCGTTCTGGGTCCCTTTCTCAAGTATTGTCACCCCTGGTAATCCCAGGTCGCTTTCATCGGTTACCGTACCTGTTACAACAACTGTTTGTTGTGCAATTAGTGCAGTAAACGAAAAAATCAGTAAGAAAAAGAATGATAATTTTTTCATAGTTCATATTTTAATTTTTATCAGTTGAAATCCTGAGCACAATTTATGTTATATTCGCACCAAATTGAAAAAATCTGCCTCACTACTGTTTCACTTTGTGTGATGAAGCATTTCGGGCACCTCACATTTAACTCATCATTTCACTTCAACATTCATTTTGTTTTCTGAAAATCAATGATTTAAAAACTCACATCTTTTAAGAATACGTATCAGGCAACCAAGAAGTTTCATGCTAAAAAGTGCGGTAGATTTCAGAAAAGATGGAAAAACTCATTACTTTTGATACAACAATGAGTGCCTGGCTAATGAATTGAATTGCAACATTTAGTAAAAATTGAATTTGACCTTGCAAAAAAGGCTTTACATATTTTGTTTTTTATGGCTATCCATTTTTTTATGGAGTCCATCTCTGCTGGCCAGCCCGCAGGATTGGAACATAAAAAATTTCAGCAAAAAAGAGTACCAGGCAGCCAACCAAAACTGGTCGGTTGATGCCAGCCCCAACGGATTTATGTATTTTGCCAACCATGCCGGGCTGCTCGAATTTGATGGCACAAGCTGGGCACTTTACCGCTTGCCAAACCAAACCATTCTCCGGTCAGTACGTGTTTTCAACGACAGCATAATTTTTACCGGCGGCTATCGCGAAATTGGATACTGGCAGGCCGACCGGGAAGGGAAACTAAATTACAGCTCTCTTAACCACCTGGCCAGGGAACATCTGGGTGACAACGATGAATTCTGGAATATCAGCTTTTTAAATGATGCTGTTTACTTTCATTACTTCACCAAAATTTTAAAGTGTAAAAACAATAAAATTACCTCTGTTGAACTTCCCGGCTTTGTAACATCAATGAACCGCGTGGATGATAAAATTCTAATTGGGATCAGAGACAAGGGCGTTTACGCCATTTCAGACGAAAAATCGGAACCGTTTATTACCGATCCTCAACTTGAAAGCGCAATTATCCGGTTTATAATTCCATACC
>JBNJGR010000161.1:0-6365 GCA_051747885.1 Bacteroidota bacterium | reverse complement strand
CTCCGTCTGAAAGCTGATTCTGTTCCCGGCTCCCAGGTTATGGATTTCAGGTTGTTATTGCTGAAAAAAATGTAAATCTCCAAAATTTGTTAAAAAATTAAACAGCCAGGATATCATATCTAATGAAGGCACTATGCCTCTTATACATTCCTCAATTCTAGCAAACAACCTAACAACCTCCTTCAAGCAAAATGCCCGGCAATTTTTTGCAAGGCTTTTGAATCTATCGGGGTAGCCGGAAATATTTCGCATTTACTAAGTGCTACGCTACAGCAACTTACATTGGAATTAAAATACCCCCCTGAATCATTTGGCAAAAAGAATATTGGAAACACCAACAAAATTGGAAGTTTTAAAAATAAATTTGATAAAATCATTTGAGGTTAATAAAAAAAAATATAAACTTGCAACAATCAAATAACAATTATTACAAAATAGTCCTTCATGGATATATTTTTAAAAGACATAGAGGATGTAAGTAATAAAGGCAGGCAACATGCTCAAAAGAGGAAAATCATCTCAATTCTCAATAAAGCTGATCATGCCCTTACTATTCCTGAATTATGCAAAAAGGTACGATTTAGTATCCCCACAGGAACAAGGCTGATAAATGAACTTATAGAAAAGAGGATAATTGTTGAGTCAGGAAAAAAAGAAACAGAAAACGGAAGGCGTCCTTCATTATATGAGGTTGATAAAAATTATGCTTACTCCATTGGCGTGACAATTTTATTAAAAGGACTTTCAGTCTCCGTTTACAACCTCGCAATGGAAGAAATTTTTTCCATTGAATTTGAAGGCTTTATTCTTAAAAACACACCTAAATGTCTGAAAGAAGTTTCCGTGTTTATTGATCAATCAATTCAGCAATCAGGGATAATAGGAAGCAAAATTTTGGGTATGGGAATAGGGATTACCGGCCGGATAGACTCCAAAACAGGTAAATCGTACAACTATTTTAATTTTTTAGAAAACTCCCTGGTTGAATATTTTGAGAAAAGGTTTCGGTTTCCGGTATATGTTGATAACGACACTCACATGCTGGGTTTGGCTGAGCAGGTTTTTGGAAAAGCAAAAAATGTAAGAAATGCTTTCATCGTTAATTTAAGTCAGGGCTTAGGGCTGGCTATGATTACCAACGGAGAGATTGTTTCGGGCGAACAGGGATTTGCCGGTGAATTCGGGCATATGCAGTTTGGCGAATCAGACAAACTCTGCCTGTGCGGTAAACGAGGATGCCTCGGAACGGAGGTTTCGGGACACGCGCTGGAACAAAACTTCAAACAACATATTGAGGAAGGAGAAACTTCGCTGCTGCTGTTAAATGGAAAAAATCAGGAGATAGACTATAAAAAAATTCTTGATGCTGCCCGGGAAGGAGATGCTCTGTCTATTTCCCTCATCCATAACATCGGTTTTAAACTGGGAAAAGCATTGGGTAATATTTTGAACTTGCTGAATCCGGGAAGAATTATTGTTGGCGGAAGGTTTTCCCCTGCAAAAGAAATTTTAACAGAATCAATTAAGTCGGGCATGATTCATTCAGCCTTGTCGTTGCCATTTCGATCGTGTGAAATAACTTTTTCCTCCTGTGGTTCCGATGCAGCCATCAAAGGAGCGGGAGCCCTGGTTTTACGAAGGATGAAACTTATTTAGAAAAAGGAATAAGATTAATCAGAAATCAAAATAATAAAAAATTAATAAAGCTATGAAAAATTCAATTTTAAAGTCTGATGCAAGCCCCCCAATAGCACAGAACAGCTGGAAGAAATACCTGATAAATCACAACTATTATGAAACAGATTGAAGATTAATGCTCTAAAACGAAAAGCTAATTACTATCTTCTGATAAATCAATTTATAACGAATAATTATTAAATCATGAGAAAACTGTATTTGTTTTGTTGCTTTTTAATGCTCTTTTCCTTGCTAGGTGCACAGGGATTAAATGCCCAGCATCAGGTATCGGGAAAAGTAAACGACAATTCCGGTGAACCTCTTATTGGTGTCAATATAGTGGAAAAAGGGACTGCGAATGGGGTAATTACCGATGTTGACGGTAACTACTCAATCGAAGTTGCTAATGAAAATGCCATTCTGGTATTTTCTTTCATCGGATTTGAAAATAAAGAGGTACCTGTTAATGGTCAACTTTCCATCAGTGTTACACTTGAGGAATCGTTAGCTGAACTCGACGAAGTTGTTGTAGTGGGATATGGTACACAGAAAAAGGGCAGTGTTACCGGTGCTGTATCACAGATTGAAGGAGAAGAACTTCTAAAAGCACCAATTGGGAACATTAGCAGCAGATTGGGTGGAGCTGTCCCCGGAGTTATTTCACTCCAACAGTCGGGACAGCCGGGAGCCGATGCTTCCAGCCTTTTGGTTCGCGGATCATCAGCCAAATATATTGTTGATGGTGTTGAACGGAATTTTTCGGAAATAGACCCCAACGAGATTGAGTCAATTTCTGTACTGAAAGATGCTTCATCGGCAGCAATTTACGGTATGGATGCAAACGCGGTTATTATTGTAACAACAAGGCGGGGCCGGGATGAAAAATCAAGGATCTCATTTAATGCAGGCTATGGGATTAGCGAAAATACCCAAATGCTCGATATGCTCAACGGACCTGAATATGCCTATTGGTATAACAAAGCCCGAGAAATGGATGGAGACCAAACCATATTCTCCTCAGAGCATGTTGAAATGATGGAAAATGATGACCCAACTGATGGCTGGGGAAATACAAACTGGTACGAAAAGACATTCGATATAGGTACCAACAAAAATTTTAATGTGAATGCCACCGGAGGTAATGAAAACCTCAAATACTTTACTTCCCTCGGGTATTTCGATCAGGAAGGTAACGTAAAAGGATTTAATTTCGACAGGATTAATCTTCGTTCCAACATTGACGCAGTTATAGCCGAAAACCTGGATTTAAGATTTGACATTTCGGCACGCGTTGAAGACCGAATGAGGCCCGGTTTTTCGGCAAACCCCGGTGACTGGAATAACATTCCCCAGCAGGCCATCAGGGCGCATCCCTACGCAGTGGAAGAAATTGACGGAGTGCCGGTTTCCACGCGCACAGCAAGCTCGTATGTTAATCCAATTGCTGCATCGGAACAGAGTGGCTATAACAGCGTGAAGTCCAATATTATTCAAACCAATCTCTCGTTGAATTACCGTGCTCCATTTATCGATGGGTTGCAGGCTAAGTTCATGGTGGCCTATGACTTGTCCAACCAAACTTCAAAGTCATTTTCAACCCCTTATTATACCTATGTAGCCAACCCTCCAACCACGCCCGATGGCGACATCAGCTATTCATACACCTACGACCCGAGAGGAACAACTGCAGGCCTGGTAGAAGGTTTATCAAAATATACTCATCTAATTACCAATACCAGTTTAAGTTATGATAATGAGTTCAATGGCCATACTATTTCAGCACTGGCTCTTTTGGAAACAACTGAAAGAGAAGGGAATAGTTTTGGAGCCTATGGTTATGGTTTTGACATTACCGAACTGGACGAACTCGATTTTGCTACTCTGGAAGACAAAACCAGAGTTTCAGGCGGAAGTTATACGCAAAGATTGATGGGGTTTGTAAGCCGTATCAACTATGATTATGCTTCAAAATATCTTGCAGAACTTTCTTTCCGCTACGACGGAAGTTATGTTTTTGGAGGCATGAAACAGAGATGGGGAGCCTTTCCTGCCGCTTCACTGGGTTGGAGAATTTCCGAAGAAAGCTGGTTTCAGGATCTTGATGCTGTAAACAATCTGAAACTCAGAGGTGGGATCGGTTTGACCGGTACAACACAAATTCCCCCATATTATTATCTGAATACGCTGTCGTTTCTTAACGATCCTGCTGTAATTATTGGCGGTGAACCTCAAAGTGGCTTATTTACATCACGGCCGGCCAACAGAAATTTAACATGGGCAAAATCCCTGCAATACAACGTAGGTGTTGATGCCATATTCTGGAAAGGATTACTGGGCGTTGAATTCGACGTTTTCTACAAGTATATTTATGATATGCTTAGTTCTGTTGATGCCACCTATCCCCCTTCATTCGGAGGATACGTTCCCGGTTACGAAAACAACAACAAGCAGGATCATAAAGGATTTGAGTTAAGCTTATCGCACCGAAACAAATTAGGTGAATTTTCTTATAACTTTAACCTAAACGGAACTTACACCAAAAGAAGATGGCTGAGATACGGTGACTCGCCAAACACTCCGGATTGGCTAAAACTTACCGGGAAAGAGGTAGGTTCGCAGGTTGGATTTATTGCTGAAGGTTTGTTCCAAAGCGAAGATGACATCTTTAATTCTGCTTTAATTCCCGGAAAGGATGTCCGTGTGGGTGATATAAAATACAAAGACCGTAATGGTGACGGAGTCATTACGTATGAGCAGGACCGTGGCTATATCGGAAAGTCGGCCTATCCTAAATTTATCGGTGGATTTTCTTTTGGAGGCGAATGGAAAAATATTGATATTTCATTTCTGTTCCAGGGGGCCCTTGGCCGTGATGTGGCGCTTACAGGAGTTTACGGCAGTGGTGTAATGGATAACACGTCTATGACAAAACCCTTCTACCACGGAGGCAATTCTCCAAAATACCTGGTTGAAAATTCATGGAGAGATGACAACGAGAGTGGTGAATTCCCAAGGCTTGCAATAGTATCAGCAAGTTCAAACAATGCCTATTCTTCCTCTTTTTGGTACCGTAACGGAGATTATCTGAGGCTCAAAAATATGCAGATTGGGTTTACACTGCCTCAAACATGGGTTTCCACCATGGGAATGGGTTCTCTGAGAATTTATGCCGAAGGCCAGAATTTGATGACCTTCAGCGAGCTGACAAAATACAATATCGACCCGGAGCAGCCGGGTGTATCCAACGGATATTATCCGCAACAGCGAATTTATTCAATGGGTGTTAAACTGACATTTTAATTTATAAGAACTATGAAAAACAAAATATTTTTTATCATAACTCTGATGCTGGGGGTTTTCGTTTTTTCAGGTTGCGACGATTACCTGGACACCACCCCGACTGACAGAATATCTGATGAAGTGGTGTGGTCGAATGAGAACAATGTCACACTTTATGTCAATGCTTTTTATCCTTATATCGACCGTTATGGAAATTTCGGAACTTCACAATTTAACGGAACACTCACGGAAGGGATGACCGAAACATTAAAATACGGCTCATATGTACCAGGCACCAGGGCCGGCGACGCAAACATGTATGTTTTTGATCCGGAAGGAATATCTCCGTCGGGAAACCTGTTGGACACCTGGGGGGAAACGTATGAAAGAATAAGAAGGGTGAATGAATTTTTGGTTGGCCTTGAGAACTATTCCGAACTTGATGAAGAAATAAACAATCGGCTTGAAGGACAGGTCCGTTTTTTCCGCGCGTTTCTCTACTTTCAGCTGGCCAAACGCCATGGAGGCGTAATTTTATACACTGATATGTATCTTCAGAAAGACAAAAACCGTTCATCAGCTGCAGAAACCTGGGATCTGATTGAAGAAGACCTTGATTTCGCAGCGTCAGTTTTACCGGCTCAGTGGAACAATGCCAACAGCGAACGTGTAACCAAAGGTGCTGTTTTTGCATTCAAATCACGCGCAATGCTGTACGCAGAACGTTGGGAATCAGCAAAAAGTGCAGCCGACTCTGTACTGTCATTAAACATTTACAGTTTAACAGATGAATATGAAGAGGCCTGGAAAGGTGGAAATTCTGAATCGATTCTTGAATACAACTACCTGCTTACCGGGCCAAATCACAATTTTGATAAAGCTTATGCCACTTTTGGTGAAATAGAAAACCAGGGCGGAAGCGGAACTCCTACCCAGGAAATGGTTGAAGCCTACGAAAAGGCCGATGGAACAGCAGTTGACTGGTCGCCCTGGCATGTTGAGGGAGGCACATCAACACGACCACCGTACGAAGATCTGGAACCACGTTTTCATGCCACTGTTATTTATAATGGCTCAACCTGGCAAGGGAGAACCATGGAAAATTCAGTTGACGGAACAAACGGAAGGTATATGGGCTACCGGGATGACACTTATACAAAAGGAAGAACAACCACGGGGTATTATCTCAGAAAATACAGGGACGAGGAACACACTGACCTGGTTACCTACAACAGTACTCACCCCTGGGTTGAACTGCGCCTGGCTGAAGTTTACCTGAATCGTGCCGAAGCCCACTACCATATAGAAAACAGCGGAGAAGCCCTGAACGATTTGAATGTAATCAGGGAAAGAGTTGGCCTTCCGGCCAAAACAGGCCCCGCGCTTTTTTGCCCGGCTGCGTTTTCAAG
>JBNJGR010000160.1:0-6404 GCA_051747885.1 Bacteroidota bacterium | reverse complement strand
AAACGAGCATGTAAAATATTTACACCCAAGAGAATGATTAAAATACATGCGAGTTCCATACTATACCTTTAAAAATAAACAATTTTAATAGTATGAAAATTTCAAAATACGTAAAACTGGGGTTTCTCATAGTGATATCCATAACAATTTTAATTTGGGGACTGAGCTACCTGAAAGGCAACGATATTTTTCAGAAAGCAAATGATTACCATGTCATTTACGAACGGATTGACGGCCTCTCAAAATCGAATGATGTAATTCTCAGCGGATATAAAATCGGGCAGGTAAAAGATATTGCCTTCACACCCGGCAACCGAAGCCAATTGCGGGTAACATTTACCATCGATTCTGACATAAAAATACCGGTTAACTCTTTGGCTCAAATTGTTAGCAGCGATTTAATGGGAACACGAGCAATAAAACTGGAACTAAGCGAGCAAAATGAATTTTACCAGCCCAACGATACCATACCGGGAGATATAGAAAGCGATTTAAAAGAGCAGGTAAGCATGCAGGTGCTGCCAATAAAAAACAAAGCTGAAGAACTCCTGGGCACTATCGACTCTGCCATAACCATATTAACCGTTATTTTCAATGAAGATGCCCGGCAAAACCTTTCTGAAAGTTTTGAAAATATTAACCGAACCATTGTTAACCTGGAACAGACAACTTCCGAACTGCAGCAATTTGTTTCCACTGAAAAAGAGAGCGTTGGAAACATTATTACCAATCTCGACAGTATCACTACCACGTTCAACCAGAATACCGCTGAGCTTGAAAGAACACTGCAAAATCTGGCACAAATCAGCGACACTCTTGCGCAAATGCCGGTTTCTCCTGTGTTAAACAATATTCTGGAAGCTTCCAACCAAATCAATTCGGTACTTGCCAAACTGGAAAGCACCGACAATACAGCAGGTCTGCTTCTTAACGACGATGAACTGTATGCTTCTATTAACATGTTATCTGCCGATTTGGGTTCATTAATTAAAGACATCAGAATAAATCCGGAACGTTACCTTCAGTTTTCTGCCATCGACCTGGGTAAAGACGTTTACATCAATGCCAGCGGAGATGCAGCTGCTGAAAACATTGTATTTAAAGTACACCTTGTTTCAAGTGAAAATAGAATTCCGCTCGATTCTGACAACTTTAAAGGTTTGGAGCCAATTGAAGAGTACGAAGCAAGCGGAGCTTTCTCCTATCTTACGGGAGAATCACATTCCTATACCGAAATTGCAGAAGTTCATGAAAAGGCCACTGATAAATTTCCGGATGCAACTATAGTTGCTTTCAAAAACGGACGGTTAATAAAATTAGAAAAAGCACTAAAAACGTTAAAGTAATAAACAGCCAAAGGTTAATATACATGTATACACAAGTTAGAACCCGATCACTACCCACCAGATAGCCCGCTAACAATCAAAATGTTAAATTTAACTATTTAAACATCAATGTCTTATAAATTTTAAAAAATATTTAACTTTTAACCTCCTCTAATAGAAAACAATAAAAGATTTCCGAAAATGTCAAGCCCAAATTCATTTTTTTTTTAACTTTTTTTTAGCAAATTTTGCTTTCGGGAATTAAAAGGGAATTTTTTGTAGAACCTCGAAAATCCAACCATTTTAAATGAGTAAGGAACATATTACAGCATGGGAAAAATGCCTCAATATTATCAGGGACAATGTGCCAGGTAGCAGCTTCAAAACATGGTTTGAACCAATTGTGCCCGTTAAACTCGAAGAAAGAGTATTAACTATTCAGGTGCCCAGTGCTTTTTTTTATGAGTACCTTGAAGAACAATTTATCGATATTCTTCGAAAAACACTGCGCATGGTTTTAGGCAACGGCGCCAAGCTCGAATATAATGTGGTAATGGGTGGGAACTCACAAAACAATGGCTCACCCTATACTGTAAGCTATCCAACCAATAACAGCTCAAAAATTCAAAACCAGCCGTTAAGCATTCCGCTGAAGGCAGACGAGAGAAAATCAATAAAAAATCCGTTTATCATTCCCGGTATTCAGAAACTGCAGATTGACCCGCAGCTTAAGCCCAATAATACATTTGATAATTTTATTGAGGGCGACTGCAACCGGCTGGCAAGAAGCGCCGGCTATGCTGTCGCGCGAAATCCCGGTGGAACGGCTTTTAATCCGTTAATGATATATGGAAACTCAGGCCTTGGCAAAACACACCTGGGGCAGGCAATTGGTATTGAAGTAAAAGAAAATATGCCCGACAAAGTGGTGCTTTACGTAAATGCCAATAAATTTCAAACCCAATTTACTGAAGCAACGCGCAACAACAACCGGAACGATTTCCTGCATTTCTACCAGATGATTGACGTGCTGATTCTGGACGACGTGCACGAATTTGCCGGCAAAGAAAAAACACAGGAAACTTTCTTCCATATATTCAACCACCTTCACCAAACCGGGAAACAGCTCATTTTAACATCTGACAAGCCGCCCATCGAGCTGAAAGGCATGGAACAAAGGCTTTTATCGCGGTTTAAATGGGGGCTCACAGCCGACCTGCAAACTCCCGATTTTGAAACCCGCATGGAAATCCTGCGCCGCAAAGTGTATAACGATGGCATCTCATTATCCGACGAAGTGCTTGAATACATTGCCTCGCACGTAAATAATAATGTACGCGAACTGGAAGGGGCTCTTGTTTCGCTGCTGGCCCAGTCGATGCTGAACAAGCGAGAAATTACCCTCGATCTCACTGCAAAGCTTATTAACAAGCTGGTAAAAAATTCGCGCAGAGAACTGTCAATCGAATACATTTCGAAAGTGGTATGCGATTATTTCAATATGTCGGTAGATACATTGCAGACCAAAACACGTAAACGCGAAATTGTACAGGCCAGACAAATCACCATGTTCTTTTCAAAAAGCCTTACGAAATTTTCGCTGGCAAGTATCGGCGCTCAAATCGGGAATAAAGACCATGCCACCGTTCTACACGCCTGCAAAACGGTAAATAACCTGAAAGATACCGATAAGAATTTCCGGCAATACGTTGAAGATATAGAAAAGAAATTAACAATGTAACCAACCGGGCAGGAACTGAAAATCCTGCCTTTTTTAATCCATCTGGCATGATTTATCTGTTAGCAAGCATCATATCTTCAACGGCAATCTATGTCATTTTCAGGTGGGCAAAAAACTACAACTGCAAACTGAATGCCCTGATAACCATGAACTACCTCGTGGCCACAATTCTAGGCTTTGGGTTTTTGATGCATTTTGATATCCAACCTTTTTTTGAAAATAACCACTGGCTGCCCTACGGTGTCATACTGGGCATTATGTATATCCTTATGTTTTTCCTGATAGGCACCTCGTCGCAAAAAGCAGGGATAACAGTCACCACGCTTGCCAATAAATTGTCGCTGGTATTTCCGGTTTTCTTTTCGCTGTTTTGGTTCAACGAGCAAATCACCACACTAAAATACTTCGGTATAGCCGGTGCATTTGCAGCCGTTCTGCTGACACTGTACAAAAAAGACATCAAAAAAACCAATCGCTTCTATTTTGTTTTACCCATTGCCATTTTTCTGGGCAGCGGTTTTATCGATTCATTTATAAAATACGTTCAGGCCCTGCAAATAAACGATCAACTGTCGGCCGCCTATTCCTCGTTTGTATTCTTTACGGCTTTCATTTTCGGCGTACTTTACACCTTCGCCAAAAGCTTAAACCAAAAACCAACCCTGCACGCCCCCACCCTTCTTTTAGGCGCTTTGCTGGGAATAGCCAACTTTGGTTCCCTCTATTTTATACTGCAGGCGCTCAACCGAAGCAACCTGGAAAGTTCGCTGGTTTTTGCACTGAATAACATGTTGGTTGTGGCACTTTCGGCTCTGCTCGGTTTTTTTATTTTTAAAGAAAAACTGAACCGTTTGAATATTGCCGGAATTGTGCTGGCCATTTTAAGTTTGTATATTTTGCTGTAATGGAAGACACTTACAAAACCATATCGATAAAAAGTGAAGGTTACTTCAAGGACAAGGGGAGTAAATTTATGGCGTATGCCTGGCCGGTGAAAAACGAAGATGAGATAAAAGAAATTCTTACCGAAATAAAAAAAGAACACCACAACGCGCGGCACCACTGCTACGCCTGGCGGCTGGGCACTGAAGAAATTACCTACAGGGCCAACGACGACGGCGAACCGTCATCAACAGCCGGGCGCCCCATTTTAGGCCAGCTGCAAAGTTTTTCATTAACCAATACCCTCGTGGTGGTTGTGCGTTACTTCGGGGGAACGCTGCTCGGCACAAGCGGGCTTATAAACGCTTACAAAAGCGCTGCGGCCGATGTCCTCAACAATGCCCGGATAGTAACCAAAACCATTGAGATGAAGTTCAAACTTCATTTTACGTATCCGCACATGAATGATGTAATGCAGATAATGAAGCAGGAAAACCTGAACATTGTCGATACACAATTTGAAATTGAATGCGATCTGTTCTTCACTGTCCGGAAATCGGAGGCCGGCAGAATTGAAAAAATATTTCAAAATTATTACGGGGTAGAGATTGAACAAATTAGCTGAGCTGTTAATAAAAAGCTGAAAAAAGTTTATTTCACACGCAGGAAATTTGCTTATTTCATCCTAAATTTGATTTTTATGATGAAGTGCCAAATTTTCCATCACCAGCAAATTTGCAGGGCTCAATTTTACCCGGCAAAAATTTATCTTCCCCGGCATTTTATCGTTTTTTTACATAACCGGTTTAAAACGGGTTTTAAAGAAAAAGTGATTTCACTTTTTCAACGAACGAAAAGCCAATATTTTAAAAAAATAAAATATTGGCTTTTTTTTGAAACAGAAATTTATGACTATCAATTTATAAGAATATGAAGCGAGATTTAATTTCAATTACAGACTATTCGAAAGAAGAATACCTGAAAATTATGGAGCTGGCAACTGAGTTCGAAAAAAATCCGAACCAGGACCTGCTCAAGGGGAAAGTAGTTGCTTCCCTTTTTTTTGAGCCATCAACCCGCACCCGGTTAAGTTTTGAAGCAGCCATCAACAGATTAGGCGGCAAAATTGTAGGGATTGCCGATCCCAGCAGTTCCAGCTCGGTGAAAGGCGAAACCCTTCACGATACCATAAAAATGGTAAGCAACTATGCCGATTTAATTGTAATGCGGCATCCGCTGGAAGGCGCTGCACGCTATGCCGCAGAGGTTTCGCCGGTGCCGGTAATCAATGCAGGCGACGGGGCCAATCAGCACCCCACGCAAACCTTGCTCGACATGTATTCCATTCTGAAAACGCAGGGCACGTTCGACAACCTCAACATTTTTATGGTTGGCGACCTGAAATACGGCCGCACCGTGCATTCGCTGCTCATGGCCATGTCGCAGTTCGAAAACCCGATTTTCAATTTTATTGCCCCGGCTGAATTGCAGATGCCCGAAGAATACAAAATATACCTCAGGGAAAATGATATCCGGTATTTTGAACATCGCGAATTTACCGATATCATCAGCGAAGCCGACATTATTTATATGACCCGCGTGCAAAAAGAGCGCTTTTCAGATCCCATGGAATATGAGCAGGTGAAAAATATTTACATCCTCCGCAATTCGATGCTTGAAAATACCAAACCCAACATGAAAATTCTTCATCCGCTACCCAGGGTCAACGAAATTCACACCGATGTGGACCAAAACGAAAAAGCCTACTATTTTACACAGGCTTTAAACGGAATGTTCACCCGCGAAGCCATCATCACCCACATTATGAACCTTAAATAAACAAGCCATGAGTAACGATAGTACCAAAAAAAAGCTAAAACTTAAAGTAAGCGCAATTAAAGACGGCACGGTAATCGACCATATTCCGGCCAAAAATTTATTCAAGGTTATCACTATCCTCGGCCTCGATAAAATTGAAAACCAGATTACCTTCGGTACCAACCTCGAAAGTCAGAAACTGGGAAGCAAGGCCATCATTAAAGTTTCCGACAAGTTTTTTGAAAACGACGAGATCAATAAAATTGCTTTGATAGCGCCTGATGCCAAGCTCAATATTATAAAAGACTACGAGGTGGTGGAGAAAAAAATTGTGAAGTCTCCCGAAATTATTAAAGGTATTGTAAAATGCTTCAACCCGAAATGTATAACGAACAATGAAAAAATTACAACCTGCTTTAAAGTTCTTTCTACTTCACCGGTTACGTTAAGGTGCAGGTATTGCGAAAAAATGACAATCGGAGAACAAATGAGAATGCTGTAATTTCCGAAAAAAAGCATAAATTGAATTACGTCTGTTGCATTTCATTCAGGACGAAACTTTTTCAAAAATGATTGAAATAAATTTTCACGGGCAGACGTAATTTTTTATATATTTGCCCCTCGATTTCCAAAAAGGA
>JBNJGR010000159.1:0-6409 GCA_051747885.1 Bacteroidota bacterium | reverse complement strand
TGGTTAGCTCTGAGTTTGGTCGATTGTCGATATTTTTCATGACTGTATTTGTTTTTTTGGATCTCATTTCATAATTTTGTTACGACCGTAACAGTTACGGATGTAATTGTTGCAACGGTAACAAAATGATTCAAGGAAGCATGAAACGGCCATGATAAAAGTTTTGATACAAAAAAGCTTGATTATGATTATATCAATGGAATTTTCCCGAAAAGATTCCATTGGAGCATATCTTACCTTTAAAAATTAACAATTCTAAACAGATGAAATTTTATAACAGAGTCAGTGAACTTGCAGAATTGGAAAGAATACGGAATCTTTCATTCAATGATTTTTCGCGAATGACAGTAGTTACCGGTAGAAGGAGAATTGGCAAAACAAGCCTTATAATGAAGTCTGTTGAAAATACTCCGACTGTTTATTTATTTGTAGGCCGGAAAAATGAAGCAACACTTTGTGCTGAATTTGCTCCGGTTATTGCCGGTTCATTGAATGCTTTTGTGCCTGAAGGAATTCAATCATTCAGGTCGTTGTTTCAATACCTGATGGAACTGGCTACGAGACGTTCTTTTAATCTTGTTATTGACGAATTTCAGGAATTCTTCAACATCAATGAAGCTTTATTCAGCGAAATGCAGAATATTTGGGACAGTTATAGAAAAAAAACGCATATGAATTTAATAATCAGCGGTTCTGTGTATTCTTTAATGCAGAAGATATTCCAGAATTCAAAAGAACCATTGTTTGGCAGGGCAGATAATATCATCAAATTATTTGCTTTCGATATAGCTACCCTGAAAGAAATAATGCGCGATTATTATCCGCAATATACCAACGATGATTTACTGGCATTATATACTTTTACCGGAGGTATTCCCAAGTACATTGAATTGTTCTGCGATAATAACAGGCTTGATGTTGACGGGATGATTGAATTTATGGTTCGTGAAAACTCGTCTTTTACCGAAGAGGGTAAAAATCTTCTCATTGAAGAATTTGGGAAAAACTACGCCACTTATTTTTCAATTTTAAGTGCCATTTCAGGCGGAATTAATACACAACCGAAAATTGAATCTGCACTTGCTAATAAAAGTATTGGCGGGCAATTGAAAAGACTTATCGAAGATTACCACATTATTGTTCGCCAACGGCCTGTTTTTTCAAAAGAAGGAACACAGGCAGTCCGCTATGAAATTCAGGATAATTTTATTCGTTTTTGGTTCAATTATTTTGATCGTCACCGGTCGTTAATTGAAATCAAAAATTTTCAGGGCCTGCGAAATATTATAAAAACTGACTACCCAACTTACTCTGGTGAAATGCTGGAACGTTATTATAAGCAGAAACTGGCCGAAAGTTTTCAATTTAGAGAAATTGGTTCCTGGTGGGAGCCAAAGAATGAACAAAATGAAATAGATATCTTAGCCTTGAAACTGAAAAAAAATCAGGCTCTTGTAGTTGAAGTTAAACGCCGGAAGAAAAATTTTAAACCCGACTTATTTGCAGCAAAAGTGGAGCATCTCAAACATAAAATTCTGGCAAAATACAACGTTGAAACTGCTTTTCTCTCATTGGAAGATATGTAAAGTTTATGTCTTCCGTTTCTTCTTCTTCGCTGCCGGGAACAGCACGTTGTTCAGAATTAACCGGTATCCCGGCGAATTGGGGTGCAGGCTTAAATCGGTGGGCGGATCGCCTACCAGGTGGCGGTAATCTTCCGGGTCGTGGCCGCCGTAAAATGTCCAGAACCCTTTGCCTTTTTCGCCATGAATGTAACGGGCTTCACGGGCGGGTTTGTTTTCACCCATTGTCAGTACATTGGGTTTAATGGTTTCTTTTCTGAATGCAGTTGTTTGTCCCATGAAACCTTTAATCAGGTTTCGGTGGTTTTGGCAAAGCATGGTGGGTATGGGGTCCCACTTGGCGGAGAATTCAAATAGCGTGAAATAGTCGTTTTCGCGGACTACATTTCGAGTGTCGGTTACATCGATGTTGGAGAATTCATACACATAAGGACTTTTCTCCAATTGAAAGTTTTCAAAAGCAAGTGTGCGGCTAAAATCCAGTTTTTCATCCGGGGCAGGATCCATCGGGTCGCCGTCGAACATTGGGGCGCAAATATCTACATCTGTTGCTGCCCGTGCAATGTCGTAGGTATCGGTAGCGGCACACATGGCGAAAAGAAACCCACCATTTACGATATAATTGTCAATTTCGCGGGTAACAACTGCCTTCATTTCCGATACTTTCAGAAAGCCCATTTCTTCGGCCAGCGTTTTGTTAATTTCCACCTCCTGCTGGTACCAGGGCATGTGCTGATACGTTCTCCAGAATTTCCCAAACTGGCCTGTGAAATCTTCGTGATGAAGGTGTAGCCAGTCGTATTCTTTCAGCTCGCCGTTTAAAATTTCTTCATCGTAAATTATATCGTAATCAATTTCGGCATAGGTGAGTACAAGTGTAACGGCATCGTCCCACGGCTGCTTGTTGGGTGGTGTATAAACTGCAATTTTGGGTGCTTTGTTCATGCTCACGGCATCCTGGTTTACATCCGGCTCAGCAATTTCGTTCAATATGGCCGAGGCCTGTGCATCGGAAATCGTCTCGAAACTCACTCCCCTTACCACACATTCGTTTTCAATTGAGGGTGAATGCTGCATCAGAAAACTACCACCCCTGTAATTGAGCAGCCATTTTACCTCTACATCACGATCGAGTACCCAGTAAGCAATGCCGTACGATTTCAGATGGTTTTTCTGTGCATCGTCCATTGGAATCAGAAGTTGAATGGCACCTGCCGGCAGGGTCATTAAAAACAGACCTAAAAATAGTATATGGATTTTTTTCATTCGTATCTCCTTTTGTCAAGAATTAGTACAAATGACAAAGGTAGTAAGTTCAGAAGATTTTTTACAAAATTCAGTCAGATCGAAATGTTAAAAAGGCGTATCGGAATTTGGACCGCCCGAGCTTTCAAAATTATTGTTTGAGGAAATTCCGGCACCAACTGATTCTTCTTCGTCCTGGTTCATTTTTGAACTGAATGTTTTTGGCATACCACCAAAATCGCTTCCCAACGGATTTTCCATATCGCTGAATTTTGCCAGCTCTTTTTTGAAAGCAAGATGAACATCGCCGGTGGCTCCGTTACGGTGTTTTGCAATAATTATTTCTGCCACTCCCAGTAATGAATTCCCGGATTCATCCTCGGTTATCCCGAAATATTCCGGACGGTGAATAAACATCACAATGTCGGCATCCTGTTCAATGGCGCCCGATTCGCGCAGGTCGGAAAGTTGCGGGCGTTTCCCTTCGCGTGATTCCACCGAACGGTTCAACTGCGAAAGTGCCAGGATTGGGACGTCCAGCTCTTTGGCAATGGCTTTTAACGAGCGTGAAATTGTACTCACTTCCTGTTCGCGGCTTCCGCGTCCTTCCATCCCTGAAGTCATCAGCTGAAGGTAATCCACAATAACTACCTGAATATCATGTTGCATTTTCAACCGGCGGCATTTGGCCCTGAATTCAAAAATGGAAAGTGCCGGGGTGTCGTCTATAAATACGGGCGAATTTTCAAGTGCTGAAATTTTCCGGTTCAGGTGTTCCCATTCGTAGTTTTCGAGCCGGCCGGTTTTTAATTTGTCAGAGCCCAGTTCGGTTTCTGCCGCAATGAGCCTGTTTACAAGCTGAATAGATGACATCTCGAGTGAAAATACGGCTACTGATTTGTTGTGTTCCACAGCCATATTGCGGGCCATACTCAGCACAAAGGCTGTTTTTCCCATCGATGGCCGGGCAGCAACAATAACGAGGTCGGTTTTTTGCCATCCCGAGGTAATCCTGTCAATGGCTGTAAATCCCGAGGGCACTCCACTCAGGCCGTCTTTCTGGTTGCGTGCTTTCTCAATCTGGATGATAGCTTCGTTCAGCACCGGCTTAATCGGAACTGTTTCCTTTTTTATGTTCCTTTCGGCCACTTTGAAAAGTGACGATTCAGAAAAGTCAATCAGGTCATCCACATCAATAGTATCGTCGTATGATTTTCCCTGAATTTCAGATGAAACCCTGATGAGTTCTCGTTGAATAAATTTCTGTGCTATAATCCGGGAATGAAACTCGAGGTGAGCTGCAGACGCCACACGTCGCGTAAGTTGTGTTATGTAGCCGGGGCCACCTACTGCATTCAGTTGGTCGCGGTCTTTCAGTTCCTGGGTAACCATCAGGAGGTCAACCGGCTTTTCGTTGGCCGAGAGGTCTTTAATGGCTTCGAAAATTTTTTGGTGTTCCTCCTTGTAAAAACTGGATGTATCAATAATATCGGCAACAGTTACATACGCATCGCGCTCGAGCATGAGTGCACCCAGCACAGCTTCTTCAACTTCGATGGCCTGCGGCGGCAATTTGCCGTATTGGGCGTTAATTTCATCTATGGTCATTCCCGTATTTCGCGATCTTGAGTTGGTATTTTTTTTCTTTTCTGTTGCCATATAATTTTTCAGTTTTCAGGAAGTGATATTAAAAAATCAAAATTACAAAATAAGGAGCCGGCTAATCAAATTTTGTTGATTTTAGTTGTCAACTAATTTTATCCACAAATGTTTATTGAAATTATTTTTCGAGGCCGTCTTCAATGATTTGGGAAATTACCTGTTTCAGTGTCAATCCCATAGCACTTATTTGTTGCGGAATAAAACTGGTGGCTGTCATACCCGGAATGGTATTCACTTCCAGAAAATAGAACGTATTGTCTTTTAAAATATAGTCGATGCGGGCAATGCCGGAGCAGTGGCACCATTCATATATTTCCGAGCTCATTTCCTGGCACTTTTTAAACAGTTTTTCGGGAAGGCGTGCCGGTGTAATTTCATCAGTTGCGCCTGGGGTGTATTTGGCTTCAAAATCGAAAAATTCATTTTTGGGGATAACTTCAGTAATCGGGAAAACCAGTTTTTTATTTGTCAGTTTCACCAGGCCGCAGGTGTATTCCCGGCCATCAATAAATTCTTCAATAAGCGCATCGTCGCTTTCTTTCCAGGCTTTTTTCAGTGCGGGAATAATTTCTTTTTCGGTTTTAACTTTGGTAATGCCAAAACTCGATCCACCGGCATTTGGTTTCACAAATAGGGGCAACCCCAGTTTTTTTACTAATGATGCAGTATTTATGGTTTCATTTTTCCGGAGAATGATTGAATGCGCCATTTTTACACCGAAATTTTGCAGGTAGTTGTTGCAGAACCATTTGTTGAATGTGAGCGATGAGGATTGAACGTTGCTTGCGGAGTAGGGGATTTTCAGCAAATCGAAATAACCCTGCAGGATACCATCCTCACCCGGTGTTCCGTGAATGGTGATGTAAGCAAAATCGAATTTTATTTTTTTCCCGTTTAGTGAAAAGCTGAAATCTGATTTGTCGATATCACTAAGTTTGTTCCCATTCTGAATAACGTGCCAGTCATCGCCTTTCATGTGAACCAGCCAGGGGGTAAATTTCCCGGTGCCGATAGCTTTAAAAACATTCTCGCCACTTTTTACCGAAACAACAAATTCGGATGAGTCGCCACCGGCAATAACTGCTATGTCAGGTTTTTCAGTCATGTCTGCTTGAAATATATTTTTCCCATTTTTCAATTACTGTGCGCATATCGTCGGGCAGGTCAGAATTGAACTGCATTTTTTCACCTGTTATGGGATGCACAAAGCCCAGTGTTTTGGCATGCAGTGCCTGACGGGGCAGCAATTTAAAACAATTCTGCACAAACTGCCTGTACTTGGAAAATGTTGTGCCGCGTAAAATCTGGTCGCCCCCATAAGTGGAATCGTTAAACAACGGGTGGTTGATGTGTTTCATGTGCACCCTGATTTGGTGAGTGCGGCCGGTTTCGAGCCTGCATTCAACCAGGCTTACATACCCAATTCGTTTTAAAACTTTATAATGAGTAACGGCGTGTTTGCCCTGTTCTTCGTCAGAAAAAACAGTAAAAACCTGCCTGTTTTTGGGGCTGCGGCCAATGTTTCCTGTTATTGTTCCGGAATCGTCTTTTAAACTGCCCCAAACAAGTGCGTGGTAAAGTCTTTCGCTGGTTTTTTCGTAAAACTGAAGCGCCAGTTTGTTTTTGGCTTGTTCGGTTTTGGCAATTACCATCAGTCCCGATGTGTCTTTGTCGATACGGTGCACCAGTCCCGGGCGCGGATCTTCATTGTTGAACAGTGGCAAATCTTTATAATACCAGGCCAATGCATTAACCAACGTGCCGGAATAGTTTCCGTGTCCGGGGTGGACTACCAGGCCTGCCGGCTTATTAACAACAATTAGCTGGTCGTCTTCATAAACAATATCAAGTGGTATATCTTCAGGAATAATTTTCAATTCGCGCCGCGGGTAATCCATTACAATCCTGATTTCGTCGCC
>JBNJGR010000158.1:0-6499 GCA_051747885.1 Bacteroidota bacterium | reverse complement strand
AAATGCTAATTTAAATGTTGTTTATACTGAAACTTTAGGGAGACCACAGTTTGGATATGGCGACAATTCACAATCGCAAAAATTCTTTCAGTGGGGTCAGCGTCAGCTCGATTTTGAAAAATTGAAAGATTATGTGAATCCGGATGGAACAATGCGCACATGGAACAGAGTTTCATGGAACGATGGTTCACCGGTTTATTCCGACAACCCATATTGGACTGCCTACAAAAACTACCAGGATGACGACAGAACACGCGTTTACGGGAAAGCTGGCCTAAAGGCGAATATTACCGATTATTTAAGCGCATCGGGTACATTCTATTATGATACCTATACATTTAATGTGCGCGAAAGAGTGGCAAAAGGTTCACAGGCCATGTCATATTATGGTCAGTTTAACAGGCAGGCTTCAGAAACCAACCTCGAAGGTAAACTGGAATTCAATAAGAATATAGATGATTTCAGTATTTTGGCCATGCTGGGTGTTAATTCACGTAAAAACGATTATGCATTGTTTTACGGCGAAACAAATGGCGGACTGGTTATCGATGGTCTTTATAATCTGAACAACTCCGCCAACTCGCCGCTATTAGGTGATACCAAACGCGAAATGCAGGTGAACAGCTGGTTCGGTTCTGCAAGTGTGGGATTTCAGGATATGATTTATATCGACGGTACTTTCAGAAAAGATTTTGACTCAACACTTCCAACAGGGGCAAATGATTATTCTTATTCTTCAGTATCTGCCAGTTTTATTGCATCTGAATTGATAGACATTGAAGGTGTTGACAACCTGAAAATTCGTGCCAACTATGGGGAAACAGGTAATGGTACAGGGGCTTATCAGGTTTTCAATGTGTATTCTATTGGCGATCCTTTCAATGGAAGTCCACAGTTTACCAATCAAACCCGGCTAAGAAACCAGAACCTGAAACCGGAACAAACAAGTGAGATTGAGTTCGGGATCGAAGGTGCATTCCTGAATAACCGGGTTGGTTTTGACGTGAGTTATTATAACCGGGATACCGAAAACCAGATTGTGCCGATTGAAGTAAGTGCCTCAAGTGGTTATTCATCAAGAGTAATTAATGCCGGTAAAATTAACAACAAAGGTATTGAAGTATTACTCTACGGTAGCCCGGTAAGAACTACTGATTTTTCATGGAACATCACATTGAACTATGCGAAAAACCAGAACGAAGTGATGGACTTACCGGAAGACCTTGACAAAATTCAGCTTGCTTCAGCTCCATTTGGAGGAGCATTGCTGAATGCTGTGGAAGGCGCTACATTTCAGGAATTGTTTGCCTATAATTTTATTTACGACGACAATGGTAACAAATTGGTTGGCGATAATGGAATGTACCTTGCAGGTGAGCTGGAGTCAGTTGGTTCTGTACTTCCTGACTATACTGCAGGTATTCGCAATGCATTCCGTTATAAAAATTTTGATGTAAGTGGTTTAATTGATATTTCAAAAGGTGGTGTCTATTATTCACTTACCCACATGTGGGCAATGTATTCAGGTATGGCTGCCGAAACCGCAACTCCTACTTCTGATGGAAATACAATCCGTGAAGATGGTATTGTACTTGAAGGTGTAACCGGAGATCTTAGCTACGATGACGAAGGAAATGCAGTAGTAACAAATACCAGCCCTAATGAAACCAACCTTCCAGCTTTGAACTGGGGAGCTTACCATTACCATGGTTATGGAACACCAAGTGCAACCAGCATTTTCGATGCCTCGTACATCAAACTTAGGGAAGTTACTCTTGGATATACCCTTGCTCAACCCGTTGATTTTGTGCAGTCAGTACGCTTGTCGCTATATGGCCGCAACCTTGCTGTTTGGGGGTTGGATAACAAAGGAATCGATCCGGAAACAGTTGTTGGTGGTTCAGGAAACATTCAGGGCCTTGAAGGAGGTATTATTCCGGCAACAAGCTCATTTGGATTTAACCTGAGAATTAATTTTTAATATTTAATACGTAGAAAAAATGAAGACATTAAAATATTATATTACAGTATTTCTTGTGGGTGTCTTGCTGTTCTCGTGTGAAGTAGATTACTTCAGCGACCCCAACAGCCCTGAAGTTGCACCTACTTACGGGATTATGAACCGTGTGCAAAAACAGTTCATGAACGACACACGTGATGTCTGGTTCTCCGGTCGGCAGATGCTGCTTTGGATGCAATACTGGAACCAGGTGAATTATACAGAAGAAGATCGCTTCCAGTACCGTGAAACGGTTAATCGTGCGGGGTGGAACGATATTTACTTTAATGCCCAGGATCTTATTGATATTATTGAATTGAATACAAATGAGGAAACCAGTGGTGACATGGCGCAGTTTGGGCCCAACGAAAACCAGATTTCTGCCGCACGGATAATGTTGGTATTTGTCTATTTACACGGGCTTGAACTTTGGGGCGATATTCCTTACTATTCCTATGGCAGCGATAATCCTTCGTTTCAGGCAAACAGCTTGAAAACAGATGAAATTGATATGCCGGCCTATGCAGCCCAGCAGGATATTTATGCTGATATGCTGAACGAACTCGATCAGGCGCAACAGAATATCGATACTTCGTCGAAAATGATTGACGGCGACAACTTTTTTGGTGGAGATGCCACCCAGTGGAAAAAGTTTGCCAACTCATTGCGGTTGCGTATTGCAAACAGGATCAAAGACGTTTACCCGGCAGCTCAGGGACACATTGACGGAGCCATCTCAGCCGGAGTTATGGAGTCGAATGCCGATAATGCAGGCGTAACTTTCGAAGCAAATGCTGTGAACGGTGCCCCAATGTACCAGGGATTTGTAGTTAATGCCCGTAAAGACTTTGCCCCTTCGGCGCAGTTTGTAGAACTGCTCCAGGGAAAACGCGGCCCGTTTGGCATGGAAGATCCACGTTTGGATATCTATGTTGACGATAATTCAAATGGTGACAAAGTAGGTGTTCCATTAACACAATCAAACGATGTGGTGGCGGACTTTGAATGGGAATCTCAGCCCGGTGCTGCAATCCTTGCACCTGACTATACCGAATATTACATGGAATATGCAGAGGTTTGTTTCATTTTGAGTGAAATGAATGACTGGGATCAGGAATGGTATGAAAAAGGAGTTAGGGCCTCAATGGAAAAATGGGGAGTTGCATCGGCTGATATCGATGCATATATTGACAACCTGCCTGCTGCAGATGAACAAAGTGTATTGACACAGAAATACATTGCACTTTACATGCAGCCTATGGAAGCCTGGAGCGAATACCGCCGTACAGGTTATCCAAATACTTTGGTTAGGCCAAACCAGCCCTACGATTATACCTGGCCAACTGCTGACGGGGAAATGACAGAAACGTATGAGTTTATCCCGATTGGAGGACTTACTGACCTGCCAGAGCGTAACAAATATCCGTTAAACGAAGGCAGTATAAATAAAACTAACGTAGAAGCTGCTGCTTCTTCAATTGGAGGCGACAGCCAGGAAACCAAACTGTGGTGGGCCAATTAATTGGTTCTAAAAATTTATAAATAAAAAAAAGTCTTGACTTCTTGTCAGGACTTTTTTTTATTTTTACTGATTGTGAGTGATAATTGAATGGTTAATGTTTACATCTAAGTTTTTTACTTCATTCCTCGTTTTATGTTTTATGCTCTGTTCTGCCTGGGCAAAATCTGCTTTTTCTCAAAATACCTTTTCTGAATTGGAAGCATCTGAGGTTTATTCATCAGAACTTGCTGTTGTAAATGGTGCCAGGTGGTATTACGAAAATAATTACAAAGGGCATCCTTTTTTTTATGATAACGACCTTTTTGAAGGGAGTGTAACATTCAACGGTGTGAATTTTTCGCCCTTGACGTTAACTTATGAGTTGTTAAGTAATGAATTGATCCTTATTAAAGAGGTGGGTACCCAAACCAGGGAACTCATACTAAATGAAAATTTTGTAGAAAGTTTTGTGCTAATACATCCTGTTACTGCAAGGGAACATTTTTTCGAACGAAAAAAACTTTCCGGTGTGGAAGGGAAAAAATATTTTCAGGTAGTTTACAAGGGCGAAACAACTTGTTATATCTACCACAAAAAAGTTATTAATAACAGGGTTACCGGTAACTATATGGGTGAATATTTGTATCAGCCGGTTATATACATAAAAAAGGATGATGAATTTCGGGGATGCACCAACAAAAGAACTTTCCTCCGTTTGTTTGAAGATCAGAAAAAACAAATCCGAAAATATATAAGGAGAAACAATATGCGTATTGATGGTGAAAAACCTGAAGATATTGCTCGGGTTTTAGACTATTACGACTCCTTAACGCCTTAAACCAAAAGCTAAATGAATAGCAGTGCCTTGTACAAAACTATAATTCTTAACCTTCTTTTTTCTTTTGGATTTTTATTTTCATCAGGACAGGATAATGTAATGGTATCCGAAAAAATAGCAGTCGAAGAATTAATTCAAAATCTGGAAATAAAATACAATGTGAAATTTTACTTTCAGGAATCTGCACTTAAGAATAAAAAGGTAAATACTAACTGTGGTGGTATTACGCTGGATGAATGCCTGGAAGAAATATGCAGTACAATTTCCCTGGAATTCTATCGTAGTGGTGATCGTGTTTTTTTGTTCGAAGGGGAACCTGTGACTGAAATACTTGGAAAACCAATTGAGGACACTCCGGAAATTCAGCCCGAAGAAAAACCTGAAAAAGATTTAAATCAACTCAAACAGCAGGCTTTCAAAATTTTCGAAATTGGCACCCCGGGAAAAAATAATTCCGGACATGCTATTTTGAGGGGGCATGTTACAAGTTATGAATCCGGAGAACCGGTGTATAATGCAAATGTTATTTTGGCAGGAACTTCACAGGGAGTATCAACCAACCAAAATGGTTATTTCGAAATCCGTGTCCCGGTTGGAAACAATACCCTGCAATTCAGTAGCATTGGCATGGAGCCAACCCAAAGAATCGTGAATATTTATTCAGATGGCGCTTTGAATGTACAGATGGAAACGCAAATGAATATTATTGGGGATATTGATGTTTTGGGTGAACAAAACGGAGAGGTCAGCAGGGTTTTCTCAGGTGTGGAAAGGTTTGAGGGCGAAATGCTGGAATCGTTGCCTGCTATGCTGGGAGAGTCGGATGTAATAAAAAGTACTCTTATGCTGCCAGGTGTTGCCAGCGTGGGCGAGGGAACATCGGGGTTTAATGTTCGCGGTGGAAAAACCGACCAGAACCTGATAATGATTGACAATGCGCCTGTTTTTTATCCATCTCACTTTTTTGGAAACTTTTCTGCCATTAATTCCGATGTGGTGGAAAACGCAGTTTTATATAAGGGAAGTATCCCGTCGAAATACGGTGGGAGGGTTTCTTCAGTGTACGAAATCAATACAAAAACCGGGAACCCTGAGAATATTTCAGGAGTTGGCGGGGTTGGTCTTTTTTCGGCACGACTGATGCTCGAGGGGCCGGTAACCGAAAAATCAACCTTTGTGTTCAGCACCCGCGGAACCTATTCCGATTGGTTGCTGAACCAAATCAATATTCCGGAATTGTACAACAGTGAAGTTGGGTTTAACGATGTGCAGGGGAAAGTAAACTTCCAGCTTAATCCCAAAAATCGCCTGACTATTGGAGCTTATTTAAGTAACGACAAATTTAAACTCCGCAGCGATACTTTATACCGGTATAAAAACCTGGTTTCTTCTGCCCGGCTCGAGCATGAATATAACGAAAACTGGAAATCGGAAGTCAATCTTTCATACAGTAACTTCTCCTACAATATTTCCAGCTTTGAATATCCATCCCGGGCATTCGAAATGATGCATGATGTAGCTTATCACGGATTCAAAAACTATAATGAATACAGCAATAATGGTTTGTTTAAAACTTATTTTGGGGTGGAGTCTATCTGGTACAAAGTAAATCCGGGCGAGATAATTCCAGGGGAGGAATCACAAGTTAACAGTTTTTACAGTGCCGCCGAAAATGCCGTTGAGTATGGTGTTTTTGCTGGTGCAGAATTTTCAGTAACACCGCTGCTAAGCCTCGAAACCGGAATGCGATGGTCGGGTTTCTTCTCGCTTGATGATGGGGAAAGATTTCTTTACGCTGAAGGATTCCCGCTAAGCGAAGAGAATATTACAGATACTATTTTCAACGCTCCGAATTCCATTAAAAAACATTACAATAATCCTGAATTCAGGCTTTCTGCAAATTATATGTTGAGCCAAAATACTTCACTGAAATTCAGTTACAACAAAACAACCCAGTATATTCATATGCTCACCAACACTACGGCAATTTCTCCCACTGACACTTGGAAATTGAGCGATGAATACCTGCCACCGCAAGTGGGAAACCAATATTCGATTGGGCTGGTCAACAGTTTCTGGCAAAATGCGATAGACCTGACAGTGGAAGGATACTACAAGAAAATAAAAAACATAAAGGAGTACAAACCGGGAGCAAGCCTTC
>JBNJGR010000157.1:0-6547 GCA_051747885.1 Bacteroidota bacterium | reverse complement strand
CTTTCCAGTGAGGAAACGGTTATCTTGCTTCTGGCATTAATTCCCCACATCGATCCTGGTTTCTTCGGTTCGGTTATTTCTGCTTATCTTCCCAATGGAGGCGATTTTCCGGAATTTGGAGGTGTGAAAGGAAAAAACCACCGGGGCATTTTGCCCACCGGCGAAACTGTTTTGTATGTTCTGGCCGGTATGGATGTGGAAAAACGAGCTGAGATTTCCCGCTTTTTTGAAGAGGATCGTTTGTTTGCCCGTAAAAACGTGTTGTACATAGAACGACCGGGACACGGCGAGCCTAAAATGAGTGGAAGGCTGATCCTCGACGAAGAGTACGTGGATTTGTTTGTTTCCGGGAAAATTTCGAAACCGCAGCTCAGCAGCGATTTTCCGGCCCAGCGGATTACAACCGAACTGGAATGGTCGGATTTGGTCCTTCATGAAAAGACGCTGACAGGTATAAAAGAGATTGAAACGTGGCTGAAATATAGTGACGAGTTGTTGAACAGTTGGAAAATGCGCGGTAAAATCAAACCGGGTTTCAGGGTATTGTTTCATGGTCCGCCCGGCACCGGGAAAACCATGACTGCCTGCCTGCTGGGAAAATACACAGACCGCGATGTGTACCGAATCGACCTTTCAATGGTGGTTTCAAAGTACATTGGTGAAACTGAAAAAAACCTTTCAAAACTATTCGACAAAGCGGCCAACAAAGACTGGATACTGTTTTTCGACGAGGCGGATTCCATTTTTGGCAAACGCACCAACGTACGCGATGCCCATGATAAATATGCCAACCAGGAAGTTTCATACCTGCTGCAACGTATTGAATCGCACGCCGGGCTGGTCATTCTGGCTTCCAATATGAAGTCGAATATCGATCCATCATTTACCCGGCGGTTCAACTCCATCATTGAATTCGATAATCCTGATACAGCCGAACGTGTAATGCTTTGGAAAAATTACTTCCCCAAAATAGCAAAACTTGACAAAAAGGTTAATATTGAGGAAGTTGCCAGAAAATATCATTTAACTGGCGCCAATATTGTAAATATAATTCAGTTTGCCGGGTTGCAAACTTTGGAGAAAAAATCGAAAACCATTTCGTCAGAGGACCTTCTGAAAGGAATTCAGAAAGAATATGAAAAAGAAGGGAAAATGATGCGGTTGGGTTGATAGGAGGATATTTTGTGATTTGTTTTAATATTTTGTTCTGGGATTGTAAATTTATAGTTGAAGAAAGTATTTAATAATCAAGGGGACTGTGTACGTTTAACCTGTTTTTGTTTAGTAGTTGGTTGTATTTCATGGTAGTACGAACATTTTTATGTCCCAGTAATTCCTGAACGGCGTGCACATCATATCCATCTTCAAGCAGATGAGCTGCAAAAGAATGACGAAAAGTATTGCAGGAAACATTCCTGTTAATTTTAGATTTTGCCACTGCAGTTTTTATGGCCTTTTGCAAATAGCTTTCATGTTTATGATGTTGGACTAATTTTTCTGTAAGCGGATTTTTCCTTAGTTTTATTGATGGAAAAATAAATTGCCAATCGCATTTTTTTAAGGCATTTGGGTAATTTTTTTTACAAATTTCAGGCACCGATGCCCCTGAAAACTCTCTAATCGTGCTGTTTTCTTCAAATTTAATTTTTGCTTTTTCAACCTGTCTCTTTAATGCTGATTTCAATATATGTGGGAGAATGGTTTTTCGTTCTGTTTTTTCATTAAAATCACGAATTATTAGTTTATTCAATTTAAAATCAATGTCTCTTATTCGTAAAGTAAGACATTCCATCAATCGTAATCCACTTCCGTATAAAAGTGAAACCATCAGCTTTTTTTCACCGTTCAGTTGATCTAATATTTTTTGAACTTCATCGCGTTCTAAAACCAATGGCAATTTCTTTCTGAAATATACATTTACCAACTCACTGTTTTTTAATGAAATTTGAAGTATGTCTCTGTAAAAAAATGATATGGCATTTAATGCCTGATTTTGGGTTGATTCTGAAACTCCCTTGTCAAAAGCCAGAAAATGAATAAAGTTTTTAATTTCCTTTTCACCCATATTGTTGGGATGTTCACGGTCAGTAAATGTAATAAACCTGTAAATCCAGTCGGTATAAGCTGTTTCTGTTTTATTACTGTATTGTTTGTCCCGGATTACATTTTCAATCCGGTTCATAATATCAGATTTATTAACCATTTTTTTAAGACTAATTGTAAAACATCCATTTAGTAAATAAATACAACAAACAAGTTACAAAAAAATACTAAAATATCCTATTTTATTTCAGGTGAAAATATTTATAGTTTTCTGGTTATTAGGTGCATATGTTTTAAGTTGAATTGTTTTCCAAATGCAGATACTGTCTGTATTTACATCCAAAATAAGCATTAATTAAAGAATCTGACAGTTTTTTAATACCTGTTGAGGGTATTATACTTGTTTGTTAAATTGTTGATATTTATTGAGATATGACATAAATTGAATAAATATTGAATACATCAAAGATGATTCAAATCACTATTTTTTGATTTATATATTTAACAAAATGCAGGAGGAAAAAAAATGAATGGAAAAGTAAAAGAGAAAGTACCAGCAAAAGTGAAAATTCCGGATATAGGATGTTGTCCTGAATTAGAACAAGTACCTGTTTGTGACACACTAAATTTCCGTTACCGGATGCCATTTCGTCCGCGGGTTGGAGATAATCGTCAACATGTTCCAGTTGAGGTGGAATTACACTTCCGGCTTGAACGATGCACTGGTCCGTTGGTTGTAGGCGATCCAATTTATTCTACCACGCTGCTTCCGGGTGAAAAAGTTCGGTTGTTTACAAGCGATCGCCACAACCGGTGGTCATTCGACAGTGAATCGAATTTGGCTTACCGGCATGAAACAACTTCTGAAGAATCGTTTTATACGGCAGGCATGGCTCAGGCAATGAGCGACTTAACAGTTAACGAAAGTGGTTCGTCAAGTTCAAATTATGAAGAGTCATGGGCCGAAGGTGGAGGCGGTGCAAGTGTCTCACTTTTTGGTATTGTAGAAATTGGTGGCGGTGGCGGTGGCGGCAGTTATGATGCACAATCGGCAAGTGAATTTAGCCGCAGTTTATCTCAACATGCTGAATCTGCATCACGATATGTTGCTGCCAGTGTACGGGCAAAAAGTTCTACTTCTGTTGGTGAAGTTGAGCAACGAACGCATCAGGAAGGCGAATCTGAGGCTCATTATGAATCATCTTCCCGATTGTTCAGTAATCCCAACAAGTGTCGAGCGGTAACCTATCTGTTTCATAAAATTAACAAGATGCAAACCGTTCGATTAAAACTTGTTGCTATTGAACGTCGGGTTGCAGATCCCAAGGTACCAACAGGCGCATCCCAAAGGGTTCCGGTTGATACTACCGGCCGTGTTGCAGTGGTGCCAAAAGCAGTTGCAGCTACCAGCAAAAACCGTCTGGATATTGAACGTATGGCGCGAACCAGCGCTGCTGAACGGCAACAGGCAAATTTGGTAAGTGCCGGGCTTTCTGCTGGTTCTTTTTCTGCTGCATCAACTTACAGAACTGCCAGTTTATCCATGGAGCGAAGTGAACCAACTTATAGTGATTCCCTTCGGAATGCTGCACTTCAAGCCGTAGATCAAGATCTTGTAAAGGCCGGATTACTCGACAGACAGTCAGGAAAACCAACAGAAAAAATTATTGCAGAATTATCCTGGGAACGTTCGGAAGTTTTGCCAACACCCGGAATTATTGTTAGGGGTTGTCTTGATGAATGTGAAACTTGCGAACCGGCTCTTCAGCAAGAAATTGAGCTGAACCTGGAACGTAAAAAACTTGAAAATGAAATGCTTAAAAAGCAAATAGAGCTTTTGGAAAAATCGCAGGAATACCGGTGTTGCCCTCCTGAGGAAATCGAAGAGGAACCGGAATAAGGAGATTAATGTTTATTTGCCAAAGTGCCCCGCCATATCCGGCGGGGCACTTTGCTTTTACGGTTTTAAAACGTTACTCCTTCATTATTTCAGCGTTGCTACCATCACTGCTTTAATGGTGTGCAGCCGGTTTTCGGCCTGGTCGAATACCACTGATGCACGGCTTTCAAAAACATCTTCGGTAACTTCCATGGCTTCAATTCCAAATTTTTGATGGATTTCTTCGCCCACTTTTGTTTCGCGATTGTGGAAAGCGGGGAGGCAGTGTAAAAATTTCACATCCGGATTTCCTGTCAGTTCCATTGTTTTTTTATTTACCTGGTAGGGCAGGAGCAACTTAATTCGTTCAGCCCAAACATCCTCCGGCTCGCCCATCGAAACCCAAACGTCGGTGTAAAGAAAATCGCAGTATTTCACGGCTTCTTCCACATTTTCAGTAATAGTGATTTTTGCACCGGTTTCGTTTGCAATTTGGCGGCACTGTTCCTGTAAGTCAGCCGACGGCTGGTATTGTTTTGGCGCCGCTGCCCTGAAATCCATGCCCAGCTTGGCCGCACCAACCATTAGCGAATTGCCCATATTGTTGCGGGCATCGCCCAGGTAGCAAAACTTGATTTGTGACAGTGGTTTGTCCGAGTGTTCTTTCATGGTGAGAAAATCAGCCAAAATTTGGGTTGGGTGAAACTCGTTGGTGAGTCCGTTCCAAACCGGAACGCCGGCATATTTGCCCAGCTCTTCTACAATTGCCTGGCCAAAGCCGCGGTACTCAATGCCGTCGTACATGCGGCCCAAAACCCTTGCTGTGTCTTTCATCGTCTCTTTGTGACCGATTTGTGAACCCGACGGCCCCAGGTAGGTTACCTGAGCACCCTGGTCGAAAGCAGCCACTTCGAAGGCACACCGGGTGCGGGTAGATGATTTTTCAAAAATGAGCGCGATGTTTTTACCTGCCAGCTTAGGCTGTTCGGTACCGGTGTATTTTGCGCTTTTCAGGTTTGCCGATAATCCAAGCAAAAAATTTATTTCTTCCGGAGAGAAATCCAGTAATTTCAGAAAGTTTCTGTTTTTCAAGTTAAAAGCCATAATCAATAATTTTAGTCTTCGTAATGCATTGTAATTTTTGACCCAAATGATTTGTCTTCCAGTTTTTTAGCTTCGGTAATCACACATTTTTTACCGCCATCTTTCAGGAAGTTGAGGCATGCCCTGATTTTGGGTTCCATGCTGCCCTCGGCAAAAGTACCCATTTCAAGGTATTTTTGCGTATCGGCAAAGTCTAAAAATTCCAGTTTTTCCTGGGTTGGTTTGTTAAAGTCTTTGTAAATAAAGGGCACATCGGTTAAAATGTACAATTCATCGGCATTAATATTATTTGCCAGAAGGCCCGATGCCAGGTCTTTGTCAATAACAGCATCGAGCGTTCGGATGGTATTGTCCTTATCATAATAAACAGGAATGCCACCGCCACCGGCTGCAATAACAATATTGCCGTTATTTACAAGTAGTTCAATTGTTTCCTTGTTTAGAATATCGAGCGGAGTGGGGGAGAAAACCACACGATTGTAACCACCTTCAACTTTCGACGAAGGTTTAAACATCCAGTTTTTTTCATGGCTAAGCCGGTCAGCTTCTTCTTTGCTGTATATTTTTCCAATTCGTTTTGTGGGATTTTTAAATGCTGGATCGTGTTCATCCACTTCGACTAATGTAACCATTGTGATTACATTTTTTTGAATTCCGTGGTCAATGAGCACATTGCGCAGCATGCGCTCTACCATGTAACCAATACCGCCCTGCGAATCGGCCACGCAAATATCGAGGGGCATGGGGGCAATGTTGTAGAGCTTTTCGCCGGCATCGTTGCGCATTAAAATATTGCCAACCTGCGGCCCGTTTCCATGGGTAATTACCAGGTTGTATCCATCTTTTATAAGGTGAACCAGGTTTTCAACAGTTTCCGTTGCATTTTTTTCCTGTTGCACTATGGTGCCTTCTTCATTTTCGCGTAAAAGGGCATTTCCTCCCAATGCCACTACAGCAAGTCGTTCCATTTATCAAGTTTTACATTCGAAACAAACATAAAAAATCCATCGGATAAAAGGAACAGAGTTTTGTCATCTTTTTGTATTTATATTCTGTTAAAAAACAGTAATTTATGTGATGAAAAATCAATTTGTCAGTGGAGTTGAATTTTGAATTATAAACACGCAGAAAAAACAGATTTCCGAAATCAATTTTATTATTTGAACGTTGTTTCTTTGAAAACAAAAATTGAAAGGCAACCTGAATTATTTTAGTTAAATTTGCATTTCATTTTAAAACAAGTAAAACCTGTATGGTATTAAAAGCGAAAAAGCCCGGAAAAACGAACCGTAAGAAGAGAGAAAAGAGCATTCCTTTTTATAAAAATGAGAAATTCAGGTTCATTACGGGTATTTTGGTTTTACTGATTGCTGCTTATTTGTTGGTTGCCTTTGTTTCATTTATTTTTTATGGCGGTGCCGACCAAAGCAAACTCGATTTGCCCTGGAAAGAGTTGGTTTTGGAATCGGATATAAAAGTTCAGAACAAAGCCGGAAAAACCGGCGCCTGGCTTTCTGAAGT
>JBNJGR010000156.1:1739-6585 GCA_051747885.1 Bacteroidota bacterium | reverse complement strand
CTTAAATCAACAATGTGAATGCCGGCAGAAGCATGTTTGTAGTTTTCCTGCGAAATCAGGTTTTGAATTAACTCTTCAATACCTGACTGAGCTGCTGACCGGTTCGTAAAAAATAGAACTGCAGCAAGAATAATTATTCGTAACTTCATTTTTTGTAAATTTGATTCTTTAAAAATAATAGATTGAAAATGATATCAGCACAACAGCTGTTGAAAATTGGAAATTCGTTATCCGGTATCTTCTCAATCTGAAATAGAACTGAAATGCTACGAACCATTTTACTTGTAGGAACCGGAGGCTTTATCGGAAGCGTGCTTCGCTACCTGGTTCAGGTTTTTGTGGAAAAGGATTTGGCCAGCACTTTCCCCTACGGAACGCTTGTGGCAAATGTGGCCGGGAGTTTTGCTATCGGTATCATCTTCGCCCTTGCCGAAAAAGGAAACCTGATGAGTGCCGAATGGCGAATGTTTCTGGCAGTGGGAATTTGCGGAGGCTTCACTACATTTTCATCGTTTGCCTACAACAATTTCACCATGTTGAAAGAAAACGCTTTCGGTCCGTTTTTTATAAATGTTTTCGGAAGTCTGTTTTTAGGTATCCTTGCAGTGTATTTAGGCGTAATACTTATACGGTTAATCTTTTAAGTGGAATGTGATGAAAATTACAGGAAAAGCAGGAATGCTGAAAATTTATGTGGGCGAAACCGATAAAGTACAAGGCCGCCCATTGTTTGAAGAAATTGTTTTTGCAGCCCGAAAAGCTGGCTTGGCCGGGGCTACGGTTTTTAAAGGAATCATGTCGTTTGGGGCCAGCCACTCCGTCCACACTCAAAAAATATTTGCGCTTTCGGGCGATATGCCGGTTGCCGTTGAAATAGTCGATACCGTTGAAAAACTGGATGATTTTGCAGGAAAGGTAAACGGGTTGATGGAGCACAGCAAAAAAGGCGGCCTTGTAATTTTTCAGGAAGTGGACGTGTTGCGGTATGAAGTGGGGGAAAAGTACAGGAAGTAAATAAAAGGAACCGTTCTCTTTTTGAAAGAACGGTTCCTTCTAAATGTGCGGATCGGAATCCGCACCACCCTCATCAGGTTAACACTATATGAAATCTCGGAATTCAGTTGAACGGGAGGCTTAAACCAAACAAAACAATTTATTATCTTTGGACTGCGTTATCAAATCAGAAATAACTTTCTGGTTTTCTGACAAAAACAAAAAAATAAGTTAAATAATAAAAACAATTCACCATGTTAATTAGCGACATTAGAGCAAGAGAAATTCTGGATTCACGCGGTAATCCAACCATAGAAGTAGAAGTACTACTCGAAAGCGGTGCATTTGGCCGTGCAGCCGTACCATCGGGAGCATCAACCGGCGAAAACGAAGCGCTGGAACTACGCGACGGCGATAAAAGCCGCTACCTTGGAAAAGGTGTATTGAAAGCGGTTGACAATGTTAACAATATTATTGCCAAAGAACTGGTTGGCATGGATGCCACCGATCAGGTAGCAGTAGACAACCTGCTGCTGGAACTCGACGGCACCAAAACAAAATCGAAACTGGGCGCTAATGCCATGTTGGGCGTTTCGCTGGCTGTTGCAAAAGCTGCTGCTGAGTTTGCCGGTGTTCCGTTGTACCGCTACATTGGCGGAACCAACGCCAAAACACTGCCGGTTCCGATGATGAATATTATTAACGGCGGTTCGCACTCCGATGCACCAATTGCTTTCCAGGAATTTATGATTCGCCCCATTGGTTCGCCTTCATTTAGCGAAGGTTTGCGTATGGGCGCCGAAGTTTTCCACAGCCTGAAAAAAGTACTGAAAGGCCGCAACCTGAGTACTGCTGTAGGAGACGAAGGTGGTTTTGCTCCTGAACTGGAAGGAACAGAAGATGCCCTGAACAGCATCATCGAAGCCGTTAAAAACGCCGGTTACAAACCTGGCCGTGCTGAAGACGGCGGCGATGTTTCCATCGCACTCGACTGTGCAGCTTCTGAATTTTTCGAAAATGGTGTGTACGATTATACAAAATTTGAAGGTGAAGGCGCTGCAAAACGCAACCAGGAAGAACAGGTTGCTTACCTTGCTGAATTGATTGAAAAATTCCCGATTGACTCCATCGAAGACGGAATGGACGAAGGTGACTGGGACGGCTGGGTAAAGCTGAATGCCGCTATAGGTGACAAGTGCCAGTTGGTTGGCGATGACCTGTTTGTAACCAACGTGGAATACCTTCAGAAAGGTATTGAAATGAGCGCTGCCAACTCCATCCTGATTAAAGTAAACCAGATTGGAACGTTAACTGAAACACTGGATGCCATTGAAATGGCGCACCGTGCTGGTTACACCTCAGTTACTTCACACCGTTCTGGTGAAACCGAAGATTCTACTATTGCCGACATTGCTGTGGCTACCAACTCTGGCCAGATAAAAACCGGTTCACTGAGCCGCTCCGACCGTATGGCAAAATACAACCAACTGCTCCGCATTGAGGAAGAACTGGGCGAAAGCGCCATTTACGGCTACCAAAAAATCTACAAAAAATAAAAAGCAATGCGGTTTTCAGCCGCTGTCTTTTAACCGAATAACTAATTATCCCTGAGGAGTTCAAAATTCCCTCAGGGATTTTTTTGTATTTTTTTTAAGAGAATGATAAACTTGCTTGCAAAGCTGAAATTTCAATTTACATTTGCAAAAAATTAAACTGGTATCTGAAAGTTAAGTGAAGGCCGTTTAATGAGTAGTATAAAACAGAAAAAAGTCCGCCTTATGATTTCGTCGATAGTTGAAATACTGGTTATGCTCAATCCCTTTGCATTGTTCCTTTACCTTGAGCCTATTAGAAAAGATCTGACTCACAAAAGTTTCATGATGGTAATTTTTAAGGCTTCCCTGATCTCATTTATAATTTGCCTGGCTTTTTTCTTTCTGGGCGATTCAATTTTCAGAAAAGTTTTTCAGATTGACTTTGAATCGTTTCGCATTTTCGGCGGGATAATCATTTTTTCTTATGCCTATTTTTTTATTGTACGTGGCCAGAAAGCATTGATCATGATCAAGGAAAACCTCGACGACCTGGCTTCGGAAATAGCGCTTCCTTTTATGGTTGGCGCCGGAACAATTTCACTCAGTATTTTGCTCTCTCAGAAACACTCGATTACCATTGGAGCTCTTTCACTGGTTATTATTTTCGGAATAAATTTTTTAACCCTTTATACTTTAAAAAGGTTCCGCGATTCTATCGATGGAAGAAAGTTCAAAACAGCTTTCGATAAAAACATGGAAGTTCTGCTCCGGTTAAACGGATTTTTTATAGGTGCAATTGGGATCAACATGGTATTAACAGGAATTCAGAACATGTTTGTTCTGGGATAGGTAAATACCGAAAGCATTAAATATCGTCAAAATCCACATCGGTAAAATCTTTCCCCTTTTCTTCACTGTCAACAGTTACCTCTTCAGTTTCCCGGTTCTCTTTTTTCTCACCGGGCTGATTCTCTTTTATGAACTTAATTACATCAGTCAAACTGTCGGTAAACTTGTCGAAATCTTCCTGATAAAGAAATACTTTGTGCTTTTCGTAGTGAAATTTACCGTTTTCAGAATACTTTCTTTTACTTTCGGTAATGGTTAGATAATACTCATCGTTTCGGGTGCTTTTTACATCGAAAAAATAAGTTCTTTTTCCTGCCCTAATCACATTGGAATAAATTTCCTGCCTGAATTTTTCGTCAGCCTTTTGCTTTTCTTCCTTACTGTCAACCCTTTCCATTCTTAGTAATTTTCGATTTTTTTCAAGTTAGTTATTCAAAAATAGAAAAATAATTCAATTATTCCGGTTGAAAATCAATAATCGGGGGTTCATTTACCGGGATTCTGTTCTTTTGAATCTAATTTATACTGATTCTAATTTCACGCAATTTACCGGTAAATTTGATTGGTTGCAGCTAGCAATGTATTGTGCAGGAGCGATACCCTTGTCATGGGGCCAACGCCACCGGGAACAGGAGTAATAAAGGAACACCGGGGTGAAACCTCATCAAACAAAACATCGCCCTTCAGTTTCCATCCCGATTTTGTTTTGTCTGATTTTACCCGGGTAGTGCCCACATCAATAACCACTGCACCTTCTTTAACCATGTTCCCTTTTACAAATTCAGGAACGCCAATAGCGGCCACAAGAATGTCGGCGCTGCGGCAAAGTTCTTCCAGGTTTTTGGTGCGGCTGTGTGCAACTGTAACCGTACTGTTAATGGCTTTCTGCGACATCAGGATACTCAACGGGCGGCCAACAATGTTGCTGCGGCCAACAATCACGCAATTTTTTCCGCTGGTTTCAACCTTGTAACGTTTCAATAGCTCAACAATACCAAAAGGAGTGGCAGAAACAAAAGACGGAAACCCGATAACCATCCTGCCCACATTTTCGGGGTGAAAACCATCCACATCTTTTGTGGGATCGATGGCTTCAATTACATTCTGATCGTTAATATGGGCAGGTAACGGCAACTGTACAATAAATCCGTCGATGTCGTCATCGTTGTTCAGCTCATCAACTTTGGCAAGCAGCTCTTCTTCGGTTACATCATCTTCAAAACGCACGAGAGAAGATTTGAACCCAACTTCGTTACAGTCCTTAATTTTGAAATTTACATACGTTTCGCTGCCACCATCGTGACCAACCAAAACTGCAGCCAGGTGAGGTGCTTTTCCGCCTTCTTCTTTTATTTTGACAACCTGTGCAGCAATTTCCTGTTTTATTTCTGTTGCCACTTTTTTCCCGTCAATCAGTTTCATAGTTTTTATTTTGAAACAACCCTGCAAATAACAAAGTTGTATTTTAA
>JBNJGR010000156.1:0-1639 GCA_051747885.1 Bacteroidota bacterium | reverse complement strand
CCCATCATCCGCTGTACATTTTTGCCCTGCGATACAGCTTTCATCATTTTACGGGTTTCGGCAAATTGTTTCAGCAAGCGATTCACTTCCTGTATGTTGGTTCCCGATCCATTGGCAATGCGTTTACGGCGGCTTCCATTAATCAACGACGGATTTTCACGCTCGTCGGGGGTCATCGAATGAATGATGGCTTCAATATGTTTAAATGCATCATCATCGAGGTCCATGTTTTTCATAGCTTTCCCCATCCCCGGAATCATGGAAACCACATCTTTTAAATCACCCATTTTCTTAATCTGGCTGATTTGTTTCAGGAAGTCGTCAAAGTTAAAAGTATTTTTTGCGAGTTTTTTCTGTAGTTTCCGGGCTTCGCCTTCGTCGAACTGTTCCTGGGCTTTTTCCACCAGCGATACAACGTCGCCCATCCCAAGAATACGATCGGCCATACGCGTGGGATGAAAAACATCAATGGCATCCATTTTTTCGCCAGTCCCCACAAATTTAATGGGCTTATTGACCACCGACCGTATAGAAAGCGCAGCCCCGCCGCGGGTATCACCGTCGAGTTTGGTAAGCACTACCCCATCGAAATCGAGTGTGTCATTAAATTCTTTGGCTGTGTTAACTGCATCCTGACCGGTCATGGCATCCACCACAAACAAAATTTCGTCAGGCTCCACTGCATTTTTAATCGATGAAATTTCCTTCATCATCTGCTCATCAATAGCCAAACGACCGGCGGTGTCAATAATCACCACATCGTGGCCTTTGGTTTTGGCTTCTTTAATGGCAGCTTTAGCAATTTTTACCGGATCTTTATTTCCGTCTTCGGTATAAACCGGCACATCAATCTGTTCGCCAACTACTTTCAGCTGTTCAATCGCTGCCGGACGATAAACGTCGCCAGCCACCAGTAAGGGGTGACGACCTTTTTTACGCTTGAGCATGTTCGCCAGTTTTCCCGAGAATGTAGTTTTACCCGAGCCCTGTAAACCGGCCATCAATATTACCGAGGGAGAACCTTTCAATTCGATTTCGGCAGTTTCGCCTCCCATCAGTTCGGTCAGTTCGTCCTTTACAATTTTTACCATCAGCTGGCCCGGCTTCACCGCAGTAAGTACCTGCTGGCCAAGCGCCTTTTCTTTTACATCATCGGTAAATTGCTTTGCTATTTTAAAATTAACATCGGCATCGAGCAGGGCACGCCGTATGTCTTTCAATGTTTCGGCAACATTGATTTCGGTAATCAACCCCTGCCCTTTCAGCATCTTAAACGATTGCTCCAGCCTGTCAGTTAAATTGTCAAACATCTGTTTTTATTTTTCTTTTTTTGAAAATGAGTCCCAAAAATACAAGTTTAAAGTTGAATGGTAAAAGAATGTATGGAAAATATATTTTAAGAAACTCTTCTTTAATGTAGAACCAGATTTCCGGCACTTCAATTTAAAAATGATTTTGTCTTACTAAAAAAGAGATTAAATTTGCAAATAACGGAAATTGAAATTTCTCATTCCTGATTATCACAACATTGATATAAAATGCAAACAATAAGAATAGAAATAACGGGAGAAGAATCGTTGGAGGAACTCAGAAAACTGGAAGAGAATAAGTTAATCCGAATTCTGAATGAGCCGGATAT
>JBNJGR010000155.1:0-6593 GCA_051747885.1 Bacteroidota bacterium | reverse complement strand
CATGACCGGAAACGTCAGGCAAAAGTGGTGATAGAATAAAATAAAAGAGAAATGATAATTCAATGGCATAATTTCAAAAGAGGTTATGCCATTTTTTGTTAACGACTTCTTAACAAAGTGTAAACATATATCACTATTTAGACATGTAATAAATTAGACTTCTGGATTGTACAATTCACTTATTGGTTTTATTTTTAAGCAATTAATTTAAAACCGAAAGTTGATGGCAAAAAAAGCATTTTTTCTTTTTATTTTATTGGGTTTTACAGGAATTACACTTTTTGCTCAAACTCCTACAAAGTGGAGAGGGCCAAATGGTAATGGAGTGTATAACGAAACGGGGTTATTGAAACAGTGGCCGGAATCAGGGCCTGAAATAATATGGCATTTCGATGGTTTGGGCGAAGGACACTCTTCCCCCGCTTTTGACAACGAATTGATTTATCTCTCCGGTATGGAAGGACAGACAGGCTATGTTTATGCCCTTTCTCCAGATGGGGAGTTGCAATGGAAAGTTCCCTACGGCGAAGAATTCCATGAAAGTTACCCCGGTTCGCGTTCAACCCCGGTTATTGCCGGAGACTTGCTTTACATTTATTCCGGGCATGGTGTGCTTACCTGCTTGACTGCGGCAGACGGAGAAGTAAAATGGCGCAAAGATGTGTTTAACGATTTCGATGGTGAGAATATCCAGTGGGGTGTTACTGAAACACCGGTAGTTGACGGCGATGTAATTTACATTACCCCGGGAGGAAAAACCAACAATGTGGTTGCACTTAACAGGCAAAATGGAAATTTAATATGGTCGTCGCCTGCAAAAGGTGAGCTTTCAGCCTATTGCACACCGCTTCTTGTTAAATTACCTTCACGGAAATTACTGGTAACCCACACTGCCGATCATATAATTGGCCTCGATGCCGCGGATGGAGAAATGCTGTGGTCTCATCCACAAACCAACCGTTACCAGGTTCATGCCAACACACCCATTTACCACGACGGAGGTTTGTTTTGTTTCAGCGGCTACGGCCAGGGCGGAGTGAAACTCGAACTGAGTGCAGACGGCAGCTCTGTTGAAAAGGCCTGGTTTAACGAAAACCTCGACAGCCGCATTGGCGGAATGGTTATGGTTGACGGCTATCTTTACGGTTCCGGCGATAATAACCGCGAATGGCGCTGTGTGGACTGGGAAACCGGAAATGAAAAATATGCCTCAAAAGAAATTGGAAAAGGCGTTACCATTTATGCTGACGGAATATTGTATTGCTACAGCGACCGCGGTGAACTTGGCCTGGCAGAAGCCACCCCGGAAGGATTCAATCTGGTAAGCAAAACCAGAGTTGAACTGGGATCGGGACAACACTGGTCGCATCCGGTTATTCATAACGGCATACTTTTCCTTCGACACGGGAATGCATTGATAGCCTATAAAATCAAATGAAACCTGTTCCCGAATAATCAGGTTTAAAACATTTGTTTGATTTTCGCAACTATTTTGTTTTAAACAATATTCGTTTAGAATCTGCAAAATTAATACATGTAATAATGAAAAATATCTTGCTAGGAATACTCTTCATTTTTTTTATTTCCTCAGTGAATGCCCAACTGGTACAATGGCGCGGTCCTGATCGCGATGGCCATTTTCCTGAAACCGGCCTTTTAAAAGAGTGGCCCGAAAACGGTCCCGAAACTATTCTCGAAGCTGAAGGCATTGGAAAAGGTTGGTCATCTCCCATTTTTGCGGGGGATATGATTTATACCACAGGAATGATTGATACACTGGACTACCTTACCGCAATGGATTTGCAAGGCAACGTGAAATGGCAGGTTCCCTACGGAAGGGCGTGGAACCAGTCGTTTCCCGATACGCGCAGCACTCCGGTAGTGGAAGATAACCGGATTTATGTGCAAAGTGGGACCGGACGGGTGGTTTGCTTGAACCGTGATACAGGAGAAGAAATTTGGGCTCTTGATGTGGATAATGAATATGAAACGGAATACGGAACCTGGGGAAATTCTGAAACTCCGCTTATTGTTGATGATAAGATTATCTGTTCTCCGGCCGGCTCCAGCACAAGTGTAGTGGCTTTAGACAAAATGACCGGCAAATCGATCTGGCAAACGGAATCGCTGGGGGGGCCGCGTGCCTACGCCTCGGCAACCATCTATAAATACAAGGATTTCCGTTATATTTTGGCCATGATTGGTACCCATTTACTCGCTATTCATCCTGAAACCGGGGAATTAGCATGGCATTACAAATATTTGGATCCGGAAAAATGGGACCGTGAAGGATTAATTTGGGCCAATACTCCTATTTTTAAAGAGGATGAAATTTTCTTGAGTATGGGCTATGATTATCCTGCTGTAATGCTGAAAATGGATTCAACCGGAACTTCGGTTTCAGAAAAATATTTCAGCCGCACTTTGGATAACCACCATCACGGTGTCATCCTGCACGACGGACATGTTTACGGATCCAACTGGTACAACAACAAACAAGGCCGCTGGGTATGCATGGTTTGGGATACCGGCGAAATTAAATACGTGGAAGACTGGGACACCAAGGGCGCACTGGTAATGGCCGACGGATTGCTTTATGCTTACAACGAGCGTGGAAATGTAGGATTAATAAAACCAGATACTGACGGATTTGAAGTTGTAAGTGAATTTAGAATTACCAAAGGCGCCGGGCCTCATTGGGCACATCCGTTTATTAAAGATGGAAAATTATTTATGCGCCACGGCGATGTCCTTTTTGTTTTTGACGTAAAGGAAAAATAACATCCGGAACGGAGTTGAGCACTTTTTCATCTCCAAAAAAAAATAAATAATGAGACTGCTGTTAACCATATTTTCAATTTTAGTTTCAACTACTCTGATTTCCCAGGAAATTGTTGAATTCAGGGGCATTGGCAGAACCGGACACTTTTCCGAAACCAGTCTTCTGAAAAAGTGGCCTGCGGGCGGACCTGAACTGGTTTTAAAAATTGAAAATATAGGAAAAGGGTATTCACAACCAATTGTGGCAGATGGAAAAATTTTCGTTACCGGAATTAAAAATGACGAAACCGATGCTCTTTCAGCTTATGGTTTGAATGGACAGCTACTTTGGGAAACGGATTATGGCCGTTCCTGGTCCCGCTCTTATTCCGACAGTCGGTGCACCCCAACTTATGAAAACGGAAAACTTTATGTGGCAAGTGGTACTGGCCAATTGAGTTGCATTGATGCCCAATCAGGGGAAATAGTATGGCAGGTCGATGCTGTTGATAAATATGGTGGAGAAATTCACCGGCACGGCGATTCTGAAAGTCCCTTGCTGGTAAACGACTTAGTGGTATATACAACCGGAGGCGACAATTACACTATGGTAGCTTTCAAAAAATCGAATGGAGCCGAAGTCTGGAAGGCTAAAAGTCTGGGCGGTGCCAAGTCTTATGCATCACCGGTTTTGATTCATCACAACGGGGCAGATATTATTGTAACGCAAACAACCCGTAACATAATTGGGATTAATCCCGGGAATGGCAATATAATCTTTGATTACAATCTTATTCAGTACCATACTAAAAGCCAGGGAGAGGGGGCACAAACTAATCCTCCGCTCTATTCAAACGGTGAAATTTTTACCACAAGCGGATACGATCATCCCGGTACAATGTTTTCACTTTCAGATGACGGAAGTTCCATTCGTTTAAAATGGAATAACGAGGATATCGATACCCATCACGGAGGAGTTGTGTTGGTTGACGGCAGACTGTACGGCTCCAACTGGCAGCATAATTCCCGTGGTCGCTGGACATGTGTAAACTGGGATACCGGAAAAACAAACTGGGAAGAGGAGTGGAATAATAAAGGTTCGGTTATTTATGCCGACAGCATGCTTTATCTTTATGAGGAAAAAAGCGGAAACATCGCCCTGGTTAAATCGTCAGCCGAAAAATTAAAAATTGTAAGTACTTTTACGGTGGATGCCGGCACAGGTCCTCACTGGGCACATCCTGCTATTTACGATGGAAAACTTTTTATCAGGCATGGGGATGTGTTAATGGTGTATAATATTATGGCTTAAATGGATAACAAAAGAATTGTAAATATCTCAATAATTGCACTGAGCGTTTTAGCGCTGGTATTTATTGTTTGGTGGCTTCGGAACGATCCCACAAATGATTTTACCGTTAATATAGAAGGAGCCGACAATCGGGGTGAAGGCGCTGAAGCTCAGGAAGTTGAGCTTGGTGAAATTTTTGAAAGTTACGCAACTGATTACACTGAACTATCAGAAAAATGGCCACGGTTCAGAGGAGAAGATTTCGATAATATTTCAAAATCACCTGTCAATTTAATTGATCAATTCCCTGATGAAGGCCCTGAAATTTTGTGGTCGGTTGAACTGGGTGAAGGCCACTCGGGGGCTGCGATATACGAAGGACTGGCTTACGTGCTGGATTACGACGAAGAGGAGCGTGCCGATATGCTGCGTTGTTTTTCGCTGGTGGATGGTAAAGAAATGTGGACACGGGGTTACAACCTGAATGTAAAACGAAATCACGGAATGTCGCGTACAATTCCGGCAATTACCGAAGATTATATTTTAACCATTGGCCCGATGAGCCACGTGATGTGTCTCGACCGCGAAACCGGCGATTTTCGCTGGGGGCTTGATGTGGCAAAAGAATACGAATCGGAAGTGCCACTCTGGTACACCGGGCAGTGCCCGCTTATCGACGACGGGAAAGCCATTATTGCCACAGGTGGAAATGCGCTTATGATTGCCGTTGATTGCGAAACCGGCGAAAGGGTTTGGGAAACGTCCAACCCGGAAGGCTGGAAAATGTCGCACTCGTCAATTATGCCTTTTACCTATGGCGGCCGTAAAATGTATGTTTACAGTGCCATTGGGGCACTGGTTGGCATAGCGGCCGATGGCGACGATGCCGGCGAAATACTTTGGTCGGCCACAGAATGGAACCACTCGGTGGTGGCACCCTCGCCGGTTTGCATGCCCGATGGAAAAATTTTTATGACGGCCGGATACGGAGCAGGAAGTATGCTGTTGCAGCTTTCAGAAAATAATGGTGAATTTTCTGTTGAACCGTTAATGGAGTATAAGCCACGAGACGGTTTGGCCTGCGAACAACAAACACCGCTTTACTGGGAAGGCCACCTGTTTGGGATTATCCCAAAAGATGGCGGACCTAACCGGAACCAGCTGGTTTGTGTACACCCTGATGATCCGCAGGAAATGGTTTGGACCAGCGGCTCTGATAAACGATTTGGACTGGGTCCCTATTTTATTGCCGATGGAAAAATGTTTATCCTGAGAGATGACGGAACACTTTTTATGGCACGGCCCAGTACCGACAGCTATATTGAACTTGACGAGGTAACAGTAATTGAAAACGGTCACGATGCATGGGCGCCGTTTGCCATTGCCAACGGTTACCTGATTATGCGCGATGCCGAAACAATGGTGTGTATTGATTTAAACGTCTAATTAAATGAAATGAAGAACAAGGGAATCATTATTTTTCTCCTGGTTATGGCAGTTGTAATTATTGCTGTTTTTGTAAGTGAATTTCTTTCCGACAGGCCAGACCGGAGCAAGCCAAATCCGTTTGCCTACGATGTGGAGGAATTTAAAAACGTTGATCCTGAAATTATAATTTATAAAGAATCCAAAAACTTTAAAATTGGTTTTAACGAGCCTGCAGCAATCGCTGTAAATAATGAAAAAATTTATGTTGCCGGTGATAATAACCTGAAAATAATTGATTTCGCTGGAAAATTGCTGGCAGAATTAGATTTGCCCGGGGAACCGCAGGCAGTGGAGGTTTTTAATGAAAAAATTTTTCTGGCTGCTGAGAATCGTATTTTTGTTTTGGATGAAGAAGGAAATATTTTGAATGAATGGGAACAACTGGGCGAAAATTCATTAATAACTGCCATTGCAGCAACTGAAAACAATATTTTTGTAGCCGATGCCGGAGGCCGTCGCGTAATTCGTTATTCTGAAGAGGGCGAAAGATTAGGTGAATTTGATGGGAAAGCGGAGGAAGGCGTATTGCATGGTTTCATTATTCCCAGTCCCTGTTTCGATTTGGATATTAATGATGAAAGCGATTTGTGGGTTGTGAATCCGGGATTACATGCCCTCGAAAATTATACTTACGAGGGAAACCTCCGCTCTCACTGGGAAAGAACCAGCATGAAACCTGAAGGATTTAGCGGTTGTTGTAATCCGTCGCATTTCACATTTTTAAGCGACGGCCGCTTTGTTACCAGCGAAAAAGGATTGGTGCGGATAAAAACATACAAGCGTTCGGGAGAATTCGAGGGAGTTGTAGCGGCACCCAACAAATTTGTTGACGATGGCCGTGCACCCGATTTAGCGGGCGACAGGCAAAATAATATTTACGCCCTCGATTTCGATAAAAAAATGATTCGTGTTTTTGAACCAAAAAACAGCACCGGGCTTTAGCCTGGTGAATAATGTGAAGATCAGGATTTCAGGTGCATCCTGAGCAGTCGGTTGAAACCCGGACGCTCTATGCACCGCAAAACGAAAGATGATAATTGCGATGAACAGAAAA
>JBNJGR010000154.1:0-6647 GCA_051747885.1 Bacteroidota bacterium | reverse complement strand
ACGGCAAATTCCGCTCACCCGTCCGTATGCCAAATACACCCCCACCTGGCCGCGGAGTTTTATGCCGCAAACCCAGGACAAACGCGATTTGGTAGCCAAGATGAAACTAATTCCCAATCCGGCGCTGATAAAAGATAAGCGCGGTGTTTTTCTCGACGACTCCATTGTTCGGGGAACCCAACTAAAGGACAACACCCGCGATTTACATGCCGAGGGGATAAAAGAGGTGCACATGCGTATTGCCTGTCCGCCACTCACCTACCCCTGTGAATTTCTAAATTTTTCGCGTTCACGCAAAACACTTGAGCTGGCAACCCGCACGGCCATCAACCAGTTGAAAGGAACCGAGGAGGTGGACCTGGAGAAATATTCCGACCCGGAATCGGAAGAATACAAAGCGATGGTGGAGAGAATCCGGAAAAACCTGGGACTTACGAGCCTTAAGTTTCAAAAACTAAATGATTTGGTGGACGCCATCGGGCTTCCAAAAGAAAAATTGTGTACCCACTGCTGGGATAAAAGCAGTTATTTCTGACAACTACTTATTTCAGCTAATCAAAAACCAGTGAACAATGAAACGAATCTTCTTATTCTTGTCAGCATTATTTCTTCAATTCACCATTTTTGCTCAAAACACGCCTGCACCAACCGGACTTACCACGGAACTTCTCCGCGCACCCGACGAGGCAGTTATTACCAATCCTAATCCGGCATTTGGCTGGATATTTCCGCAGGAAGGAGTAAAACAAATTGCCTGGCAGATTTTGGTGGCCTCATCACCTGATAAAATCAATCAGGAGCAGGTTGATATCTGGGACAGTGGAATTGTTAAGTCGCTAAATTCTATCAACAATATTTACAAAGGCAAACAATTAAAACCCAACACTTCTTACTGGTGGAAAGTGAAAGTGTGGGGTGACGATAATTTTGAAAGCCGTTATAGTAAACCGCAAAAATTCAACACCGGCAATTTCGTTCCTGCAGATCAAACCTGGCCGGGAGAAAGTAAATGGGTCAAACTGGAATCGGGCGAATGGGTGGCCGAAGACAGGCAAAAAGCATCGTACGAAAAACTACAGCCTGTTAATTTTGATAAAACAGGCCCGCAAAACTGGTTTGCCGATTTTGGGAAAGCAGCATTCGGGACACTGGAACTTTCAGTTTCTGCTAAAAATGAAAACGACTCGCTGGAAATATATCTGGGCGAACGAAAAACCGTAAACCAACAGGTACATAAAAACCCGGGAGCATCGAATATTGGTTTTTACCGCACCGTTTTGAAACTGAAAAAAGGAGAACACAACTACCAGATAGAAATTCCGCGGCATGATGCACGTTATCCGCACAGCCAGAAACTGCCGCCTTTTTATCCGGAAGTATTGCCGTTCCGGTATGCGGAAGCAAAAGGAAGCAAAGGAGTAACTATCAAAACCCTTACACAGTTAGCCCTCCTTTACTATTTCGACGATGAGGCTTCTTCGTTCGACAGCCCCAACCAGAAACTGAACCAGGTATGGGATTTATGTAAATATACTTTAAAAGCCACACCGTTTTTGAGTGTTTACTGCGACGGAAACCGCGAACGCATGCCCTACGAAGGAGACTCTTATATACAGCAATTGGGACATTATTCCGTCGATCGCGAATTTTCAGCCGCACGCTATACTACTGCATTCTTGCTTTCGCATGCATCGTGGCCTACCGAGTGGCAAATGCATACCGTAATGATGGCACGCGAGCATTACATGCACTCCGGTGACACTAAATTTCTTGAAAAACACTACGAAGTCCTGAAAAATAAAACGTTAATTGACCTGAGCCACGATAATAATCTGATAAGTACCCGCACCGGAAAAGTAACACAGAAATTATTAGAAAACATTCACCTTAACAGGAGTTTAACTGATGTCGTGGATTGGCCTGGAGGTGAACGCGATGGATATGTTTTCACCGATTTCAACACCGTAGTTAACGCCATTCATTATTACTCACTTAAATGCATGGCCGAAATTGCAAATGCGCTGAATAAACAGGAGGACAGAGAGTTTTTCAAAAATCAGTCAGAAAAAGTACGGCTAAGCATTATGGAAAATTTCTTTGATGAGGAACGGGGCATTTTTGTTGACGGAATTGGCACCGACCATGCCAGTTTGCATGCCAACATGTTTCCGCTGGCTTTCAACCTGGTTCCTGAAAAACATATAAAATCAGTAGCAAATTTCATCAAAACCAAAGGAATGGCCTGCAGCGTTTACGGTGCACAATATTTACTTGAAGCCCTTTATAACGCGGGCGAAGCAGAATATGCGCTCGGTTTAATGACTTCGGAGGGCAAACGCAGCTGGTTAAATATGCTGAATGTGGGATCTACCATGACCACCGAAGCGTGGGATGAAGAATACAAACCCAACCTTACATGGAACCACGCCTGGGCTACGGCCCCCGCCAACATTATTCCACGACGCCTAATGGGTATTCAGCCGCTTGAACCAGGCTATAAATCTTTCACGATTAATCCGCAACCCACTGGTTTGGATTTTATTGAACTAAAAGTTCCGACCATCCGCGGAGAAATCGTATGCAACCTCGAAACGAAAAATAACGAGTGGAACATGCAACTTTCAGTTCCCGGTAACAGCGAAGCTTTTGTGTTGATTCCGGATGAATTACCGAGCCTGAAAATTAATGGCAATACGGTGCAGCCTGATTCTCAGGTTCATTACCTTGAAATGTCGAGAAACCTCCTGCGTTTGAAAAGCGGGAACTACCGGATTTCAGCAAAAAAATAACTACTTTCGGCACTGAAAAAATAAAATGAATGCTTGAAATTTGCTCCATCGCTTCGGGAAGTAACGGAAATTGCTACTACATTGGCAATAAAAAAGATGCAGTATTAATTGATGCGGGTATTTCGTGTAAACAGGTTTTAATGCGGATGGAATCAAAAGGTCTCGATCCCCTAAAACTGAAAGCTGTTTTTATTTCTCACGAACACAGTGACCACATGCGTGGGGCGCGTGTACTGGCCAAACGCCTGCACATTCCGGTGTGGCTGACTGCCAAAACCTACTATGCAACCTACAAAAACATGCAGCCTGCTTATCCGCAGTTTTTTGCTCCGGGAAGCGAACTGCAAATCGGGGAATTTACCATTCATCCGTTTTTGAAAAACCACGATGCTGCCGAACCGTGTTCATTCAGAGTAGAATATTCGGGGAAAAATATCGGGGTATTTACCGATATAGGCGAACCGTGCAACAACGTAACTTCTCAACTCGGGCAGTGCGATGTGCTTTTCCTTGAAACCAACTACGATGAGCAAATGCTGACAAACGGCCCCTATCCTTTCTTTCTGAAACAGCGCATTTCGTCCATAAATGGACATTTATCAAACAATCAGGCATTTGAATTACTGGAAATGTATGGTGGAAATAACCTGAAGTGTGTTTTTCTGAGCCACCTTTCTGCTGAAAACAACACGCCCGAACTGGCACTTACATCATTTGAAAAACTGGGAATAAAATGTGAAATCCGGCTGACTTCAAGACATGAGGCAGGGGAAGTATTTGTAATCTGAAAACTCAAATGTTTTTGTACAATTTTTCTATCTAACTAATACTACTAAGAACAAACAAGTAATCCTTATAATTCCTTTACTTTTGAGACATCACTCATTTGGTAATCAGCTAAAATACAAAGTGTCAGAACTTAACTCCTGGTTGTTCGGCCATGATATAAAATAGCCGTTATTCTTCACCAATCTAAAGTAAGCTTGATCTTTTAATTGAGTAAAAATTCCTTTTGCAAGGTAAGGACTTAAATCCACCCTTTTTGTCTTTCCATCACTAAACTCAACAAAAAGAATATAATCTTTTTCAACTTCTATTTTGTTTATAAAAACCATTATTGAAGCGGATTAATTTTAAAAACTTCTTTTCCTTCAATTGCCAACTTCCAGTCTGCCATTAATTCATCCTGATGAATTTCAATCCAGGCCTGTACAAGTTTTAATTTTTTTGCCGGAAAACTTCCAGCCAGCAATTCACCTGTTTTTATTTCAATAACTGCTGTTTCGTCTTGGTACTCAACATGTATATGTGGTTTATTGTGACGTTTGTTATCAAAATGAAACAATCTTATAATAATCCCATAAAACATTGAAATGACAGGCATAGCTATTTTTTATACAAAAATAGGAATTGAAATTCGTATTCCAATATCGTTTAATAAATACTTTTACTGCTAATTAGAACATCTTCCCGTGATGAAAACCTCATTTAATCCCTTCCGGCGAGTTTACCCAGCAGCCTTAAAATTTCGAGGTAAAGCCAAACGAGTGTTACCATCAAGCCGAAAGCGCCGTACCATTCCATATATTTTGGGGCGCCGGACTGCGAAGCGCGGTCGATAAAAGCAAAATCGAGCACGAGGTTGAGCGCTGCAACACCCACAACCACCAGGCTGAAACCAATGCTAAAAGTACCACTGCCATGCAGAAAACTTATATTGGCGCCAAACATACCAGCAATGAAACCAGCAAAATAAACAAGCGCAATTCCTCCTGTGGCACCAACCACCCCGAGCATAAATTTTCGGTTCACCTTAATAATTCCGGAGCGGTAAACAAACAGCATAATGGCAAAAACCGCCAGTGTTAAGGCCACCGCCCTAACCACAATTCCGGAATACATCGATTCAAACACGGCAGATAATCCTCCGAGTAATAAACCTTCGAAAACCGCATAAATGGGGGCAGAAATCCCGGAACTTTTGGGCCTGAAAATAGTAACCAGTGCGGTAATGAATCCTCCTATTCCACCCACAATAACCCATGGCATAACTACCGAGGATGCTGCTTCGGGGTTGGACACACCAAAAAATTTGTTCCAGGTAAACATAGCCGCAGCCACTACCAGCAGCAACATTAAAGCAGTTTTATTAATGGTTCCGTTAACCGTCATTGCTTCTGATGAGGCAATGCCTTCTCTTCCAAATCGTTTTTCGGTCAGAACCGGATTGGATGTTTTGGTCAGATTCATCATATCATTAAAAAATTTATAAACTACAAATTAAAATTGAACAGAAGCGATAACAAATTATTTGCCAATCTGTTTTTCCTGCCATCTTTTCCGGCATAAAAAATTTTATTGAAAGCGTTCCCTGAGCACCGGATGGGTTAACTCGTCGTACAACGATTCGCCCAATTTCACAGCCACCTCAGAATCAGAAAGCTGAAGGCTTTTCGATAATTCAACAGACTGTTTGTTCAATTTTCGAGAGCGGTTGCCCAATGCAATAACAGTCCGGTAAATCACAGTATGAAGTTTGGAATCTTTAGCCAGTGTCAGCAACTCTTCAAAAAAAGGTTCAAACATTTCATCAATGGCATTTTTATCGGTAAGCGCCAACCGGCCTGCCAGATGAATTCCCGTAAAACGCACCAAATGTTTTTTACCGCGGCACCATTCCAGTGCTTTCACAAATGCAAACCGGGTTTTCCACCACAGATTGGCAGAGGCCTGTTCGACCATTTCAGCGGTTTCGAAGCTCTTAGTCCAATAATCCATTTGCTCCTCGGTGACCTCTCCCGGTTCGTCGAGCAAAGTGGCCAGAATCATGGTTTCGCGCCACTGCTTGTTCCAGAGTTTCAGTGCAAGCAGATGATTGGGGCCGAACTTCCGGGAAATTTCGCGCAGCTCAACAATTGAAACGCCCCAGTTCATTTTGTAGATTAAGCCACTTTCTTTCATGGCTTTGGCCACATCGCCATTTTTATGCGACTGCACCAGTTGCAGCAGCTGCCTGAACGTTTTCTCCGTTTCTGAATTATCGAGTAAAAATTCCATTCCCAAAAATGTGAAGTTTTCAATCAAAATATAATTTCAGCAAAAATAAAAATTGCCAGGGTACCCAACGAATAAAGCACAAAATACTTCAGTGGATGATAATCGGTTAAACCGATTTTTAATTTTCGTTTCACTACAATTACTAAAAATATTTTTTCGAAAAGATAGGCGCCCACGGTGGCAAATGCAATTCCGGCAATTCCCCAGAACCGAACAAAAAATAAACTGAGCGAAACATTTAAAAGCAATTCAAAAAATGAAGCTGTCATAATCGGACGTGTCAGTTTCAAACCGTTTAGAATGGTTTGAGGCATCATCAAACGACTGATTATCAGCAAAAGGTAAATATTAAAAATAGTAGCACTCTCAGTGAATTGCGGGTTGAACAATACCGGAAAAACCGGATGTGACAGCAACAGCAGCACTGCCGTAACCGGAAATAAAATATGCATCAGACGGGTGATGTTGTGTTTCAGTTTTTCAAGGTTTTGGCGAAGGTTTTCCTTGTTGGCAAATTCTGGCAACATGGCACTGTTGAGCGCGTTGGCCAACAGCATGGCTAGTGGTAGTTCGCGGGCGCCGTACCTGAAAACAGCAAATGTACTTTCGTCGAAATGGGACGTGACAATAAATCCGTCGATAAAATGGGCAGAACCACTTAAAAACGTTGCAGCAACAAGTGGCCCTCCGAGATTTAAATGACGCTTCATAAAAGAAAATGATACCCGGATTTCATTATAATAAACAAAAAGGCCCCACAACCAGAAGTAACGCAAAATGGCAGAACCAACAAGTCCTGCA
>JBNJGR010000153.1:0-6674 GCA_051747885.1 Bacteroidota bacterium | reverse complement strand
GCCAATAATTATGATGATCCTGCTGTTTGGTATGATCTCATTTATTACCAATTTGGCAGCACCGATGGGAATTGTACTTAAAAACCAGTTCAATGTTTCTAACTCACTGGGTATGCTGGGTAATCTGGCCAATTTTATTGCCTATGCAGTTATCGGTATTCCGGGAGGTATTCTTCTTCAGAAAGTTGGGTATAAGAAAACCGCATTGATTGCAGTAGCTGTTGGATTTGTTGGCGTGGGAATACAGTATCTCTCAGGTCATGCCGGAAGCTTTGGAATTTATTTGCTGGGTGCTTTCGTTGCCGGTTTCTCAATGTGTTTGTTAAACATTGTGGTAAACCCGATGCTGAATACTCTCGGTGGAGAAGGAAACAAAGGAAACCAGCTAATCCAGGTTGGTGGTTCGTTCAATTCTGTTATGGCCACTTTTACTCCTGTTTTTGTAGGTATTCTTATTGGGGAGGCAACAAAAGCCAATATTACAGATGTTTTCCCCATTCTTTATATCGCTTTAGGTGTATTTGCGCTGGTATTCTTTATTCTTTTAGTTACCAGAATTCCCGAACCTCATGCTGATCAACCCAAAGAACCACTGGGACGCATGATGGGTGGAGCGTTAACATTCCGCCATTTTGTTTTAGGAGCAATTGCCATTTTTGTATATGTTGGTGTTGAAGTTGGAACTCCTGGTATGGCAAACCTGTATATGACCACACCAACTATTGAACAATCGCAGGAGATTATTACTGAATATCAAAAACAACAAGCTGACCCGGCTTATCTTCAGGAGCTTAGATCTCAAGACGACCAAAACTTAGACGATAAAAGTTACAGAGACTTGGTAATTAGCGATATGGCTTACGAGAGTGCCCAGAAAATTGTTCAGGGAAGAGACACTCCAGGTTTGGGTATTGGTGCCGGAATTGCAGGTGGAGTGGTCGGTATGTACTGGCTGCTCATGCTTGTTGGCCGCCTGTTCGGTGCGTCTTTCGGGGATAAAATTGCCAGTAAGAAAATGTTAAGCACAGCTTCATTTGTGGGGTTGGTACTGGTCCTGTTATCCATTTTCTGGCCTGCAACAACCATTATTTCTATGCCGACTTTTAACGTTATAGCCGGTTCAATTCAATTCGGAATGATGCCGGTTCCCATTAAGTTTTTCTTTTTAGCCCTGGTTGGATTGTGTACTTCTATTATGTGGGGAAGTATTTACAATCTGGCTGTTGAAGGTTTGGGTAAATACCTTGCTGCTGCTTCAGGTATTTTCATGGTACTTGTTGCCGGTGGTGGTATTCTTCCGTTGGTACAGGGCTGGCTTGCCGATGTTGTTAACTACGAAGCCAGCTACTGGATAATTGTTGCCGGTTTGGGTTACCTGTTGTTTTATGGTGCCGTTGGAAGTAAAGTTTCCAAAAGGGATGATAGCATTACACTTGAAGGAAAAACATCTGTAGGGTCTGCAACTACTGAAGATTAAACTGAAAAGATAAATTCAAATCGATTCGAAATTACAAGAAAGGGCTGCCAACCGGCAGCCCTTTCTTTTTGTGTTCTATTGCAGTTTCTTGTATTTAAACCGTTTGGGAGCTGAATCTCCCAGTCGTTTTTTACGGTTTTCTTCATATTCCGAAAATGAACCTTCAAAATAGTAGGCTTTTGCTTCTCCTTCAAAAGACAGGATGTGCGTAGCGATGCGGTCGAGGAACCACCGGTCGTGTGAAATGACTACAGCACAGCCGGCAAAGTTATCCAGTCCTTCCTCCAGTGCCCGCAGGGTGTTTACATCAATATCGTTGGTAGGTTCGTCAAGCAGCAGCACATTGCCTTCAGCTTTCAGCGCCAGCGCCAGGTGAAGGCGGTTGCGCTCGCCACCGGAAAGTACACCGCATTTTTTCTCCTGGTCGGCGCCGGTAAAATTGAAACGCGCCACATAGGCCCGCGCGTTTACCTGCCGGTTACCCAGAGCAATGGTTTCTGTTCCGCCGGAAATGACTTCAAACACCGATTTTTCCGGGTCGATAGCTTCATGGGTTTGATCCACGTAACTGATTTTTACGGTATCGCCAATTTCAATGGTACCTGAATCGGGCTGCAATTGATTCATGATGAGTTTGAAAAGCGTGGTTTTACCCACACCGTTTGGACCAATCACCCCTATAATGCCGGAACGTGGAAGCTTAAAACTCAAATTTTCGAAAAGAAGTCGGTCGCCAAAACCTTTGGAGACGTTTTCCATTTCAATCACTTTGTCGCCAAGGCGCGGACCGTTCGGAATGAATATTTCCAGTTTTTCCTCCTTTTGTTTTTCATCTTCGTTCAGCATTTTATCGTAGGCATTTAAACGGGCTTTCGCTTTGGCATGCCGGGCTTTTGGCGCCATACGCACCCATTCCAGCTCGCGTTCCAGTGTTTTTTTGCGTTTCTGGCTGCCCTTTTCCTCCTGTTCCAGGCGTTTGGCTTTTTGTTCGAGCCACGAGCTGTAATTTCCTTTCCACGGGATGCCCTGACCACGGTCGAGTTCGAGGATCCAGCCGGCGGCATTGTCGAGGAAATAACGGTCGTGGGTAATGCAGATAACCGTTCCTTTGTATTGCTTCAGGTGCATCTCGAGCCAGAGAATACTCTCTGCATCGAGGTGGTTGGTTGGCTCGTCGAGCAGCAGAACATCAGGCTCCTGCAATAATAAACGGCACAAGGCTACGCGGCGCCGCTCACCTCCCGAAAGTTCGCTCACCGGTTGATCATTGGGAGGGCACTGCAATGCATCCATGGCACGTTTGAGGCGGCTGTCGAGGTTCCAGGCATCCATCTGGTCAATTTTTTCCTGCAGCTTTTCCTGCTCCTTCATCAGCCGGTCCATTTCATCGGGGTTTTCATAAACTTCGGGCAGCCCGAATTTATGATTGATTTCCTCGTAGGCATTCAGCACATCTACCACTTCTTTTGCACCTTCTTTTACCACCTCGATTACTGATTTGTTTTCATCGAGCTGAGGCTCCTGTTCGAGCAGACCAACCGAGTAGCCGGGGGCAAAAACAAGTTCGCCGTTGAAATTTTTGTCTTTTCCGGCAATAATTCGCAGTAGCGTTGATTTTCCTGACCCATTCAGGCCGATGATGCCGATTTTCGCGCCCAGGAAAAAGGATAGCGAAATATCTTTGATGATGGTTTTGTTGCTCTGTGGGTAAGTCTTGCTTACCTTGTACATCGAAAAAATTATCTTCTTGTCGTCGCTCATTATTATCAATTTTAATTTGGCTCAAAATTAGAAAATATCCCGGATTCTGTCATTTGTGAAATGAGTTGTGAAAAGTTGCAACTAAAATCACATTTAAAGTTTCTCCACTTCCTCCGCGTAATCGAGCTGAAGATCTTCGTGCATCATCGAAAGGGATTTTTTGATGCGTTCCACCTGGCGGGCGTACATATTCTGAATTACATGGCTGGAGCGCCGTTGCAGACCTGATTCTTTCAATTTTTGGCAGAAATAAATGAGCAGCTCAACTTCGGTTTGTTTTGAGCCCGAAAAACGAATGTACTTGCGTGTGGTACGCAAAACTTTGCGTAAAGTCTTTTTGGCCAGGAAAAAACTACTGCGGTTCAGGTGAGTGAATTGTTCGTCGATTTCTTCTTTTACTTCCCGGATAAAATGTTGTTCGTTGAACGACTCAAAAAGAAGGTAACTCAACAGTTCCTTGTTTTCTTTTTTGTATTTGGTCAGCCGGATGCAAACATCCTGAAGTTGTTGCGGGGATAAGGTTTTGAGTTCTTTTTTAATTACACTTAATGAAGCTGTATCCATGTTTGTGAAACGTTAACGAGCTGGTTAAGTTCTCTGCAAAAAGGTAAAAAGTGGCTATAAAAATTAACTGAATACAATAACGAAGAAAAGCAGCTTTGTTTGCTAACCGGGGAGCAGTGCTTTTATTTTTTTCAGTAATTCTTCTTTTTTTATTGGTTTGGTCACATAATCGTCGCAGCCGGCTTCTATTGCTTTTTGGTTGTCGCCCGAAAGTGCATAAGCTGTTTGCGCGATAATGGGAATATTGGGGTGAGTTTTTTTGATTGCAAGGGTGGCTTCATACCCGTCCATTACCGGCATTTTTAAATCCATCAGAATGAGCGATGTGGCAGGATTTTTTTCGAGCAATTCAATGGATTGTTTCCCGTTTACTGCACGTAATATTTTGTAGTTTCCTTTTGATAAATAGGCTTTTAACAATATGAAACTGGTTTCGTCGTCTTCAGCTATAAGTAAAACAGGTTGCTTTGAATTCCGACTATTTTCATTCATAAATTTGATTTTTTCAGAATCGCTAAAATTATTAATTTCATTGAATAATAGAAAGAAATTACCTTTATTAATTTTTCAGGTCTTCAGCAGCTTCTTGTAGATGTCAAAATTTTCATCATCGAAAACGCAGAATGTAACTTCTTCAATTTCCGGGTGTTCAATCAGAAAAGCCGAAACCTCGTAAATGGCAATTTGCGCTGCCTGTTGTTTGGGGAAGCTGTAAACGCCAGTGCTGATATTGGGAAAAGCAATGGCTTTCACGTTGTTTTCGAGCGCAACTTCAAGGCTGCGCCGGTAGCATGAGGCCAGTTTTTCAGTTTCATTTTTATTACCGTCTTTCCAAACCGGTCCAACAGTGTGGATAATATATTTCGCCGGGAGTTTATAACCTTTCGTAATTTTTGCATCGCCGGTATCGCAACCATTTAACGTGCGGCACTCTTCCAGCAATTCTTTCCCTGCTGCACGGTGAATGGCCCCGTCAACGCCCCCGCCTCCCAACAAAGTTGAGTTTGCAGCATTTACAATTGCGTCAACATTTAATTTCGTAATATCTCCTTTGTGAAGTTTTACCTGTTGCATAATTTTTACTTTTGGGTTTTAAATAGTTAAAATTAAAAAACCAAAACCCTTCAGCCAACGAATTCAACTATTTTTTAACTATTCCTTTTTAAGTTGTGTGACATAAGTCGTAGCCAGGTACAATATATATCCTTTTCTTTACCCTGTAAATGAAGTTTTTCAATTAATCCCGGGACTTTCCAAATGAGATAAATTAAATCATTTCAATTATTTCTAAGTGCCATAATTATTATTGATTGAATTGGAAGAACTTCGAAATAAGTAAGTTGTTAAAAAGTAAGTATTATGAAAGAATTAATTCAAAATAAGAAACTGGCAATTGCCTTCACGCTTGTTGGCGCATTAGGCGGATTTTTGTACTGGAAATTTATTGGATGTACCAGCGGAACCTGCCCAATTCAATCAGTATGGTACTGGACCACCTTGTGGGGAGCAGCTGTTGGTTATCTCGTAGGCGATTTCATTAATGATTTCGTTCAGAAACGAAAAAAGAAAACTGAAGAAGAAAAGTGAACCAACGTTTTTTGCATATCATTAAATCACGCAAGCCGGTTCTGGTCGATTTTTATGCCGACTGGTGCAGGCCCTGCAAAGAAATACCGCCTGTTTTAAAGAAAGTTAAGCAGGAGTTAAAAGATGTGCGAATTGTGAAGGTGAATGTGGATAGAAACCCGTTTATTGCCAGCCGTTACAAGGTTAATCGTCTGCCAACACTTATTGTGTTTAAAGAGGGTGAACCCATCTGGACTCACGAGGGTATTTTTTGCCCGGAAAAGCTTAAATTAATCCTGAAAAGCAAAATGTAAAGTTTCAGGAATTTTCTGCAACCACCTGCTTCATTTTCATCAACCCTGTTTTGGCAACCTCAAATGCATCATTATCCCAATACTCCGGATTGAATAATTCAAGTGAAAGTACTTTTTTACCGCCAGATTTTTTCAGGTATTTTACGATCTGGTTGAATGGTGCAGCTCCGTCGCCCGGGTAAACGCGGTCGGAATCTTTTTGCTCTTCGCGTGGAATAGAATCCACAAAATCGTTGAAGTGAAACATTTCGATGGAACTTTCCGACATGAGTTTCAAACTCTCATATGGGCTTCCGCCTCTGAACATGTGGTAAACATCGGGCAGAATGCAGGCTTTGGGATGACCTGTTGCGGAAGCCACAAACAGCGCCTGTGAGATGTGAAAAAGATTAGCCGACGATCCCCAGATTTCGAGCTGTGGCAGAACACCAATCTGGTCACCCAGTTCCAGCACTGTGCGATACCGTCTGGCCACTTCAAAAAGGTTGAGCATCGGCGAACTGGTTGCTCCTGCCGGAGGAGCGGCAATGCGTTTACACCCGATTTCCGCCAGCATTTCCATTTCGCGTTTCAGTTGTTCCATGCCGGCTTTTCGTGTCGATTCATCATTCACTGCCCACTGTGCGAAACCAATCGCATTTTCGATAGATAACCCCAGGTCATCCACATATTTTTTCAGGTCTTTTAAACTTTGGCCTTCCTGAATATATTTTTCCAGGTCGCGAACCCAGATTTCAATTCCGTTGTAACCTGCCCGGGCTGTTATTTCAAACTCTTTCAGAAAACCGGTTTGCTGGCCCGAAATAGTACTGGTGTTCAGACAATATGAAAAATTACTTTCAGGTGCAGTAGTTCTGCCGGTAACTTTTTCCCTTCCCAGCAATGTTGCTCCCGTAAGCAATCCCAATCCTTTTAAAGCTTCTCTCCTTGAGATCATAATTTCGTTTTTCCCAAAAATAACATTCAGAATTAAAGTTCAGTCTGTTTTCTGA
>JBNJGR010000152.1:0-6692 GCA_051747885.1 Bacteroidota bacterium | reverse complement strand
GGCAGGAATTTTCCGCTCGGTGCGTTTTGGGGCAGCCAGCGCCCACGGAAAAGCCAATATGATGCGGTTCTATTATTTTCAGGAAAAAGGGGCTTTTGAGCGCGATGAAACCACAGGCACTTACCGCGTGAATTTTGAAAAAATGAAGCAGGCCATGCTCGACCTGTCGGAAACCGTTTTAACAATTCAGGGCGATGGCGATTATGAAAAAGCGAAACAAATGATTGAGGAGAAAGGATTCATTCGCGAGGCACTGCAAAACGACCTCAACCGGATTAATGAAGCCGGCATTCCGCGCGACATTGTTTTTGAACAGGGCGCAGAAGTCCTCGGATTATAATCTTCTTCAAAATAAATTTTAGCAATAATTCAGCCGGAGGACCATAAATCTTTCGGCTAATTTGTTTTTGGGCCTGCTAATCTTTAGTCAAGGTTAAACTTCTGTGTAATCAGTTTGTTGGCATCGTTTATTTACCACTTGTTCTGTTGATACGGTATTTTTGTAAAAATTTTTCTGAATGAGAGTTAAAAAGCGCTGGAATACCATTCCGTTCGATCCCCGTAAAATCCCGTTTTTTTACGGATGGGTTATACTTTTTGCAGCTGTGTTTGGAGTTTTGGTAAGTGCTCCGGGCCAAACCGTCGGGGTTTCCACTTTTACCGACTACCTGATTGAAGCAATAGGCATCAACCGAAACCAGATTAGCACAGCCTACATGATTGGTACCATAACTTCCTCGTTTGTTTTGACCTGGGCCGGAAAAATGTACGATAAATACGGGGCACGCTGGACAGCCATGGCCGCTTCGCTTTTGCTTGCTTTTGTGCTTGCTATGCTTAGCCAGTCGGACAGATTGATCGGTTTGTTTGCAGCTGACACTGATTCACCCATTTTCACCGGCACTGCCATTGCTGTAATGTTGTTTCTGTTTTTCATGCTCAGATTTTCGGGACAAGGCGTCCTGACAATGGTTTCACGAAATATGCTCATGCAATGGTTTGCAGCCCGGCGTGGTATGGTAAATGGCATTTTATCGGTTTTTGTAGCGCTTGGTTTTTCTGTTACCCCACTTACATTCGACTGGCTCATTCAGGGCACTTCGTGGAGAATGGCCTGGCTGCTGATAGCGGGTGGTATTGGAATTGTTTTTACACTTTTCGCTTTTTTCTTCTTCCGCGATAATCCCGAAGACCTTGGGATGTTACCCGACGGTGAAAAACACAATGCCCGCAAAAATGATGTGACAATCAAAGCATTTAAGCAGTTTAACCTTTCCGAAGCACGTAAAACGTTTACTTTCTGGCTTTATGCAATTCCGCTGGCACTGTATTCATTATACATTACCGGGTTCACGTTTCACCTGGTTTCCATCTTTGAAGCAGTTGACATGGATCGCGAAAAAGCACTGGCTGTTTTCATTCCTGTTTCTTTCCTGTCAGTTGGGATTTCATTGGTGGGTGGATGGATTAGCGACAGTATCCGCTTGAAGTATCTGCTATACTTCGTCCTTTCCGGCGAATTGATTGCTTTGTTTTCGCTGGGAAACCTGAACGATGGAATATTTTATTACGGGTTCATTCTGGGGCACGGAATGACAAGCGGGTTGTTTAACGTGCTGATGACAGTTACCTGGCCCCGGTTTTACGGTCGCAAACACCTCGGCGGAATTACCGGGTTTGTAATGTCACTCATTGTTTTTGCAAGTGCTTTGGGGCCTGTGTTATTCAGCTTTTCCTACACCCGCCTGGGAAGTTATAGTTATGCATTTTTCGGGTTTGCTATCATAATTGTAATCTTACTTTTTCTGGCCTGGAAAGGAAATAATCCGCAGGATAAATTACAAAATGAGAAATCATTTGATTAGTTTTGATTTTTAAAAATCTAATTTATCAAGATGAAACGAATAACTATTTTACAGATTTTAGCTGTTGCACTGATTTTTACAGCTTGCAACCCGTCAATGAAAACCGGCGAATGGGTTTCAGTTTTCGACGGAGAAACCCTGAAAGGCTGGAAAAAATCGGCCGAAAACCCTGAAAGTATAATCGTGGAGGACGGTGCCATAAAATGCGCAGGTCCGCGTGCTCACCTTTTTTACGACGGCGAACTGAAGAATTTTGAATTTGAAGCCGAAGTGAAAACACTTGAACATTCCAATTCCGGAATTTTTATTCATACAGAATACCAGGAAGAAGGTTGGCCATCAAAAGGTTACGAAATTCAGGTAAACAATTCGTACCGCGGGTCGGAAGAACATCCCGAACGCCGCAAAACCGGAAGTGTTTACAATGTCCGGAATGTTTACTATCCGCTGGTTGAAGACAACGAGTGGTTTACCATGCGCATAAAAGTGGTTGAAAATCACATTGAAGTTTTTGTCAACGATGTAAAAGTGAACGAATACACTGAGCCTGAAAATCCGTGGAGACCCGAAGGCCAGGAAAATGTAAAACTCAGCCAGGGCACTTTTGCCCTGCAGGCACACGATCCGGAAAGCACTACTTTTTTCCGGAATATCAGGGTGAAAGCTTTGCCCGAAGGAGAAAGAAAAGCCCCCGAAGTTGAAAAAGAGTGGGATACAACTGTTACCCAGCTCATGTATGCCGGCTTTCCGCTCATTGATTACCATGTTCACCTTAAAGGCGGATTGACGCTTGACGATGTGGTTGAAAACTCGCAGCGGGTCGGAATTAATTATGGTATCGCGCCCAACTGCGGCCTTCACTTTCCGGTAACCGATGATGAATCGCTGAATGAATACATGGAAGATGTTGCCGGCAGCCCCACTTTCAAAGGCATGCAGGCTGAGGGCAGGGAATGGGTTACCCTTTTTTCGCCGGAAGCCGTGGCCAAATTTGACTATGTGTTTACCGATGCCATGACTTTTACTGACACCAAGGGCCGCCGGAACCGGATTTGGATTCCGGAAGAAGTCTGGGTGGACGACGAGCAGCAATTCATGGAACAGCTTGTGGGGAAAATTGAAGCTATATTTTCGCAGGAACCCGTTGATATTTATGTCAACCCCACGGTTTTACCGGCTGTTATTGAAGATAAACACGACGAACTCTGGACAAAGGAACGCATGCAACGTGTAATTGATGTTTTGGCAGAAAACAATATCGCACTGGAAATTAATGCCCGCTATAAACTTCCTAAGCCTGAAATGATTAAAATGGCGAAAGAGGCCGGAGTGAAATTTTCGTTTGGCACAAACAATACCGGCAACGATTTGGGTCGGCTGGAATATTGCATTGAAATGATTGAAGAATGCGAACTCACACCCAACGATATGTTCGAAATAAAACCCGATGCGCAAAAACCAATAAATGTGAAGGGGTTACCCGACGAAATAACAGGATAATTTTATTGAATAACCGGGAATGCCTGAAAAACGATTTTGCTGTTTTAAAGTAACAAGAATTTCTTTTCAGGCATTCTTTTTTTATAATCACCAATGCAATCTGAATTTTTAAGCCGAATATCAATTCACAAAACCTGGGAGCCATTTCTTTCCTGGGAAACCCGAAATCAGATTTTAGAAATTGAAAAAAATGTTTTAGCAGGTGAGATCAATCCCGCGTCAAAAAATGTTTTACGATTTTTAGAGTTTCCGCTCGGTTCAGCCAAAGTAATCATCCTCGGACAGGATCCTTATCCTCAACCCGGAGCGGCTACCGGACGTGCTTTCGAGGTGGGCAACCTGCAATCGTGGAATCAGCCTTTCAAAAACATTTCACTGAAAAACATTTTGCGGGCCATTTACAAAGCTTACACAGGAAGGGTGTTAAAATTCAGTGAGCTAAAAGAAAAATTCGATAACGAATTTCCGGTTTTGCCGCCCGATAAGCTGTTTGCCCACTGGGAAAAAGAAGGTGTTTTGATGCTGAATACTTCATTTACCTGCAGTCCGGGAAAACCCGGTTCACACCGGAAGAACTGGGAAGCTTTTACATTCAGTTTGCTTGAATATATTCAAAATAATGCGGAGGAGGCAACCTGGTTTTTATGGGGGAACCATGCCCGCGAAGCAACCAAAAATCTAAAATTGCGAAAAAGTATTTTTACCATGCATCCGATGTTGTGTTATGATTTACCCGGAAGGAGCAACGACTTTTTGTTCGGTACACAAAATTGTTTTGAACCATTTATCGGGGAAATCGACTGGACCGGTTTCAAACTCCAAAAAGGATTAAAATCAACCGCAACTTTGTTTTAGCCTCTTTAACTTATGAGAAGGACAGGTTAGTAGTAATTCATACGAGTACTGTAATCTTTCAGTATTTCCTTTTTCTCGATAGCCAGTTCTATCAGGTCGATGGTTTTTTCATCGTCAAAAGAAGCACGGTTTATAAATAAATCGAAACAATCTTCTTCACAGGATACATTTCCTATCGATTTTCTGAAAGCCAATCTTTCTTTCTCTACCTTTTCAATAAACTCAATAGCTTCTTCACGGTTTAAATGATTGTTTTCAATAATTGTTTTTATGCGATATTCGAGCGGCGCAACCAGACGCAGGTGGAGTGCATTTTTTACATCCTGAGCAATAAAGTGACCGGCACGGCCAACAATGATACAAAATCCGTCAAGTGCAAATGTCCGGATAACTTCGGTAACCGTTTTCACTACTTTCTTCTCGCTTTTAAAATTGCGGTTGCTAAATGCATTCAGGATATCATTAAACGTATATTTATCCTGTTTTAAAATTCTTCTGACTTTTTCAGGCTCAAGATCAAGCTCTCTGGCGCTTTGGTAAAAAACTTCCTTGCTTAAAACTTTCCAGTTGGCGGCCATATTTTTTCTGTTAAGCCGTGTGGCAATTTTATTGGCAAGTTTTACCCCGTTGCATCCAACTTCGCGCGAAATAGTTATAATGGGACCAGGAGGACCACTGATTTGTTCACTGAACTTGTCCGTTCCCATTCGTTTACTCAAATATGACAATAATGCGTTACTCATTTTTCACCTTTTGATCTAAGTTACAATATTTCCCTCAAATAAATTATGTTATAAAAAATATTGTTGCCTGAAATTATGCAGTTTTTGCAAAATTTTTAATTCGTCATATAATTGGAAAAAAGCTTATACTTCTAATTTGACGTATTAAATGGGAAACTGATTTTTCTTATTTTGTACCCCAATCCGGCAGTTGACGTAAGAAATAAGAAAAAATCTCTGCCAGATGTTGGGCTGGTATCTGGTTTCCGCTAACATGGCGGATAAGGGTAAAACGGATAGATTTTTCGACTTTAAAGAAATGTGTCAAAGCAGAATTACTATCTTCGTAGGTTAGCAATAAAAAATTTTAAAACTATGTTTGAAAAGAGTATTTATATTAACCGCAGGAAAAGATTAAATGAAAAAATTCAGCAAGGGATAGGCCTTTTCATGGGGAATGAAGAATCGCCCATGAATTATTTGGGTAACACCTACCATTTCAGGCAAGACAGTTCATTTCTCTATTTCTTCGGACTCGATTTTCCGGGGCTTGCAGGAGCAATTGATTTTGACACCGGCGAAGAGTACATTTTCGGCAACGATGTAGATATTGATGATATTATCTGGATGGGGCCTCAGGTTAGCATTCAGGAAAATGCAGAAAAAGCAGGTGTTACAAACACAGTTCCTTCGGCAAAACTGGGTAATTTTTTAGCTGATGCCATCGGGAAAGGCCGGAAAGTTCATTATTTGCCGCCTTACCGTGGTGAAAATATTCTGAGACTACAGGAATTACTGGGAATTTCGGCAGCAAGAATCAGGGACTCAGTTTCAACAGAACTGATAAAAGCTGTTGTAGCCATTCGCTCTGTTAAAGAACCTTGTGAACTTGAAGAAATTGAAGCGGCCTGTGCTACTGGGTACGAAATGCATGTAACAGCAATGAGAATGGCTCAGCCCGGCATGTGGGAACAAAAAATTGCCGGTACCATAGAGGGAATTGCTGCAGCTGGAGGAAGTATGATATCATTTCCGATAATTTTGTCGCAGAATGGCGAAACACTGCACAATCACGACCATTCGCAATATTTACAGGAAGGCCGGCTGATGTTGACCGATGCCGGGGCAGAAACCTTAATGCATTATGCTTCAGATTTTACACGGACTGTTCCGGTGGGTGGAAAATTTACCCAAAAGCAGCGTGAGATTTACCAAATTGTGCTCGCTGCCAATAACGAAGCGCATAAACTGACAGCCCCCGGGGTTACTTATAGGTCTGTTCACCTTGCTGTTGCCGAAGTAATTGCTTCAGGACTTAAAGAACTGGGCATTATGAAAGGTGATGTAAAAGAAGCTGTGAAAAATGGGGCACATGCACTGTTTTTTCCGCATGGACTTGGACACATGATGGGACTTGATGTGCACGACATGGAAGACCTTGGCCAGAATTATGTTGGCTACGATGAAGAAGTTCGTCCTTCCGACCAATTTGGACTGGCAGCTCTCAGACTGGCAAAAAGATTGGAGCCGGGTTATGTTATTACCAACGAACCGGGAGTTTATTTCATCCCGGCATTAATTGACAAATGGAAAAGCGAAAAAATCAATACTGATTTTATAAATTTTGAAAAACTGGATGCATACTGCGATTTTGGGGGAATCAGGCTCGAAGATGATGTCTTGGTTACTTCATCCGGCAGTGAAATAATAGGGGAACGCATTCCAATTGAACCAGATAAAATTGAAGAGA
>JBNJGR010000151.1:1755-6716 GCA_051747885.1 Bacteroidota bacterium | reverse complement strand
GGGTATTTTGAAACTCATTCCCGAAGGCGGAAATGTGCGGGCCATTAATGTTATTGATTTGGAAGATTACCTGAAAAGTGTGATTTCTTCCGAAATGAGCGCCACCAGTTCACCGGAATTCCTGAAAGCCCACGCGGTAATTTCCCGCAGTTGGTTGCTGGCGCAGATTGAAAAAACGAAGTCGCTTAAAGCAGGCGGTGGACTTTACCAAATTTCACACGAAACGGATGATGAAATTATTCGCTGGTACGACCGCGAAGACCACAAAAATTTTGATGTATGTGCCGACGACCACTGCCAGCGTTACCAGGGAATTACTAAAATTCATTCTGAAAAAGCGTTGCAGGCTGTTGAAGAAACCCGCGGAGAGATGCTTATTTTTGATGGAAAAATTTGCGACGCCCGGTTTTCCAAATGCTGCGGCGGGGTTTCCGAAAACTTTGAAAACGTTTGGGAACCGGTACGGCATCGTTACCTCACCAAAGTAGTGGATTCGGAGTTTGGCGATACCACCTGTGTTGATCTTCGACAGGAAGATGAGGCCGATTTGTGGATTCGCAACAAACCACACGCGTTTTGCAACACCATCGACCAGAAAATTCTGAGCCAGGTGCTGCCCGATTTCGACCAGAAAACCACCGATTTTTACCGCTGGAAAGTGGAATATTCGCAAAAGGAATTGTCAGAATTGATTAAAAACCGTTCGGGCATCGATTTTGGAGAAATCAAAAAACTGGAACCTGTAAAACGCGGGCACTCCTCACGTTTGATAAAACTGAAAATTCACGGCACAAAAAAAATACTTACCGTGGGGAAAGAGCTGGAAATCCGCAAATGGCTTTCGGAATCGCATTTGTACAGTTCAGCTTTTGTGATTGATCATCTCGATGAGAAAAACGGAATTCCGCAAAAGTTTGTGTTAACCGGCGCCGGTTGGGGGCATGGCGTTGGACTTTGCCAGATTGGTGCTGCCGTGATGGGCGAAAAAGGATATTCGTACAAAGAAATTTTGAAGCATTATTTTAAAGATGCGGTTTTGAATAAAAATTATTGACCATGAAACGAGTCATGAGCAGAATCTTCATTTCCAATAGATTTATCCAATTGACGAGTTCCATGTTTTACCTTTAAAAATAACCAATTATAAAAACATGAAAATTGGGGATTTGATTCAATTTCGTTCAGTTAACGCTGTCAAGTCTAAAGACGTTGACAGGTTGCAGGCTTGTCAGCGTGCGAAGCTCCTGACAACGTCAAAGAAATTCTAAACTAAAAACCGATGAAGCTAAAATTTTACCTGCTGTTTTTGCTTTTATTGCTGATTTTTTCAGACAGTTTTGTGAATGCGGTTGAAGTCATCCGCATCAACCAGTTGGGGTACTTGCCGCAGTCGGTAAAGGTGGCTGTGTTTTTATCGTCGGAAGAAATCAAAACAGAAAATTTTTCGCTGCATGATGCTATTACCGACAAAGTGGTTTTTAAAGGGAAAACGGAATCAAAATCTGCTGAAGGATGGGGCATGGAAACCGCTTTCCGGCTCAATTTTTCTGAATTTCAATCTGAAGGAGGATTCTACCTGGAAGTGGGTGAAACCCGTTCTCCTTATTTCAGAATAAATGCAGACGTTTACGAAGGAACGGCTGATTTTTTGCTAAATTATTTGCGACAGCAGCGGTGTGGTTACAATCCTTTTCTGAAAGATTCCTGCCACCTGCATGATGGCATTATTGTTGACCATCCCACCCGCTCGGGTGAGTTTATCGATGTTACCGGCGGCTGGCACGATGCCACCGACTATTTACAATATTCTACTACTTCCATCAATACGATTTTTCAGATGATGTTTGCCTACAAAAATTATCCTGAAATCTGGGGCGATTTTTACGATGCCAGCGGCCATGAAGGCGAAAACGGAATTCCAGATATTCTGGACGAAATAAAATGGGGCTTGCAATGGATGCTGAAAATGAACCCCGCGCCGGAGGAAATGTACAACCAGATTGCCGACGACCGCGACCACATTGGTTTTCGGCTGCCCACCAACGACCCGGCAGATTACGGTTTAGGCGACAGTTATCGGCCGGTTTATTTTGTAACCGGAAAACCACAAGGACTGGCCGAATTCAAAAACACCAGTACTGGAGTTTCCTCAATCGCCGGAAAGTTTGCTTCGGGATTTGCACTGGCTGCCCAACTTTTCAGCGAATCTGATCCTGAACTGGCCAAAAAGATGAAACAAAAAGCATTGGATGCCTTTGAGTTTGCGCTTTCCGACACCGGTTATACCCAAACCGCCTGCAATGTGTCGCCGTATTATTACGAAGAAAAAAACTTTGCCGATGATTTGCAGTTGGGAGCTGTTCAACTTTTTCAACTCACAAACAAAAATGAATATTTGCAAGAAGCCAAATTTTGGGGAACCCGGGAACCTGTGAGTCCGTGGATTAAAAATGACACCGCAGGACATTACGAATCATACCCGTTTGTGAATCTCGGACACTATTTTATGATGCAGAATGAAAAAGAAGAATTTGTCGGTTTTTATGAGAAGGGATTGCAATTGTTGGCTGATCGGGGCAAAAACGACCCGTTTTTTAATGGTTTGCCGTTTTTGTGGTGTTCAAACAATTTAGTTGCTGCGGCCATTACACAGGCAAGGCTTTACCGGGAACAGACCGGGAGTCTGAAATTTACCGAAATGGAAGCAGCACTGTGCGACTGGCTGTTTGGGTGCAATCCGTGGGGAACTGCCATGATTTGCGGACTCCCGGGAGTTGAAGATTCGCCCATGTTGCCGCATTCATCTTACACTGTTTTGCTTGGAGGAACCACTCCGGGCGGCCTGGTTGACGGCCCGATTGATGCAGTGCGGCATAAAAACCAGATTGGAATTGCCTTGCAAAACCCCGATGAATACGCAGCTTTCAACAAGGGCAAAGCCGTTTACCACGACGATATCGGCGATTACGCCACCAACGAACCTACCATGGACGGTACTGCCAGTCTCAGTTTTTACCTCGCATCGCTGGAAAATGACGGGCGGAAAATGGCTCAGCAAAATGAAAAAATAAATGACGAACAGGGCGCTGTTATCCGGTTCAATCCAAATGAAAAAAATGTTTACCTCGCATTCACTGCAGATACCCGATTTGAGGGTGGTGAGCACGTTTTAGAAGTTCTGGAAAAGCGCAACGTCAAAGGCTCCTTCTTTTTTACGGGAAATTTTTTGCGTAATCCCGATTTCAAAAATATCACCGAAAAAATTGTGGAACAGGAGCATTATGTTGGAGCCCATTCCGACGACCACTTGCTTTACTGCGACTGGGAAAACCGGGATTCCACCCTGATTTCTTTTAAAGAATTTGAAACCGATTTGAAAAACAATTTTGCTGAACTGGAGAAATTCGGAATAAAACCATCAGAAGCACGCTGGTTTATGCCGCCTTACGAATGGTACAACCGGCAAATTCTGGACTGGAGTCGCCAACTGGGACTTGATCTAGTGAATTTTACACCCGCCACCGGAACCAACGCCGACTACACCACACCGGAAATGGAAAACTACAAATCATCGGTAAAAATATATACCAACCTGCTGCAGTTTGAGCAGGAACAACCCAATGGGCTGAACGGTGCCATTTTGCTTATTCATCCCGGAACAGCGCCCGAACGTACCGATAAATTTTACAGGATCCTGGAGGATGTCATCCGTCACTTTTCTTCCAAAGGATACCAGTTTAAATCGTTAAATCCGTAATTATGTCGAAACCAGCAACCCGTAATCCGTGGGCATGGATTCCCACACTCTATTTTGCCGAAGGGCTTCCCTACGTTTTTGTAATGACCGTTTCGGTTATCATGTACAAGCGGCTCGATATTTCCAATACCGAAATTGCATTATACACCAGTTGGCTTTATCTGCCGTGGGTGATAAAACCGTTGTGGAGCCCGATTGTGGACATTCTGAAAACCAAACGGTACTGGATTGTGGTGATGCAACTGGTGATTGGCGCCGCGCTGGCCGGAATTGCCTTCACTTTGCCGGCAAGTAAGTTTTTCCAATACACCATTGCCTTTTTCTGGCTGATGGCGTTTAGTTCGGCTACGCACGATATTGCTGCCGACGGGTTTTACATGCTGGGTCTCTCGAAACACGACCAGGCGTTTTTTGTAGGAATCCGCAATACTTTTTACCGTTTTGCCATGCTGGCAGGGCAGGGGCCGTTGGTTATTCTGGCCGGGGAAATGGAAAAAATCGCCGGCGACGATAACCAGTGGGCGTGGAGCATTACCTTTTTCGTTTTTGCGGCCCTGTTTCTGGCATTTTTCATCTGGCACCTGTTTATACTTCCCCGCCCGGTTGACGATGTAAAACGCGAATCGAAGTCAGTAAAACAGGTAATGGCCGATTTTGTGGAGACGTTTGTAACTTTTTTCAAAAAAGACGGCATTATGCTTTCCATCGTTTTTATCCTGATTTTCAGACTGGGCGAAGCGCAACTGGTGAAGCTGGCCACACCGTTTTTGCTAGACGACCCGGAAGTGGGTGGACTGGGACTTTCAACCAGTAATATTGGATTTGTTTACGGAACAGCCGGAATGATTGCTCTTACACTTGGCGGTATTATCGGCGGAATTGTGGTTTCGCGAAAAGGATTGAAGTACTGGATGCTCCCCATGGTTTTTGCCATGAATCTGCCCAACCTGATGTTTGTATTGCTGGCTTTTGTACAGCCGCAAAGTCTTTGGATTGTCACCGGTTCAGTCGTCATCGAACAGTTTGGATACGGTTTTGGATTTACCGCATTTATGCTTTACATGATTTATGTTGCCGACGGCGAGCATAAAACTGCCCACTATGCACTTTGTACTGGTTTTATGGCACTGGGCATGATGCTTCCGGGAATGATTAGCGGCTGGATTCAGGAAATGATTGGCTACCAGTATTTTTTCATTTGGGT
>JBNJGR010000151.1:0-1655 GCA_051747885.1 Bacteroidota bacterium | reverse complement strand
ATGAAAAACGGGAATGAAAAGTAAATTGCAGCAATGTTTTATGAGTTGCCTTGCAATTTTTCAAATAGTAGAATTGATTGAAACAGTTCGGTGAATTTTTTGCGGTCACGTGAGGTGAAGCGTGCCGTTACGCCCTCATTTTCAATGTAAAAACGAAATATTATCTGTTCTGCCTGGCTAAATTGTTTCCATAAATCGCGGGGGATTTCAATGGTGCGTTTCATTATTTGTAAGGGGTTGTCGGTTGTAGTGGTTTCTGTGGTGGTTGATGATTTTTCAGTGTTGTCATCTTTTTTTTCATTTTCCTTCTTTTCAACCGAAGTGGTTGTGCTGGTGGAAACAGAGCTTTTCACAAAATGTCGGGATGCATATTCCCTGGAGATAAATTGAAATTTTTCTCCGTCGGCTTCAATAAAAATCAGAGAGTCGAGTTCCTCAGGCCTTGCTTCTGTTTTCAGGGTGAGTTCTGCTGTTACTTTTCCTTCCTGATTTTGGGGTTTTATGTAAAGTGTTTTTAAAGTTACAATGTAATCCGGCCCCAAAAGGCGTCCGCGCTTTTCATCTGAAAAACTTTCCAGTTTCTGAATGAGCCGGATGCTTTTTTCATTTTTAAAATCGTCGTCGATGGTTATTATTCTGTTGGTGTTTGAACAGGCTGATAAAATGGTAATTGAAGCGATTAGGATAAAAATTGGTTTCATGACTTTTTTTAAAATGAAACTTCAAAATTTATACCATAACCCGGATTTTTATAGTGAAAATGTTACCCCGGAGCCAGCACCGAAAACGGATAAACCGGAAGGTTTCGCAACAACCAAAAAAGCAGGATAATGCCAAAAATGACCCAGGGAGTATTTTTCATGTAGAAAATATTGGGAAGGCGCCAGTTGAATTTCTTGTTTAAAAAGGGGTGAATGTAGTGGTAAATAATGGCCAGCACTGCCGGTAAAAACAGAAAATTATTTCCAACGACTCCTGCTATGTTCAGGTGCAGCAAGCTGTGAATGGCCCGCTGGGAGCCGCATCCAGGGCAATAATAACCGGTTAATGCATTAAAAGCGCAGCGGGGGAAAAGTTGATTTTTCGACGGATCGAGCAGAAAAAAAAGGACTGCCAGTGCAATTATTCCCACCAGCAGTCCTGTCCGAAATTTTTTTTTCATTGCCAAATTAAGCATTAAAAGTGTCGAAAGCTTCCATGCCCAGACCGGCAACTACGCCTAATGCCATTAAAATGAACCAGATGAGAGCACCTGCAATTCCCACGGCAAAGGCAACCCAGGCCCATATTTTTGCGTTTTTACTCGACAGTTTGGCGCCTTCGTAATCGCCTGCTGTCCATTTTGAATTTACCTGTGCGGCATAAACAATGGAAACAATCCCAAACGGGAGACAGCATAAAATAGTGGTGAGAATTGCCCAAACCAGATAATTGGGTGGAGGAACCTGTTGGGCCGATTGCGGTTGTTGTTCAAGTTGTTCGTTCATAACTAAGTAATTTTTTATTGGTATAAAGTTTTGTCTTTGAAAACAAATTTAACTTATGATTTTTTAAAATAAAATCAAATTCCAAATTAAATTTAAAAAACTACAAAATAGGGAGAACTATTTATTATGTTTCGTAATTTGTTTGAGTTTGCCTCTGATTAGTTTTCG
>JBNJGR010000150.1:0-6786 GCA_051747885.1 Bacteroidota bacterium | reverse complement strand
CCCTGCACTAATTGAAGAATATGCATTCACTTCGCTCTACGATTCAACAAGAGTGATTGCCGAGCAGGATGCTGAACACAATAAATTCCGGATAACGGGAAGCTACAAAGGCGCTTCGGGATCCGATATTCCGCTGGGAACACTCAACCTCACCCAGGGCTCGGTAAAAGTTACTGCAGGAGGGCGCGAACTGGTGGAGAATGTTGATTACACTGTTGATTATACACTTGGCCAGGTAAAAATTATTAACGAAGCGCTGCTTGAAGCAGGAACTCCCATTCAGGTTTCTACCGAAAGTGAAGACCTTTTTACCATGCAGCGCAAAACCCTGCTTGGGGCACATGCCAATTATGCTTTTTCCGATAATTTTAACATTGGCGCCACCGCCCTGTACATGCAGGAACGCCCGCTTACCCAAAAAGTGGACTATGGCGAAGACCCGATATCCAACCTGATGCTGGGGGTAGATGGCCGCTGGTCAACCGAAAGTATGTTACTGACTAAGGCTGTGGATGCACTCCCGTTTTACAGTACCAACACCCCTTCGTCAATAGATGTAGAGGCCGAAATTGCACAGTTAATCCCGGGCCATTCAAGTGTAATTGAAAAGAGCGGTAATGCCTATATCGACGATTTTGAAGGTACAAAAACAACCATCGACCTGAAAGCGAGACAAGCGTGGGTGATGGCAAGTACACCGCTGTACCAGCCGGACATGTTCCCCGAAGGGAACCTTACCAATTCGCTCGAATACGGATTCAACCGCGCCAAACTGGCCTGGTACATCATCGATCCTTTATTCCTGCGGAACAACAGCCTTACACCCGACCATATCAGAAACGACAAGGAGATGCAATCGAACCACCTGGTTCGCGAGGTATTTGAAAAAGAAATTTTCCCGGCAAAGGAGTCGCCCGTTGGCCAGCCGACAAATATTCCAGTATTGGATTTAGCTTATTATCCCAACGAACGCGGGCCTTATAACTACGATACTCGTCCAACAGATTATTCGAGTGGGATAAACCCGGACGGTACGTTACAAGACCCGGAATCGCGGTGGGGAGGTATTATGCGCGAAATTCAAACCAGCGATTTCGAAAATTCCAACATCGAGTTTATTGAATTCTGGGTGATGGATCCCTTTGTAAACGACACTGCAGGAATGCATCAGGGGGGTGAACTCTATTTCAACCTGGGCGATATTTCTGAAGATATACTGAAAGACTCACGAAAATCTTTTGAACAGGGCCTGCCAACATCAGAACTTTTAACCAATGTGGATACAACTGTCTGGGGACGGGTTTCAACCCTGCAATCACTCGTTAACGCATTTGATAACGAACCGGAAGCGCGCAGATTCCAGGATATTGGATTTGATGGCCTGAGTAATGAAGATGAACAACTTTTTTTCGAGAATTACCTCAGCCAACTCAGCGACCTGGTGTACGATGATGTTTATGAAGAAATTTTGAATGACCCGTCAGGTGACGATTTCCATTATTACCGCGGATCGGATTACGACGACAGGGAACTGAGCATATTAGAACGTTATAAAAACTTCAACGGCCCTGATGGAAATTCACCAACCACCGAAATGTCACCGGAATCATACCCAACAGCAGCTTCATCGCTCCCTGATATTGAAGACATAAACGGTGACAATACACTAAATGAAAACGAGCGCTACTACCAATACAAAGTAAGTATCCGTAAAGAAGACATGCAGCTAGGCGAAAACTTTATTACCGACATAAAGGAAAGCCGTGTGGAGCTGAAAAACGGCCAGGTTGGCGAAGTAAAATGGTACCAGTTTAAAATTCCGGTACGCGATCCCGACAAAGTAGTAGGCAATATCCGCGATTTTAAGTCTATTCGCTTTTTACGTATGTTTATGCGCGGATTCGAACAACCCGTGGTTATGCGGTTTGCAACCCTCGACCTTGTTCGATCCGACTGGCGCAGGTACACTCGCGAAATCGGGGAGCCTGATGTTTTTTCTCCCAACGCCCAATTCGATGTTTCGGCTGTTAACATTGAAGAAAACGGGAACAGGGAACCGGTTAACTACATCCTGCCTCCGGGAATCGACCGTGTAATCGACCCTGCCAACCCGCAGCTTCGTCAGCTCAACGAGCAGTCGATGGTATTGAAAGTAACCGACCTCGAACAGGGCGATGCCCGGGCCGCTTACAAATCAATGTACATGGATTTCAGAAGGTACAAACGACTAAAACTGGAAGTACATGCCGAAGAACAGGAAGAATACCCGTTAAACGACGATGAACTCCACTTTTTTATCCGGATTGGTTCCGATTACAACTTCAACTACTACGAATACGAAGTTCCGCTGAAACTTACTCCGCCCGGAAGGTATAACGATGATATTGAGAGCGACAGGTATGCTGTATGGCCCGATGAAAACAGACTGGATATCCCTCTCGAATTATTCACCAATGCAAAACTCGAACGGAATGCCGAAATGAGAAGGGCAGGCTCTACTTTTGGAATGCAGGATATTTACGAAACCATTCACCAGGGATGGAATAAAAATAAAAACAGGGTAAAAATTAAAGGAAGCCCCAACCTCGGAAATGTGCAGGTGGTAATGATGGGAATCCGAAACAAAAAAGGCCAGCTTAACACCGGCCCAAAAGCAGTGGAAGTATGGGTAAACGAAATGCGGCTTTCTGATTTTGACGAAGAAGGAGGCTGGGCTGCCAACGCACGGGTTACAACACGCCTGGCCGATTTGGGTAGTGTTACCGTGGCAGGCCGAACACGGTCTGCCGGATTTGGAAGTATAAGCCAGAATGTAAACAACCGGCAGTTGGATGACTTAAATGAAATTGATGTAGCTTCATCAGTTGATTTAGGTAAATTCTTTCCCGAAAAGGCAGGAGTACGCCTGCCCATGTATTATGGCTATTCGCGCAGTGCCAGAAACCCAAAATACAACCCGCTTGAACCCGATATTGAACTCGACAAATCACTGGAACATGCCGAAAACGATAATGTCAGGGATTCAATCAAAAATATGTCGCAGGACCTGGTAACCCGCAAAAGCCTTAATTTCACCAATGTGAAAGTGGAACCCCAGCGTGAACAAACAAAAGTCCGCCTCTGGGATCCGGAGAACTTTGCATTGTCGTACTCTTACAACGAAATTTTCAGAAGAAACATTGATACCGAATACAACCTGGATAAAACCTATCGGGGAATGTTCTCCTACAACTACAGCAGCCGCCCGGAAATCGTTCAGCCTTTCAATAATATTGGGCTGCTGCAGAAAGGACCGCTCAAACTGCTGGGTGATTTCAATTTTTATCCGTTGCCAACCCAAATTTCTTTCCGAACCGACCTGTCGCGGCGCTATCACGAAATTAAGTCGCGAAATGTTACTAACCCGGAATTCATCCTCCCATCCACCTACGAAAAAGACTTTTTATGGAACCGCTTTTTCGATTTACGCTACGATGTTACCCGCTCGCTGAAACTTGATTTTTCGTCGAGAAGCACTTCACGCATCGATGAGCCTGAAGGCAGAATTAACCGCGATATGGATAATTATGACATGATTAAGGATTCCATCATGACCAACTTATGGAATTTGGGGAGGCCAACACTTTACAACCACAATGTGAATGTTACCTACCGGTTGCCAATCAACCAAATTCAATTCCTGAATTTTCTTTCATCCTCAGTCCGTTATCAGGGAACTTACGACTGGCAGGCAGGTCCCATAACCGCTGACACCATAACCCTGGGAAACCGCATTCAAAACTCGCGGAACATTCAGTTAACCGGAAATGCCAACCTGCAGAGTTTGTACAATAAAGTACCCTATTTCCAGGAACTGGACCGGAAATTCAGAAGAACCGGCAGGGGACGTTCCAGTTTAAACCGGCGCAGCGGCGGTGGCCGGACTCAATCCGGACAGCAGCAACAACCCCAATCTCAACCTCAACAGGAACAGGAACAAACTTATTCAAGTAATGTAAAACTTTCTGAAGACGAAACAGAAACGGTAACACATAACCTGAATACCAAAAAAGTGAACGTAGTTGCCACCGGTGTCGATGGTGAAGTTATTCGTGGAAGAACCAATATTGTCGATGCAAATACCATCGAATTCACTCCCCTTGCCAATGCCGATCAGGCACAGATTAAAGTTACCGGAAAGCCCGGTGACCAGACATTCTTAAAAGACGTACTCGACTTAACCACACGCATGTTGATTGGTGTACGAACCATTTCGGTGAACTACAGTATAAACGGCGGCACGGTATTACCCGGTTATTTGCCCGAACCCAGCGTTTTCGGCGCCGGAACTTATACTCCCGACCGCGACCTTTTCAACCAGCGGATGAATACCAGCTTTGCTCCCGGAACACCCTTCCTATTGGGCTGGCAGGATTACGACTTCGCCCGCCGTGCCGCAACCAACGGCTGGATAACTACTGATTCGACACTAAACATGCCTTACGTCTTTACCAAAAACGAACGTTTTAGCATCAGGGCTACTATTGAACCTCTGCCCGATCTCCGCATTGATGTAACTGCCGACCGCTCCTTTTCAAAAAATATTAGCGAGTTTTACAACTATAACCCGGAAACAGGCGACTTTAACGCGAATAGTTTTACTGAAAAAGGGAATTTCAGCATGTCAACCCTCACCTGGGGAACTGCCTTTTTTGCCATGGGCAAAGGAGAAGTGCACAAATCCGAAACTTTTGAAAAATTTAAAGATTACCGGCAAATTATTGCCCGCCGCCTGGCAGCTCAACGAGACCCCGATAACGGTTTCGGTTACGATCCCTCAGCCGTTAACCCGGAAACCGGGTTCCCCGACGGCTACGGCCCCAACTCTGTGGAAGTAATGGTTCCGGCATTTTTGGCGGCTTACCAAAGCAAAGATCCTCACGATGTCTCGCTGGGTCTTTTCCCATCCATTAAATTTATCCGCCCCAACTGGCGTGTACGTTACGAGGGGATGGTTTCCCAGATTCCGGGCCTCAACCGGATAATGCGTTCGCTCAATTTTACGCATTCCTACCGCTCAAGCTACAATGTGGGTTCATTCATCACAAACCTCAATTACGAAGAACAGGGCGACGGGTTCAGTTACATACGCGACATTGCCGACAACTTTATTGCTCCCTACGATTTCAATTCGGTGAGCATTACAGAAACTTTCAGCCCGCTGATTAACATGGATATTATGTGGCACGGCGACCTGACTACCCGTGCCGAAATAAAACGCTCCAGAAACCTCACGTTGTCTTTTGCCAATAACCAGTTAACCGAAGTGCTCAGCAATGAATACACCATGGGAATTGGCTACCGGTTTACCCAGATGGATCTGATTATAAAAACCAAAAATTCGCAACAAGCCTATTCCAACGATTTGAATCTGCGAGCCGACCTTTCCTACCGGAAAAATAAAACCGTGCTGCGTAAAATTGTGGAAGACGACGACCAGATTACCGCCGGACAAAGTGCTTTTACCATAAAAACCACTGCCGACTACATGCTCAGCGACCGCTTCCAGCTGCGGGTATTCTTCGATAAAGTGATGAACAATCCGTTTACTTCACTCTCGTTCCCCACATCGAATACAAATATTGGCGTGAGTTTCCGATTTACTTTGGCGCAGTAAAAAGGAAATCTTAATTTTGAATTCATTTTTTCAAGGATTCATTATGGATTTAACTTTGCTGAATTTTAATACCCCCATCGATCTCATCAATAAAGCGATGCAGAAAAGCCTCATTGGTAACCTGGGAATCGAAGTCACCAAAATCGGCGACGGCCGGGTGGAAGGATACTTCACATTGTCTGAAAAAAACAGCCGCCCCGACGGGATTCTGCATGGCGGCGCCAACCTGGCCTTGGCCGAAACGCTGGCCGGACTCGGTAGTATGTTAATCATCGATTTAAATGAATTCGATGCGCTCGGCACGCAGGTTTCGGGAAATCACACCGGTGTTTTAAAAAAGGGAAAAGCAATTGCCACGGCAAAAATCATTCACCGCGGAAACAAGACCCACCTTTGGAATGTTGATGTAAAAAATGAGGAAGGCCGGCTGATTTCAACCGTCCGCGTTACCAACTTGATTGTAAAGAAGAATGACAAATAGAAAAGATTTTGCCCTTTTTATCGATAACCTGCTTGCGAAAAACTGCCCGTTTGCCTTGTGGTCAATGCCGGAAAGCAACACCCCCGAAATATTGGTAGCCCCGCAGGAAGGACTGATTCAACCCGACCAGCTGGGCAAACTGAACGGGCAGGAAGGTTTTGTTTTTGCGCCGTACAACATCAGCGAGAATGCACCGCTCGTACTTTTAAAACCGGGTATTCACAAAAAAGGAATCGACGAAATTCTTAAAATTGATTGCAAAGCCCTTCAACCAGAAGAAGTGGAAGAAGTGCATCCGGAACCGCCATATATAATTTCAAAAAAAGAATATTTAAAAGACATTGAAACCACCATCAGCAAAATAAAAGAGACCAAACTGGCAAAAGTGATTGTTTCACGGTTGATTCCTTTTCAGCGAAAGTCGGAATCGATTGGAGGGTTGTATCTTCAGCTTTTCGGGCAAACACCCAATGCATTTGTTTACCTTGTGAATCTGCCGTCGGCACGGGCAGGTAAAACGAAAGCAGGTTTGTGGATGGGTGCCACGCCTGAGGTTTTACTTAAGTCAGACGACAAAATGCTGGAAACTGTTTCGCTGGCAGGCACACAATCGCGGCGCGATGACGGCGATTATTCATGGCACACCAAG
>JBNJGR010000149.1:0-6801 GCA_051747885.1 Bacteroidota bacterium | reverse complement strand
CATCATCCACCGGCATTTTCCCGGTGTAGCGGTGCCAGGCTTTCAGATGAATATTTTCCACGGGCCGGAAGTTTGCAGCCACCAGCCAGGTATTGCGTGTAGTTCCGGGCAGCAGGTTTCCCGAGTAATCATTTTCGTCGTCCACAAAATCCTGAAAATGATACCTGGCAACGGTTGCATTTCCGCTCAAAACGAGCGAAGGGTAGGATACCGGATTTAACAATTCCCAGCGCAACTCTGCTTCCAGGCCGGGGTGAAGCGACCTGCCTGCATTCACGCCAACATAAGCATCTTGGCCGGTACGGCGGGCCACCAGCAGATTTTTAATGTAAATACGGTAATAGCTAACCGTGGCCTGCAACCGGTTGTTCCAGTTTGCCCGTACACCCGCCTCCAGGTTCCAGCCGCTTTCCGGTTTAATGTCAGGATTGATTTGTCCTTCGGGCAACAAGGTTTCTTCAAACGAGGGGGTGGAAAATCCATGGCTCGCATTTCCAAAAACTGAAAACGTGTTGGACACTTTGTAATTAGCGCCAATACGTGGCGAAAATACGGGTTTGTAGGAGCGTTCGCCTGATTGGTCGCCATCATCCGGGTAATTATCAGTGTAATCGAAACGCGTGAGGTTGCCGTTGGCTCCTGCCGAGAGGAAAAGCCTGTCGTTAAAATTCATCTCCAGTTGAGCAAAAAAGTTTTCGTAAGCTCTCTTTTCTTTATTGTCGGAAAGGGCATTTTCAGGGTTTTCGTTCGACCAGGTGGACCAGTTGTATTTTTCACGAAACAGTTCGATACCCGATGTAAAATTGGTTTTGGCCACGTCAGTATTCAATGTTTTCTGGTAATAGCCCCGCAACCCCATGTAATTTGAATTTTCTTTCAGCAGATTGAACGGGCGCGGCTCATCGGCATCGCGGAAACTCCCGAAAGCGGCCAGCGATATTTTACTTAGCTTTGCGGGCAAAACAGTCAGTGAAATTCCCGCCTGCCCTTTGGTATAAGCCTCGTAACCTTCAATACCTTTCCAGTTGGCAGCTGCTTTTTCAGGATGATTTTGAAACGTGGGATAATCGAGCGAACTGGGAATATAGCCTTTCATTTTTGTGAATTTCAGCAAAGCCCCTAATTTTACTTTTTCAGAAAAAGAATAGTTGGAATGCAGCAGAAAATTGCCCCTGTTGGTTGAGTTGTTCTCCCTGAATCCCTGACTGTTCAAAATGGAACCCAGCGCGTAAATATCGAGCTTGTTGGTTGTAGTTCCTGCCTCCAGCGTATTTTTATAAGTATTGAACGAAGCAATTGTTGTTTGGTGCTGCACAAAATCGCTTTTCAGGCTTTTGGGATGAAAAAGCAGCGTGCCGCCCAGCCCGGCGCCATACAAGCTGGATGAAGGCCCTTTGATAATTTCCACCCGCTGAATTGACGAATTTTCGAGGTCTTCCAGTGTCGTCTCCCCATCGCCGCTGGTAAGCGGAATTTCACCAAAATAAGCTTTAATTTTATTTGTGCTATATGGTGTTCGTGAGCCAATTCCCCTTATGGTCAACCTGTTGGTTGAGAGGGTGCCGTGGTGCATTAATACACCCGGTACCTGGTTCAGGGCTTCAACAGGGGTAAGTGCGCTGCCTGTTTGGAGCAGTTCGGGCACAATTAAATTGATTGGGGCAGGCGTGTTTCTCAAATTGTAGGGCGTCCGGAAAGCAGTTACCGTTACTGCATCAATTCTACCTGATAGCACCGTGGTGTCCTGAAAACTGCCCTGTGTAGTGTCAGCCGGCCAAAAGCGGGCATTTGCACTTAAAGCAATACTCAATAATAAAAGAATAATAAGACCCGAATTTTTTAATCGCATGGCAATAATTTACCGTTTAATGATTGTTGATTTCTGTTTTTTGTTAATTTAACAATTTTAAATGCTAAAATAATTACAATGAATAAACGGGTAATTTTGTTCGCATTTTTATTGAGTTTTTCAGTTTTTACATTTGCACAGGAGCATCCCGAGCCGGAAACGTTGAAGCCCGGAGAGGAAGCTATTGATTTTAATCTGAAAGGAATTGACGGGCAAATCTATACGCTCAATTCGTTCAATGATGCTGAACTTCTCGTGATAATTTTCAGTGCGCCGCATTGTCCTACTGCACAGGCGTATGAAGACCGAATCATTGCGATTCAAAACGATTATGCCGACCAGGGAGTTCAGGTGGTGATGATTAATCCGAACGATCCCACCGCGGTTTGCCTTGAAGAAATGGGGTATTCCGATTTAGGCGATTCGTTTGAAGATATGAAAGTGAGAGCAAGGGATAAAGAGTATAATTTCCCGTTTTTGTTTGACGGCGAATCGGAGGAAGCTTCCATTGCCTACGGACCGGTGGCCACACCACACGCCTTTGTTTTTGACGATGAACGCATTTTAAGGTATCAGGGGAGGATTGATGACTCGGAAAAAATTGGAACGGCAAAACAACATGATTTGCGAAATGCCATCGATGCACTTCTTGCCGGGAAGGAAGTTCCGGTTAAACAGACCAAGGTTTTCGGGTGCTCCGTTAAATGGAAATGGAAGAATGAGTGGCGCAAAAAACTGGACAGTGAATGGGCCGAAAAAGAGGTGCCGCTTGAAAAACTGTCGGTGAAAAGCTTAAAGAAGTTAATGAAGAACGATTCCGAAAATCTCCGGCTGATAAACGTTTGGGCTACCTGGTGCGGACCGTGTGTTGCCGAGTTTAACGATTTGGTGGATACCTACAGAATGTACATGGGGCGCGACTTTGAGATGTACACCATCAGCACCGATAGGCTCGGTAAAATCGAGAATGTTCATGAATTTTTGCAAGAAAAAAATGCGGCGCTGGATGGGAATTTTATTTTTGAATCGGATAACCGTTACGACTTGATTGAAAATCTCGATCCGGAATGGCCCGGACAAATCCCGTACACGGTAATTGTGGAGCCCGGTGGCAGAATTTTTTATCGAAGCTCCGGTGGCCTCAATTTTCAGGCCTTGCGAAGAGCCATTGTTGAACATCCACTGATTGGCAGGTATTATTAGAACTATGTCATCTTTGAAATGTCCTTTCGGGAATGCACCTAAAACTTTTTATGAATTTTTGTAAGTTTAAAATTCATTCTAACAATTATCAACTTATGAAGCTGAAATACCTTTTTTTATTCTTTTTTGTTTTGATTTTAAGTGGCTGTTCCAGTCAGAAAGAAGAATTAACATGGCCTGAAACCACTGTTGAATCCAAACCCTGGACCCGCTGGTGGTGGATGGGGAACGCGGTTGATAAGGAAAATATCAGCCGGGAGCTAAACGAGATGGCTGATATGGGAATCGGTGGTGTGGAAATTACACCGATTTACGGTGTTCGCGGCGAGGAAGATCGTTTCATCGAATACCTGTCGCCGGAGTTTTCTGAAATGTTGCAATTCACTATTGAAGAAGCGCACAGCCTGAACATGGGAGTGGATTTGCCTCCGGGCAGCGGCTGGCGTTGCGGCGGACCGTTTGTTCCCGAAGAAAAAGGACTGTGGTCGCTGCGCATGCACAAGCAGCAAATCCGAAAAGGTGAAACTGCTGAAAAACCTGAAGTTCCTGTAATTGCAGCTGCGTCGTTTGTTGATGAAAACAATGAAACTACTGTCATTAATCCGGATGAAAATTTTAAGGCTCCGGGAAACGGAACAGTATATTTTGCTGAACGCCTGAAAAACCGCGATAGGGTCAAACGCGCTTCCGACGGAGGAAAAGGCTGGGCAATCGATACGTTCAACGAAGAAATTACCGACTGGTACCTGAGTGAAATCTGGGAACGTCTGCGAATTGACGAAGGGTTAATCCGCTGCTTTTTTCACGATTCGTTCGAATACACCGGCGACTTTACCACCCATTTCACTGAGGAGTTCAAAAAGCGAAGAGGTTACGATCTGGCCGAATACCTGCATGTTCTGGCCGGCGATTGTGACGATGAAGAAACTGTTGTACGGGTGAAGTCGGATTACCGTGAAACATTGTCTGATCTCGTGCTGGAATCATTTATTGACCCGATGACGGAGTGGGCGAACAGTCACCAAAGCCTGAACCGCAACCAGGCGCATGGTTCACCGGGGAATATTCTCGATTTGTACGCAGCCTGCGATATTCCCGAAACTGAAATTTTTCGTACCGTTGAACCGGGTACCGTCGATGTTTTTGTGAATAAATTTGCCTCCTCGGCAGCGCATGTTACCGGCCAAAAACTGGTCTCCTCGGAAAGTTACACCTGGCTCGATGAGCACTGGACCGTTACAACGGCTGATATGATGCGGGCCACCAACCGGTTTTTTCTGGCCGGAATCAATCACATGTTTTTTCACGGAACCTGTTACTCACCGGCTGATGCCGAATGGCCGGGCTGGCTGTTTTACGCTTCCACGCAGGTAAATAACCGCAATCCGTTGTGGCGCGAAATGCCGACACTGTTTAAATACATCGGGCGCAGTCAGTCAGTTCTGCAAAAGTCCACTGCCGAAAATGATGTACTGGTTTACTGGCCTTATTATGATGTTGCAGCCGGAAAAGGACGGTTGTTCAATCATCTTGGGGTTAACAAAGATGCCGGCTGGTTTATATCACATCCCATTAATGAATTGTCGGAATCCTTAATGGGCGCAGGTTACTCATTCGATTATATTTCTGATAAACAATTGATGAATTGTCAAATGTTAAACGGTGAAATTGTAACCGAAGGGAATTCTAAATATGAGGCAGTTGTGATTCCGCAAACGAAGTATATTCCGCTTGAAACCCTGGGGCAACTAAAGCAATTTATTGATGAGGGTGGAACGGTTTATTTTGATGAATTTTTGCCGGAAAGTGTGCCGGGAATGTTTAACCTGGAAGAAAGAGAACAGCAGCTGGAAGCAGCAAAAGCCGGTTTCAGTAAAAATGCAGGCAATGTGGTGGATTTATTGAACAACTCAGGAATTACAGGCGAACAATCGCTTGCTGAAAAAGGATTTCATTTTCTGAAAATGAAAAATAAAAACGAAGACTGGTACATGGTTTTTAACTGTGATACAGCAGCTCTCGATGAGTGGGTTGAACTTCAGTCGCCTGCACAACAGTACCTGTTTTACTTTCCTGAAAACGGAGAAATATCGGCAGCAGAAAGCAACAGCAACTCTGTCAGGATTCAATTGGAACCGGAAAGATCTGTTTTCATCCGTTGCATGAATAAAAGAGTATATGCGCCCTCTTTTACATATTTTGAACCGGAACAAAACAGCCGCGAAATTGAAGGAATGTGGAAAATCAGTTTTGTGGAAGGCGGACCGGTTTATCCGGGAGACATTGCTTCCGATCAACTTCATTCGTGGACAGAAATGGGCGATAACGAGACAAAAAGATTTGCCGGTACCGCCCGCTACTCTATAGATTTTGACTGGGATAAAAATCAAAGTTCTGCTTTTTTGAATCTTGGCAAAGTAAAGGACTGTGCAAGAGTTAAATTAAACGGAGAAGACGCAGGGACACTTTTGGGGCCATCTTATAATGTGAAAGTAAACAATTTGAAACAGGGCCAAAACCTGTTGGAAGTTGAGGTGACCAATGTGGCGGCCAACCGCATTCGCGACCTCGATATTAGGGGAGTTGACTGGAAAAAATTTCACGACATCAATTTTGTGAACATCGAATATGAACCGTTCGATGCTTCCGGCTGGGAAATCAAAGATGCCGGATTGCTTGGACCAGTAAGCCTGACTGGTGTTGATGAATAATCTATTAAATATGTTTTACAACATTATTTACTGCATGCAAAGCTTTGCAGGCATTTGATTTTGTGTGAGGTGTTGTTTCATTGACAGGGATTATTCATATTTGCTTTTAAAATTCATAAAAATGGAAAATTTGTATTGCCTTATTATGGCCGGTGGCTCGGGAACAAGGTTCTGGCCCCGGAGCAGGACGGCAAAACCCAAACAATACCTCGATATGTTTGGCGAAGGTTCGCTGCTCGAGTCAACCATAAAACGGTTTTCAACATTTACCGAAACCGATAATATTTACATTGTTTCCAATAAAAACCAGGCCACCGAACTGGAAAAACAAACGCCGGAGCTTCCCCGCGAAAACCTGATTTATGAGCCGGTGGGTAAAAACACGTTGCCCTGTATTGGCCTGGCAGCAATGTATGCCGAAAAAGAAAATCCGGAGGGAATTATGGTGGTTTCGCCTTCTGATCACCTGGTGAACGACCACAAATTGTTTCGCGATACGGTGCTGGCCGCGTCAAAAATAGCCAGTGAAAAGGATGGAATTGTTACCATCGGTATCAATCCAACTTTTCCGGCAACAGGCTACGGATATGTAAAAACAGCCAAAGACATTACCGGGCCTGAAAAAATCAGGCAGTTTAAAGTTGACCGTTTTGTGGAAAAACCGGAACTTGAAAAAGCAAAAACTTACCTGAAAGATGGTGGTTATTTCTGGAACAGCGGATTGTTTGTCTTTAAAGTATCGGTTTTTTTGGAAGCCGTAAGGGAGTTTGCGCCCGCTTTGTACAGCGATTTACGAAAAATCCAGGCTGGCATTGGCAAACCTTCTTACCCGCAAACGCTGGATGAAATCTACAGGGCAGTTGAAAGCATTTCAATTGATTATGGCATAATGGAGCACGCCCGGAATATTTATATGGTAGAAGGAAATTTCGACTGGAATGATTTGGGAAGCTGGGAATCGGTTTACCAGGAAGAAGAGAAGGATGAAAACGGGAATGCATCAAATGGGGAATCAATTTTTCTGGATGCCAAAAATTC
>JBNJGR010000148.1:0-6823 GCA_051747885.1 Bacteroidota bacterium | reverse complement strand
ACAGTGTGGATAAGTTCCCGGCCATGGGCAGTGATTAAAATATCGCCATTAGTATCGTACATCGGTCCGGTTAAAAACGACCAGTCAACTCTTTTGTCTTCCTCATCATACGCTTTCACATAATCGGGCATAGCACTGATACCGTTCCAGGTTCCCACATTCAGGTTAAGCGGAATAGGATCGAGGTAATGCAAAGTACGCATATGAAGGTGGTTTCCTCCATCGGCAGTACTGAAGACTATTGGGAAAATTATCTCTTTGGAATTTTGATTCTGAACCACGAAACTTGCTTTGAAATTTGGTTCAATAACATAATCTAAATCCATAACTACATTACATGCATCAACGCATTCCTGCCATTTGGAGCCACCGTCAGGATTCCAGACTTCGGCATTCAGGTACATTTTGGCCAGCAAGGTGTAAACTACACCTTTTGTAATTTTCCCGTAACTGGCGGGGGTAATATCGTCCCTTACAATATCTTTTATTGCATTCAATTCATCCAGAACAAACTGATACACTTCTGCTCTCGGACTTGTTGCCGGGAGGGAAGTGTCATTAAAATCTGTTACTATTGGCACATTTCCGTAGTAATCGAGCAAAAGATAGTACCAAAAAGCCCTTACTCCTCTGATTTCAGCAAGAATCTGTTCTTTATTTTCAATGCTTTGATTTTCATCAATCATTGCAAAAATTTTATTACAACTCGAAATGCTTTCCATTGCCGAGTTATAAGAGCCGGTAACCAGGCTGGTATTAGGAGACCAGGTATGCAGGCGCAATTCTTTAAATTGTCCTCCATCCCACCAGTCACCACCTCTGCGGGTTGGTGTAATGGCCATATCGGATGAACATTCACTCAGCAAAAAATAATTAGAGGGAAATACTCCTTTCAGAGTCCGGTATATTGGAGCTATAAGTGAATTAATTTGAGCTGAATTTTGACCAAATTCATCAACCGGCAGCGTGTCGTAAACTTCTTCTTCGAGGTTGGTACATCCCTGGTAAATAAAGGATAAACTAAGAACGAAGATCAGTGAAAATATTTTTGTTCGTTTCATAATTTTAAGATTAAATGATTAAAAACTAAGATTTACACCTAATGAAATAGTTCTCGATTTAGGGTAATATTCACGGCCTTCCACGCCGGGATCGAGTCCATCCATTTCAACTTCAGGGTCAAGACCTGTATAATTGGTGATGGTAAACAGGTTTTGTCCGGTGACGTAAACCCTTAATTTTTGAATTTCGCTTACCCCTGAAACATCGAAACTGTAGCTCAGGCTGGCATTATCGAGTCTCAGGAATGAACCTTTTTCAATATAGAAACTATTGTATTTCGGATTATCGGCCAAACCAATTGTGAGCGCATCGTGCAAAACATTTGCCCCTGGCAGCCATTGGGTTGTAGCATACGACATTTTTGAGAAATTCAATAAATCGTTTCCGTAAACTCCCCTGAAGAAAAAGTTGAGTTCCCAGTTTTTATAAGAAATGATATTGGAAAAACCGTAGGTAAGTTTTGGCTGCGCAGAACCGATATATGTACGGTCGTCGTTGGTCAGGCCTTCTTCACCATCAATCATATCATCCATTATGTACATGCCGTCTTCATCGAGGCCATAAGCTAACCAACCATAAAATGTACCAACTTCACGTCCTTCTTCCACAATATGAGTTGTATTATCAGAACCTCCACGAATCCAGGCAGAACCTGTTTTTATGGAACTTGTGGTATATTCTTCGCTCGACAGTTTGGTAATTTCATTTTTATTATGGGCCATATTCAGGGAGGCATTCCAGCGAAAATCCCTTTGCCTGATAATATCTCCGCTCAATAAAAATTCAACTCCTTTATTTGACATAGACCCCACATTGGCGAGCATGTCCGGATAAAGGAAGGGAGGAACAGGAACCTGATAGGTATAAAGCAAATCTTTTGTCCGCTTGTCGTAATACTCTATGGTACCACTAATGCGGCTATTCCAAAAGTTGTAATCCAACCCAATATTGAACATCGAAGTTTCTTCCCATTTCAAATCCGGATTGGCATTCTGACTAATTTGATAGGCACGATACCATTTACCGTTGTCGTAATACTGGCCGGCAGTACCATAAAGCTGAAGCGATTTATACGGGTCAATACCATCCTGGTTACCCGAAACACCATAGCCCACACGTAATTTTAAATCGTCGAGGAAAGTTGCACCGGCCATAAAGGACTCTTCATTAATCCGCCATGCTGCTGAAACTGAGGGGAAAGTAGCCCACTTGTGGTTTGCACCAAATTTAGAAGAACCATCATGCCTGAGCGAAAGTGTTAAAATATAACGCATTTGGTAATTATAACTTGCTCTTCCGAAAAATGAAACCAGCCGGTTCATATTTTTACCAGACCACACATCGGAAGGGCGAAGGTTTTCACCGGCCTGCAAATTATTATATCCAAAGAAATCAGTAACAAATTGTCTGTTTTGTGCACCTGCATTTTGGTAATAATTATCCTCGTAAGAGTAACCACCTAAAAGTGTTATTTTGTGGTCGTCAAAAGACTTTTCATAATTCAGAGTGGTTTCAAGTAACTCTTTATCAGCAGTCCAGAAAGTACGCTGTGCATATCCCTGGTCATTGCGGCCTCTTTCTGTATCTGAGTCATAAAACAGTCCGTAATCATTTGTCGATCTTTCCTTGTGAAGCCTGATACCGGCAGTAAATCCTTCAAATAGTTTAAGCTCGGTATTAATATTTCCGAAATACAAGCTGTATTTGTTGTCTCTTTTGTTGAACTCGATATTTCTTACCGGATTCCCCTGATCGTACTCCTGTGTATCGAACCATGTTCCATCTTCAAATTTTACAGGAACAACAGGTATCATATTGTAGGCAAGCACAAAATTTCTTGTATCGGTTGGTGAATAATTTCGCTGTGTCATTGCGCCGGTAAATGTAATATCGAGCATGTTGTTCAATGCTTTTTGGTTAAAGGTTATCCGGGCATTATAACGTTCCAGCTGGTTGTCATTCACCACTCCCTGCTGATCGAGGTAAGAAATTGAAGCACGGTAATTACTGTTTTTTCCACCGCCTGAAAGCGAAATATTGTGGTTTTGACTTATTCCGGTGCGCATAATTTCATCAAACCAATCGGTATTTGCGCCAAGGTCCAGCCCTTCGGTATTAATATTATTTTCGGAAGCGTAATTCCGCCATTCATCGGCTGTTAAAACATCGGGAACATTTGTTACAGTACTTGTAGCCACATAGCCATCGTACTCCACCATGGTTTGGTCGAACTTGCCGCTTTTTGTAGTTACAAGAATTACCCCGCTGGCCGACCGCGATCCATAAATAGCTGCTGCTGAAGCATCTTTTAAAACGCTTATCGACTCAATGTCGTGCGGTGCTACAGATGACAAGCTCATGCCCGGCACACCGTCAATCACAATAAAAGGCTGACTACTGCCTGTTAACGACGATGTACCACGCAACCTGATGGTTTGACCGCTTGTTACATCGCCGCTTCCCATTGTAATTGAAAGTCCGGCCACTTTACCTTTCAGTAGATCTACTGCATCCTGAGTCAGACCTTGGTTAAAATCATCTTCGGAAACATTGCTGATTGACCCTGACACTTCGCGTCTTTGCTGGGTACCATATCCAATTGCCACAACTTCTTCAATGCCAATTGTGGCCTCTTCCATTACAATGGTGAAAGTTGTTCGTCCTTCTATCGGTACTTCTTGTCTTTCCATTCCGACAAATGAAAAAACCAGCGTTTCGGCATCCTCCGGAATCTCGAGCTGAAACCTGCCGTCGCCATCAGTTATAGTTCCAATTGTTGTTCCTTCTACAACAAGTGTCACTCCCGGTAATGGTTGTCCGTCGGAGTCGGTTACCAAACCGGTTATGCCTCGTTGCTGATAAGCCGATGCTGAAGACCCTCTCAGCTTTTCCCTTTCCTTAAGGATAATTTGCCGTTCATTACGAATTTCATAATCTACTCCGGCTGCATCGCATACCGAATTTAACACTTCTTCGAAAGAAGCTTCATGAAAATCGATTGAGTACCTTTTTTCCTGATCGAATATTTCATCCTTATACAAAAAGATGAAATCCGATTGATCTTCAATGGTTTCAATCACTTCCCGGATCGTTGCTTTTTCAAACTCTACAGAAAGTTTTACCTGGGAAAAACTGTTCCCAAAGGTGACAAACACAAGCAAGGTTAGAATCAGAGTTAATTTCATTTTCTTAAAACTTAAATTAAGTTTTCGATTCTCCCTGTCGGGAAAATCCAATTCTCGTCTTTTTTTCATAAATTTGAATTGTTAAGTTTAACATTACCAAAAATTTAACACTATTAAGCCGGAAAGGTGCTGCAACACCTTCCGGTTTTTATTTTTTAATCTTATAAAAATCTTCTCCTGTTTTTAAAATCTTAACCGATGCAGCTGAAGCAATTACACCAAGTACTTCATCGCAGTTTTCGTTAAGATCCAGTTTTCCTGAAATTTCAATTCCTCCCAAAAACGGATCCTGATAGCTAAACCGAATATTATAAAATCGTTCGAGCTTTTTTATTACCCGGCTTAAATCTGAGCTTTCAAACTTGAGAAGTCCGTCTTTCCAAAGGGTGTAGTTTTCCGTGTCAACCATATTCAGGCTTGCTTCGCGTTTGGTTTTGTCAAATGCTGCCAACTGGCCCGGAACCAATTCAATACTTTCATCAAACAAACGGGTACTGTTTTGCTCAAGCATTACTTTTCCTGTTGTTAAAACAGTTTCTATTATTTGATCGGATGGGTATGCCGAAACATTAAAACTAGTCCCCAGTACTTTTACACGAACATCGGTGGTTTGAACAATGAATGGGTTGTTTTCATCGTGGGTAACATCGAAAAAAGCTTCTCCTACCAGAAAAACCTCACGGGTTTTATCAACAAAAAAATCGGGATAAACCAACCGGCTGCCTGCATTGAGAAATGCTTTTGTTCCGTCGGGCAAAATAATTTCAGAAGTTTTTCCATACGGTATAACCAACTGGTTCATTTCAGGTGTTTTCTTGGGGTTATGTTGGTTGGAGCCTGTAATAGTATTATTCACCATTACACTGCCGTCGTTTCGGTATTCAATAAAAGATTTTTGTTCTTCAAGTTGAATATCTTCTGCTCCGGGCCTGATTAACCGGGCGTTTTCGCTGGCATCAGGTTCAGCTAACTGCTGGGTATAAAACTGAGGACTAAAATTATCCTTCTTATAAAAAAGCAGTGCGCCAATCAGAAAAAAAACCAAAGCTACTGCGGCATATTTTAGCAGTGTGCCAAAAATTCTGACTTTTCTGGCCGATTGCTGATTATCTTCAACCTGTTTGAGTATTTGTGAAAACAAAAGAATCTTTTCATTTTCTGAAAGCTCTTTATTTTTTGTCCGCAGGGAGTTAATGATATTCTTTGCCAGAATGATGTTTTCTTTTTCGTGGGGATTGTCAATTTTAAACGATCTCCAACAGTTATCCAGGGTTTCATCAGGATTAAACACCCACTCGATGAATTTTTTATCCTCAAGATATTTGCTGATATTTTCCATTTTAATGGTTTAGTACATTTTAAAAGGACTTTAAACCTAAAAATATGGACAGTTTTTTTAGTTTTTTTTGAAATAAATTACAACACACAGAATTTCAGCCAAATAAATCAACCATTTATTTAATCCTGGCTATTAAGGTTGAAAACTTCTCACTTTTGAATAAATGTCATAAAAACGAAAGTATTTACTTTACTATCCTCACGCAAGGTTTTCAGTGCCCTGTAAACCTGCTTCCTGGCCGACTCAACAGAAACATCGAGCAGCTGGGCCACTTCAGGATAATCGAGTGATTCATTGAACCGAAGGTAGAGTGCTTCTTTTTGCCTGGCCGGAAGTTGCCGGAGCGCTTCGTTTATTTTTAACTGCAACTCTTTTTCTTCCTCCTCTTCTATTATAATTGATTCAATGCTGTACTCAGGTTCAAATTTCAAGTCAAAATCGATTTCACCATCAACTGCTTTCCTTTTGCGTTGAAGTTTTTTAATCAGATTTCGTTTCAGTGCCAGAATCAGATAATATTTAAGGTTTTGTGGTTTTGTGGTATTTTTTTGACGTTTTTGATATAAATCGAGAAAAACCTCCTGAATAGCGTCTTTCACCAAATCATCGCAAGGACACAATTTGGTTCCATACCGGAAGAGTACCTGCACATATTGATTGTATAATTGTGCAAAAGCTTCTTTATTGCCTGCTTTAAAACTCTCCCAAATCAATTGATTATTCCGGGTTGTTGTATTCATTCACAATTCAGGTCAGTTTTGATTCATCCTGCATTAACAAAACTAATCAACTTTTTTCAAGGTAATTAATTTACAACTTTTAATTGACACAAAAAATGATCTTTGTTACCAGGTAGTTAGCTTATTTCAAAACCTGAGTTGTTACCCCTCTGTTCGTAATTTCTATGGGTAAAATTTTCCCGTCCTCATCAAACTCCATTTTATCGATGCAGGTAACACGGTGATGCGGTGAAGTTTCAGTAAGCGGGCGGCGGTGATAAACTGCATAATACTCGTCGGTACCCGGAATGTTCAGCACCGAATGATGACCGGCACCGGTAGCCACTTGCGGATCCTGCTGCAAAACTGTTCCCTGCCGCTCAAACGGGCCAAACGGGCTGTCGGAAATGGCATAAGCCACACTGTAGTTTGGGCCGGTCCAGCCACCTTCCGACCACATAAAATAGTATTTTCCGTCTCGGATAAACATTACAGGGCCTTCCACGTAACCTTCGGGT
>JBNJGR010000147.1:0-6881 GCA_051747885.1 Bacteroidota bacterium | reverse complement strand
AACCGACCACGGTTCGGTGCATGCCAACATGTTTCCGCTGGCATTCGGAATGGTGCCTGAAGAATACAAAGCAAATGTATTGAACCACATTAAATCGCGCGGAATGGCCTGCAGTGTTTATGGCGCCCAGTATTTGATGGAGGCCGTTTACAATGCCGGTGCTGCAGATTATGCGCTTGAACTGATGACCGCAACCCACGACCGCAGCTGGTACAATATGATTAAAGTGGGCTCCACCATTTCCATGGAAGCCTGGGACATGAAATACAAACCCAACTCCGACTGGAACCATGCCTGGGGCGCTGCACCTGCCAATATCATTCCGCGGTATTTATGGGGAATTCAGCCCAAAAACCCAGGATTTGAAATGGTTACCATAAATCCGCAAATGGGAACATTAAATCACAGTTCCATTAAAATGCCCACACTTCGGGGTGAAATTACGGGTGAATACAAACGGGTAAATAACCGGTTTACAAAATATATTATCGAAATACCTGCAAATATGGTTGCTGAGTTTATTATGGATTTTCCTGAAAATGCTGTTGTAAGTGTAAACGGTGAACCAGTGAATTTATCATTTGGTTCGGTTCGTTTGGAGCCGGGAGTGAATGAAATTGAATTACGGATAAATTCTTTTTAATTTGATGTATTCAGCATTATAAATGATTCATATAGGAAGAAAAAACTTGCAAGTTTCATCGTGGAAGAAATGAGAGATTAAATTGAATTTTCAATTAACTAAAAATCAATCAGTAGAAAAAATTACTTAATTTGGATGCCCCGGAAGGTTATTGTTTTGCGCGTTGGTTGGCTAATTCTCTGCAATTTTTTCTGCCATAAAGGGTAGCAAATCTGCCACATCCGCAGAATAATTGCATTGGTTTGCTTTTTGTTCGTTTTTATTTTTCAATTACATTTGAATAAGAACAGTTAACGATGACAGAAAAAGAGATCAAAATAACATACACAGAAATTTGCAATAACCTGGTTGAGCGAAAGCTGAAGCCGGCATTCAAACAATTGGAGAAACTTATTTCTGAAAACAATCTGGGAACATACTACGATGAGTACCGGAACCTGGAAGAAACGTACAGGTACATGCTCAAATACACGGTTGAGGGCATCAAAGATCCGGAACGCCAAAAGATATACCGAAAACTGATTGTGTCGGTTTTTGAACTGACTGATAAAGTAAACGAGGAGTTGCGGCTTAAGTATTCACCCTCGGTAGAGTATGAAAAGAAAAGGGTTTTTGCCAAACAGTTTATAGGCGATTTGGAAAACTACGTCTCCGGACTAGAAGATTTTTACGTGGATGACGAATTGAAATCGCTGGTGGGTAATGAACCGGAAAAAAAATTGCAGCCCAAAACCGCTGAACAACATCAGCAAAAAATATACAGGCTTTTTTACCACGTTTGGTTTACCAATGAACTGGAAAACGGGGATAAGGAAATTCTTATCGGATATTTGAAGAATCCGCTCCTTCCGGCTGAATACCGCTCGTTTATTGTTACCGCGCTGATGCTCAGCCTGCAGCGTTTTTTCGATCCGCAAAAATTTACTGTGCTTTTCGATGCCTACGAAGTAGATGAAACGGAAATAAATCAGCGGGCGCTGGTTGGCCTTCTTATTAACTTTTATAAATATGATTTGCGATTGCCCTATTTTACTGAAATTACCGGGCGATTAAAAATACTGAATGAAAATCCGGAATTTAAACGAAACCTCGAGCTGGTGATAGTTCAGTTTATCCGCAGCAAGGAAACCGAAAAAATTCAGCAAAAAATCAGGGATGAAATTATTCCCGAAATGATCCGCATCAGCCCAAATTTCAAAGATAAAATTAACCTCGACAGTTTAATGGAAGAGGGGCTGGGCGAAGATAAAAACCCGGAGTGGGAAGAGATTTTCAAGGATTCACCCGGGTTGATGGATAAAATGGAAGAGTTTTCTGAATTGCAGATGGAAGGCGCTGATGTGTTTATGGGATCGTTTTCCATGCTGAAATCATTCCCTTTTTTCAATGAAATCGGGAACTGGTTTTTGCCGTTTTATACCGAAAATCCTTCCATATCAAATGTGGTGGATACTGATGACGAAACAAACCGGAAGTTTGTGGAAGTTATCAGCAGCGCTCCCATATTATGTAACTCCGATAAGTATTCATTTTGTTTCAGCATGCAAAACCTGCCGGAGCAAAACCGTGAGTTTCTGGCCAAAGGAATGGAAGCCGAAATGGGGCAGCTGGAAGAACTCAAAAATGATGAGGAATTGACCTCGCCAGGTCGAAAGGCTGAATTTATCTCCAACCAGTATATTCAGGATTTGTACCGGTTTTTCAAACTCCATCCGCGCAAAGCCGATTTTGAAGATATTTTTAACTGGCGCTTCGATTTTCACAATAAACTAACACTGGGCGATATTCTGAAAGAAGATCCCAAAGTTTTACGGAACATTGCTGAATATTACTTTGCGAAAAACCATTTTGAAGAAGCCGCTGAAATATACAATTACCTGCTGGAAGAGAAGAAAGATGGCGAATTGTACCAGAAAATAGCTTATTGTTACCAAAAACTGGGCGACTTTGAAAAAGCGCTTGATGCTTACCTGAAAGCAGAATTGTATGACCTGAACCGATTGTGGAACCTCAAAAAAATTGCGCTGTGTTACCGCAACCTCAAACAACCGGCAAAGGCGCTGGAATATTACCAGGCAGCCGAAAAACTCGATCCCGAAAGTCTGAATAATCAGCTGAATATTGGTCATTGTTATCTGGAGCTTGAGCAATTTGAGGAAGCGCTGAAATGCTATTTTAAAGTAGAATACCTGGCGCCGGGAAATAAAAAAGTGTGGCGCCCCATAGCGTGGTGCAGCTTTCTTTCAGGAAAAAAAGAACAGGCCGAAAAATATTTCATGAAAGTGATTGACGATGCACCCGGCAAGCACGATTACATGAATATGGGACACGTGCAGTGGAGCCTGGGTAAACGGATGGAAGCACTCGATTATTATAAAAAATCAATTTCGAAAACCGGATTCTCGGAACAGGAATTTCTGGAAGTTTTTGAGGAAGATTTACCGCACCTCAAAAATCAGGGCATCGACAGCGAAGATGTTCCGATAATGCTCGACCAGTTGAGGTATTTTTTAGAGGAGTAATTCATCCCACTTCCTCTTTCAACACATCGCGCACTATCAGAAAATTTTCTTCGAGGCGGAGCATGTTTTCGATGAAAAAGTTGTAGATGCCGGGCCAGTCTGTGCGGCGGTGATAGTTTCAAGTGTCAAGATTTTTTCTTGTGTCTTGCTACTTGTGTCTAAACATCTTGTCTCTTTATAAAAAATTCATCCATTAAATGTTTAATGCAAACCAAAAATCTTACGTATTTTTAACCGTTTTGAAATTCAAATAGTAAATAAGTTTTCAGGAATGAACCGCGAAGAAGCTCATCAAAAAATACTGCAACTCCGAAAAGAACTCGAAGATCACAATTACAAATATTACGTACTGGCACAGCCCGAAATCAGCGATTACGATTTCGACATGCAACTGCGTGAACTGGAAAAACTGGAAAAGGAGTTCCCCGAATTTGACGATCGCAATTCGCCTACAAAGCGTGTTGGGAGCGACATCAGCAAGGAATTTGAGCAGGTAGAACACCGCTACACCATGTTGTCGCTTTCCAATGCCTATTCCGAAGAAGAGTTGAAAGATTTCGACACACGCATTAAAAAGCTGGTGGATGAGGGTTTTGAATACGTTTGCGAGCTGAAATTTGATGGGTCGTCAATAAGCCTGCTCTACGAAAAAGGAAAACTGGTGAGGGCAGTTACCCGCGGCGACGGCACCAAAGGCGACGATGTAACCAACAATGTCCGCACTATTCGTTCGGTGCCGCTCACATTGCGTGGAAGTAATTATCCCGAAAATTTTGAAATCAGGGGCGAGGTAGTCATGCCGTTCAAAGTATTTGAAGAACTGAACCAAAAACGGCAAGAAAACGGGGAAGCACTGTTTGCCAATCCGCGGAATGCCGCTGCCGGCACGTTGAAAATGCAGGATCCGTCCGTGGTAGCGTCGCGCAAACTGGATGCCTTTTTTTATTATATCCCCGGCGAAAATCTGCCGGTTGACAGTCATTTTGAAATGCTGCAGAAAGCCCGTGAATGGGGTTTCAAAGTTTCGGAAGCCACAGAACTGTGCCAAAATCTCTACGAAGTCTTTGCTTTCATCAAAAAATGGGACCAGAAACGTTTTGAATATCCGGTTGCCACCGACGGGGTGGTAATTAAAGTAAACTCACGGCGCGTGCAGGAAGAGCTGGGATTTACGGCCAAATCGCCACGCTGGGCCATTGCCTATAAATTTAAGGCCGAAAGCGCTTCCACGGTGTTGCGTTCGGTTTCCTACCAGGTGGGCCGCACCGGAGCGGTTACACCAGTTGCCAACCTCGATCCGGTACCCATAGCAGGTACGATTGTAAAACGCGCTTCGCTGCACAATGAAGATATCATTCAAAAACTGGATCTTCACCTGAACGACACTGTTTTTGTGGAAAAAGGCGGCGAAATCATTCCAAAAATCACTGGAGTTGATCCCAAAAAAAGACACCCGATGTCGGCGCCGGTTCAGTTTATAAAAAAATGCCCCGAGTGCGGTACTCCGCTCGAACGCAATGAGGGCGAAGCAGCCCACTATTGCCCCAATGAAGTTGGTTGTCCGCCCCAAATCAAAGGAAAAATGGAGCATTTTGTCAGTCGCAAAGCAATGGATATTGACGGGCTGGGGCAGGAAACAATCGAACTGCTATACAACCAGGAACTTGCCAAAGGGATTGCCGATCTATACCGTCTCGAAAAAGCGCAACTGCTTCAACTTGAACGTTTTCAGGAAAAATCAGCACAACGCATTCTGGATGGTTTGGAAGAATCGAAAAAAGCCCCGTTCGAACAAGTGCTGTTTGCATTGGGAATTCGCTATGTGGGCGAAACAGTGGCCAAAATACTGGCCAAAGAACTTCACTCTATCGATAACATCAGGAATAAAACCAAGGATGAACTGGTAGCAATTGATGAAATCGGTGACCGTATTGCCGAGAGTATAATGGATTTCTTCTCTAAACCGGAACACATCGAGATGATTGAGTTTTTGAAAAAACAGGGCTTGCAATTTCAGATCAGTGAAGACCAACTGAGTGACCGGTCTGATAAACTCAGTGGTTTGAGCATCGTTATTTCGGGAACTTTTGAGAAGCACTCGCGCGACGAACTTAAACAACTGATTGAAAAAAACGGTGGCAAAAATGTGAGTTCACTCTCAAAAAAAACCAGCTATTTGCTTGCCGGTGATAACATGGGTCCCAGCAAACGGGAAAAAGCAGAAAAACTCAACATTCCGGTCATTTCCGAAAAGGAATTTCTGAAGATGCTGGAAGAATAATATTTTGTATATAAAACAAAAACGACATTTCATTACCTTTGTACAATCGATGAGGATAATTGAAAAAATTGCGTACTACACGCTCAACAAAAAAATAAAAGCTGCAAAACGGCAGGTTGAACTCCCGCATCCTGATCAAATCAGGAAGGTGGGTGTGGTTTGGCGGCCCGATGAAAAAGCAGCCTTTCAATACCTTCACGATTATTTTACACGGGATAAAGTTATTTTCCGGAACATTTGCGTTTACAAGGATCATGCAGGTGTAGCTGCAGACACAAGCATAATTACCTCAAAAGATTTAAACTGGCTGGGATTGCCCAAACCCGGGCCGATTGACGATTTTATTGAAACGCAGTTCGATGTTTTGTTCAACATCGCACTGGAACAAAACCTTGTTCTCGATTATATCACTTCACTCAGTCGTGCCAGTTTTAAAATTGGCTGGTCGCCCCAAAAAAGCAATTTTTTTGACCTCAATATTAACATCCCCGGGAAGCAGGATGCATTATACCTTGCTCAGCAACAAATTTATTATCTTGCACAATTAAATAAAACTACATAATTATGAATCATCGATTTACAGGTGCCGGCGTAGCTTTGGTAACGCCATTCACCACTGAAAATAAAATTGATTTTAATTCGCTTGAAAAAATTATTGACAACCAGAAAAATGGCGGGATGGATTACCTTGTGGCACTGGGAACCACTGCCGAAACCCCTACCCTCACGGCAACTGAAAAGGCCGAAGTGGTTACTTTTGTAAAAGAAAAAAAAGGCGACTTGCCGCTGGTGGTTGGCATGGGCGGAAACGACACCCGCAAAATTATCAAGCAGATCAATAAATTCAATTTCAACAAAGTTGACGGGCTGCTAATTGTAACCCCTTACTACAACAAACCATCGCAGGAAGGGATGTTCAACCACTATTCGGCCATTGCAAAAGAGAGTCCTGTTCCTATTATCCTGTATAATGTTCCGTCGCGCACAGGTGTGAACATGAAGGCCAGAACCACTATCAGACTGGCAGAAGCATCTGAAAAAATTGTTGCTGTGAAAGAAGCTTCGGGCAACCTGACCCAAATTACCAGAATCACTAAATACAGCCCGGAGCATTTTTCAGTTGTATCGGGCGACGATCCCATGGCGCTTCCCATCATTTCTGTTGGAGGCAAGGGCGTTATTTCGGTTGTGGCAAATGCACTGCCCCAAAAACTAAGCAGCATGATCCATTTAGGACTGGAAGGAAAATTTGCTGAAGCCCGGAAAATCCATTTCGAGCTTACAGAAATGCTTGGATTGCTGTTTAAAGAAGGAAATCCCGGAGGAATTAAAGCGTTGCTGAATATTCAGGGAATCATTGAAAATGAATTGCGGTCGCCGCTGTATTGTATCAGCGAAGAAACCTACCGGAAAATTAAGGAAGAATATCAGAAGC
>JBNJGR010000146.1:0-6985 GCA_051747885.1 Bacteroidota bacterium | reverse complement strand
TTATAAAACTGTTCGAGCGGGAAATTCTCGTTGGGGGAGTGGATGGCATCAGCTTCCAGTCCGAATCCCATCAACACTGATTTCAGTCCCAGTACCTGTTCGAACGTTGAAATAATGGGGATGCTTCCGCCTGAGCGCACCGGCACCGGGCGTTTGCCGTAAACATCTGTGTATGCTTTTTCTGCCGCCTGGTAGGCCGGAAGATCGATGGGGCACACGTAACCCTGTCCGCCGTGAAGCACGCTTACTTCAACTTTAACTGTTCTGGGGGCAATGTTTTCAAAGTGCTCTTTAAACAGCTTTTCAATGTTTTTATGATTCTGGTGGGGGACCAGCCGGGTAGAAATTTTCGCATAGGCTTTTGAGGGCAGGACCGTTTTGGCGCCTTCGCCGGTGTAGCCGCCCCATATTCCGCAAACATCAAACGACGGCCTGATTCCGGTGCGTTCGGTAGTGGTAAATCCTTTTTCGCCTGCCAGCTCTTCCACGCCGATGGCTTTTTTGTATTCTTTCTCGTTAAAAGGCGCCCGGCCAAGCAGTTCACGTTCTTTAGCCGAAACTTCCAGCACATCGTCGTAAAAACCGGGTATGGTTACTTTTCCGTTTTCATCGGTCATTTGGTCAATCATTGAACAAAGCACGTTGATGGGATTGGCCACCGCACCGCCAAACAAACCGGAATGCAGGTCGCGGTTGGGGCCGGTTACTTCCACCTGCCAGTAAGCCAGCCCGCGCAATCCGGCGGTAATCGAGGGGGTGTCGGCGCCAAACATGGCTGTATCGGAAACCAGGATGACATCGGCACTAAGCATTTCTTTGTTTTCTTCGGCCCATTTGCCCAGGTTTGGAGAACCAATTTCTTCTTCCCCTTCAATCATAAACTTCACATTGCAGGGGAGCGTGTTGGTTTTTACCATCATTTCAAATGCTTTAAAATGCATCATTCCCTGTCCTTTGTCGTCATCGGCGCCACGTCCCCAGATTTTGCCGTCTTTTATAACAGGTTCAAAAGGTTTGGTATTCCATTTTTCAATGGGATCAACCGGCATAACATCCATGTGCGAGTAAACAAGCACTGTTGGCAGTGCCGGATCGATTATTTTTTCGGCGTAAGTAACGGGGTTGCCTTCGGTTTCAAATACGGTTGCTTTGTCGGCTCCTGATTTGATCAGTAAGTCTTTCAGGTATTCTGCAGCTTTATACATGTCGGGCTTATGGCTTTTTACCGAGCTGATTGACGGAATGCGCAGTAAGCCAAATAGTTCTTCCAAAAAACGGTCTTTGTTTTCTTCGATGTAGTTATTAATGTATTCCATTTTGCTATTCATTTTGTTTGAAATGGAAAAATACATTTTTCTGAAAGACTATTAAATAGGAAATGTCATAAAACAGAGAAAAATGAAAAGGGCAACCCGTCGGTTGACGAATTGCCCTTTAACAAATCATATAAAGTTTATACTTAATTTACAATTTCGGTGAAACGGGCATCATTGAAATAATTGGCAAATTCCAGATCGGTTTTTGCTTTTGCTTTCATTTCCGGGTTGATGCTTACAGCTTCTTCGAGACTGTCGAACAGCAGGTTTTCTCTTGCCGTGCGTGCACCGATTACAGCTTTCAGGTATTCTTTCATGAAACAGTTTTCACGTTCGAATGCTTCCAAATCTCTCAATGCACCGTTGTTATTTCCGGTTAGTATTTTGGCAAGGGCTGAGTTAATGTCCTGGTAATCTGAAAAATACCTTACGGCCTGGTCGTAGTTGGCTTTTTTGATGCTAACAATACCAAGGTTGTAATTTACTTCTTCGCCGGCACCGGAAGCAGAGCCAAACAGGGTTTCAGCCTGATCAACATTGTTTTCGTTAAGTGCAATTGCTCCCAGATTGTTTTTAATAATCGGTTCGTCGTTATTCAGTCTTTCAGCTTTTTCGAACAATGGTTTGGCATCATCGTAATTCATTTGTTTTACAAGGACATAACCAGCATTGTTTGGTCCGCGCCAGTCGTCGGGATAAACTCTCTGGAATGAATTGTAAATTTCCAGTTGGTCATCCAGACCTTCGTATAAAGTAGCAGCGTAAAGCAACTCAGCCGGGTTAAGTGATGCAGGATCTGATTTTGCCAAAGAACTCAGCTCTTCATCGGTTTTTCCAACCAGTTCAACACTTGTAAGCAATTTGGCACGTCGCAATTCAGGAAGAATTTCTTCTGCCAGAATGGTAAATGTTTCTGACAAGTTCCTGATTTCGCGTTCGCGTACTTCAGGGTCGGTGTACATTGAAAGAACCCTTAAAATTAGTTCTTTGTCCTGTATATTGGATTCTTCGAGTTTTTCTTTAAACCCTTCCCAGTCTTCCGGGGTATATCTTGTTTTCAGGTTGATGTCCACACCGGCTTCTTTCAGTTTTTGGGCTAAAAAATCAGAAGAAGTATTTTTACGATCGGCAGCAAGGTCGGTGTTGAAATCGATTTCACCGTCGGGTGATGCATAAGCTGAAACTTCAACCTCTTTCAGGTCGATACGTTCTTCCTGATTTGCTTTTTCGGTGTACCTTAAAAATTCTTCCACATCTTCGGCGGTAATTTCTTCACCACGGAGGTTGGCCCGGTTAATCAGGTAATGGATATCGGCCAGCATTTCATCAGGAACTACCCTTTGGAACGGGTCGATATTCGGGTCATATTTGCCGGAGTTGTTTGCTTCGCGGCGCACTCCCAAAACGGCTTTGGGGAAATTGGCTACCATTGTACTGGTTGCAATCACACCGTCAGCAATTTTAATGGGGTCAAAATCAACGCTTTTTGACCCTTTTGAAGCCGTAATGTTCACGTAGAGTTCTGATTTTCTCATGGCTTCAACAAAGTCGGTTGCATCGTTGTAGCTGAACGAACCACCTGCATTGTAGCTGATAACCTTGTTATTTGCTTCAACCTTTTCGCCTTGCATTGTAACCGGCTCAAAGGCTGTTTCGCCTTCCTGGTGTCGTATTACAGGAGTAGCAACCAAAGTGGCTTTTTTATTAAAGTATTTTGCAGGAAATTTGCCATTTACAGCAACATCCACTTCGCCAGCGTGTGTTTCAAGAACTTCAGGGGTTACATTGAATTGAATCTGGTCGGCATTTTTTTTCATCTTATTTAGCCCTGCACAACCGGATAAAACTACAGCAGCCAGTGCAAAAACTGCAAAAGGTTTTAGATTGACATTTTTCATAATTAACAGTATTTATAACAATTTATAGTTTCTTACATACGCACACAAAAATAGAAAGCTTTTTTTTATTTAAAAGTTGCTGAACAACTTTTTATTGCAGCAATAGTCGATTTAGTCCTAATTTATAATCAATTTTAAAAAGTGCCTCTTTTAAAAGCTGATAATGGTCATTATTGTTAACAAAGTCGATATTATCCACATCGATTATCAGCACGGGGAAGGTAGTTATTTGTTTGAAAAAATGAAAATAGCCGTTTTTGATTTTTTCGAGGTATTCGGGTGTAATTTCCTGTTCGTAATCGCGGCCTCTTTTTTTTATATTTCTGAGCAGTTTTTCGGTGTTGGCATGAAGGTAAACGTACAAATCGGGCTTGGGCATCGACTCAAAAACAATATCGAAAATTTGCCTGAAAAGACGGTATTCATCTTCCTTTAACGTGTTTTGGGCAAAAATGGCCGATTTGGCAAAATAGTAATCGGCAATCAGAAAGGAGTGGAAAAGATCGAGGTTGAAAACTTCATTTTTAATTTGGTTGTACCTGTCGGCCAAAAAGGAGAGCTCGAGTGGAAACGAGTACCGGTCCTGATTTTTGTAAAATTTTGGCAGAAAAGGATTGTCAGCAAATTGTTCCACAATGAGTTTGGCATTGTACTCGTTGGCCAGTTTATTGGCCAGTGTTGTTTTTCCTGCCCCTATATTTCCTTCAATAACTAAAAACTGCATAATAATTCATTGCAAATATCGGTTGTAAACTAAATTTTTTGAGTTTGAAAAAATGATAGCTAAACCAGTACTTTACATTATTTTTTTTGAAGTTCTGATTTTACGATCTTTGTTACCTCCCCAAAAGTATCCTGTTATGAGGCCGACAACAAAACCAGCCGAGAGCATGGCATAGTTGTATGCCGGGAAGAGTTTCATGAGCAGGTAACCTAAAAGTAATCCGGCTACCATTCCGAAAAATGAGAAAAGATAAGTATAGTAATAGGGGGCGTAATATCCATGATGCTTTTGCATGTGTCCGGACAAACGGTTAATGGCACGGTCGTATTCACGACGCGACTTTCCGGGAATTTCTATGGCTTCATCCATTTTGTCCACTATTACTGCAATGTTAATTTTTTCTTTTTCACAATAGGGGCAGGTGCCCGAAAATTCTCCCATGCGTTCTATATTGCGTTTCAACTCATCTACCCTGTAAAAACGGAGGTCCCGCCTTTTTATGTTTTTTGTTTTTTCGTTAAGCACCAAAATTGTTTGCTCTGACCACTCTTCCATTTCAATCTGAATTATTCAGAATCAAAATTAATAATAAAGTTTAATTCTTCAGGCTGGCTGTTATTTTATATTTTGTTTGAAATTGGCAGGGCATAAAAAAACCGTTCATTATTTATTGAACGGCTTTTGAATTAAGAATTAATTATCTCTTCGAGGTTTTCGGTTGTCCCTCCGGTCATCTCTTCGATTGTCACGCCGGTCATCCCTTCTGTTATCGTCTCTGCGGTTGTCTCTCCGCTGTGGCCGGTCACCTCTAGGTGGCCGTTCAACGTATCCTTCCGGTTTGGGTAATAAAACTTTACGCGAAAGTTTAAGTTTCCCGGTTCTGTCGTCAACTCCAATGAGTTTCACCTCCAGTATATCGCCTTCATTAACTACATCTTCAGGATTTTCAACCCGTTTCCATTCCATTTCTGAAACGTGAAGCAACCCGTCTTTCCCTGGAAGTATTTCAACAAAAGCACCGAACGAAACAACTGATTTCACGGTTCCTTTGTAAATTTCACCTACTTCGGGTAATGCAATAATTGATTTTATGCGGGCTTTGGCCGCTTCAATCACATCTGCGCCGGCACCCGAGATTTCTACCAGTCCTTTTTCATCAACTTCTTCGATAACAATCACTGAACCGGTTTCTTCCTGGATGGCCTGAATAATTTTTCCTCCGGGGCCGATTATCGCACCAATCATATCTTTTGGAACTTCGATTACTTCGATACGTGGAACATTTGGTTTGAATTCGGCGCGTGGTTCCGGAATTACCTCAAGCATTTTGTTAAGGATGTGCAAACGGCCTTCTTTTGCCTGCTGTAGCGCTTGTTTAAGAACTTCGTAAGGCAAACCATCAACTTTTATGTCCATCTGTGTTGCAGTAATTCCGTCAGCACTGCCGGCCACTTTAAAGTCCATATCACCCAGGTGGTCTTCATCGCCAAGTATATCTGACAGGATAGCATATTTGTCAGAATCTTTATCGGTAATGAGCCCCATGGCAATACCCGAAACCGGTTTTTTCATTTTCATACCGGCATCAAGCATTCCCATTGTTCCTGCACAAACTGTTGCCATCGATGATGATCCGTTGGATTCCAGGATGTCGGAAACAATGCGTACAATGTATGGAAAATCTTCGGGAATCATTTTTTTGAGTGCCCGGTGTGCCAGGTTTCCGTGGCCTACTTCGCGACGGCTCAGGCCGCGTGGAGTGCGTGGTTCGCCCACACAAAACGGTGGAAAGTTATAATGCAGCAGGAATTGTTCTTTTCCCTGTACGGTTACATTATCGATGATTTTCTCATCCATTTTGGTACCAAGGGTAACCGAAGTGAGCGATTGCGTTTCGCCACGGGTAAAGAGAGCAGAACCGTGTGAGCCGGGCAGATAATCCACCTCACCCCAAATGGGTCTGATTTCATCTGTTTTGCGGCCATCGAGCCTAATTTTTTCATCCAGAACCATGCGGCGCATAGCTTCTTTTTCCACATCGTGGAAATATCTTTTAATCAGCTTTTCATTTAGCTCAATGTCAATTTCTTCATTTTCGGCATTGGCTTCCAGGTAAGCTTCAATGTATTCATCGCGAATAGTATCGAATCCGGCCATCCGTTCTTGCTTGTTTGTGATAATTTGTTTGGCCAGGTCGTAACATTTGTCGTATAACTCAGCTTTTACCTTTTCGCGCAGTTCTTCATCGTTGGTTTCGTGATCATATTCGCGTTTCACTACTCCCAACTCTGCTGCCAGTTCTTCCTGAACTTTGCAGTGCTTTTTAATTTCTTCGTGCGCAAATTTAATGGCTTCGAGCATTTCTTCTTCCGAAATTTCTTCCATTTCACCTTCTACCATCATGATGTTGTCGTAAGATGCTCCCACCATGATGTCGATGTCAGATTCTTCCAGTTGCGAGTGAGTGGGATTAATAACGAATTCGCCATTAATGCGACCGACTCTCACTTCTGAAATCGGAGTTTCAAAAGGCACATCGGAAACAGCAATTGCTGCCGAGGCTGCGAGTCCCACCAACGCATCGGGCAAGTCTTCCTTGTTGGCCGAAATCAGCGAAAGCATAACAGCGGTTTCGGCATGGTAATCGTCGGGGAAAAGCGGACGTAATGCCCTGTCAACCAAACGTGCTGCCAGTATTTCTTCGTCAGAGGGCCGCCCCTCACGTTTAAGAAAGCCACCCGGGAAACGCCCGGCAGCTGAAAATTTTTCGCGATAATCAACTGTTAAGGGCATGAAATCTACATCTTCTTTTGCTTCTTTTGCTGAAACAACGGTTGCCAGCACCATGGTTTCACCCATCCTCACTACTACCGATCCATCGGCCTGCTTGGCCAGTTTGCCGGTTTCTATGGTAATCGATCTGCCATCTGCCAGTTCGATTGTTTTTAATGTTGCATTTACCATAACGTCTAAAAATAAAATCAAATAATTAAATAAATTACAATGGGTGGTGAGGTTTTGCAATATACAAAAAAGAAAGGCAATAC
>JBNJGR010000145.1:0-6985 GCA_051747885.1 Bacteroidota bacterium | reverse complement strand
GCAGCACAATTATCTCCACTGTAAGCAGCATTAGGGCCGCTGGTTGGTTCACCAACTTCCCATGTGCCGTTTTCCACATACCAGTTGGCTGTCCAGTCGCCTTCAAAAGTTTCAGACCAGAGCGTAGTTTGTGTATTTGCATGTACAAATACAGCTGCTAATAAAAGCATTAAGAATGTTAAGGTAAAATTTTTCATGATCGTTATTTTATTGGTTTATATTTTTTGATTGCCTTTTTAACATGTTTTTTTGAATGAACAGAGAATCATTCTGTTGCGCGAAGATTGTCATGGTGCAAAAAACAAATAGAACGGTAAAAAAGGTTGAATTTTTCATTCTTATTTTATTGTTATTTAATGAAAATAAACAGAACCATGGTAAATGGTAAAATCCCTAAACGATTCGGGGAGTTCAGCCCTTTCATCGTATCAAGTGTTGCTCAGAACCTTATTCGCATCCCTACCTGAACTCCGTTTGTTTGGCCCATAGCAAAATGGGTTTGGTTGCTTAACGGTGACACAATCAAATCAACAGGAATGGTATTTTTTGCATTTTCAACCTGTTGCGTTAAAGTGTTTTTTGGCAACACTGAAAAGGCGGGAATACTGCCGGTTTTGTTACCCTGTGGAATAGAAACGGCGCTTCCATACTCTTTGGCTAAAGCACTGATTTTATTTTCCCACATAATTGTTTCCATGGTTTTGTGGTTTTCCAGTGCGCCTGTTGCTTTATCCTGTTTATTCTTTTTAACCAGTAAATAAACCAATACACCCACACCAACAGCAGCAACTGCCGCAAGTGCTATCATTTCACCATCACTTGCCATTCCCGGAAGTTCATTGCTTTTATCGACCCATTTTGCCTGAGTTTGCTTTGCGGTTATCGCAAACAGGAAAACCACAGCTAAAAAAACGGATAAGAATCGATTGTTTTTCATGATCTTGATTTTTTAAGTTTTAATAATAAATTATAGTATTTCGGTTAAAAATTTATCCATAAAAAGTCAGAATGATAGGGATTTTAATAATCCAAACTACCTGAAATATCAAAATCTATAACCTAATGAAAACTTTAAAACCCTGTGGCTGGAAGTTGTGCCATAATCGGTGTAGGATGAAACATTTGCCAAACCAAAATCATAGGACAGGCCAACCTGTATTCCCATCAATTCAAGTCCTGCTCCTGCTGTTATTCCATAATCAAGGCGTTTTAAATCATCTTCTTCTCCAGAGCCCCAATTAATGTCTTCATCTACAGAAACATTAAATCCTTCTGCTGAACCTTCTGCGGTCACTTTACCACTTAAACCAATACCAACGTAAGGTCCGGCCAAAACAAAAAGTTTCACCCCTTCGCTCACTTCACCTGAAACTTTAAGTGTTAAAGGTATGTCGGCATAATACAAGTTAGCTTTTGCAGTAACATCAACACCATCTTCTTCCTCTGTTATCTTAAATCCTTTGGTATTCAGTAACAAACCTGTTTCAAAAGAAACCATTTCAAGAATGGGAAAATCCAATGAAACACCGGCATGAAATCCGGGATTCATCTGGTAGTCGCCACTGTATGTTCCGTCTTCATCTTTTTCCAGCATGTTGGCCATGCTTAAACCTCCCCTTACACCGAATGTTTGTGCATGAAGTTGCAAGCAAAAAAAGGTTGCCAGGAGTACTACACAAAAATTAATATAGTTTTTCATTGTGGTAAATTTTAAATGATTTATTCTTCTTTTTTACAAGTGGACTTTATCGGGGGCTGCAATACGATTTTTTTTGCAGTTTTTCATCCCAGTTGATTTTGAATGGTTATTTTCTCAGTAAAAAGTTAACAATTAATGATCTAATGATATATTCAATCCAATAACCTGGTCGATTTAACCTATATTCAGAATTAGTTATACGATAACCGGAAACGATGATTTTATTAAAAAGGAAGTGTGGTCAGTCGAATTTTCCCGCTTGAACCATTAGGTATTTCGACAGAAACTGATTATTCCGGGTAAAGAAATTTATTCAGGTTTTTTGAAAAGAGACAGAAACGCGTGTTTATGCGAACCACTTAATGAGCAACGTAAATTTTCTGAAAGAAATATTTCCTCGTGATTGCTGTAACCTTCAACATGTTGAATGTTCACAATAAAAGAATTGTGAACCCGCATAAACTGCCCGGAGGGAAGCAATTCTTCGTAGTATTTCAGATTTCTGGAACTACAAATGATTTTTTTACCTGAAATATAAAAGTTGGTGCAATAGGTATTGGCTTCACAATAAATGATGTCTGAAAATTTTACAACATCAAATCCTTTGCGGTGGTAAATAACCAGATTAGAGGAAGCTTGACCTGGAACTTCCTGCATTTTGTCTGAAATCTGACTGTTTTGATAAGAATTTTCAAGCATTAATTCATGCTGTACTTTTTGTACTGCTTTAATAAGTTCTACCTTCTTAACCGGTTTTAGGAGATAATCAGTTGCGGCAAAACGAAATGCGTTTAAGGCATAATCAGTGATGTCAGAAATAAAAATGATTTTAAAATGAATTATATCAAACATTTTAAGCAGTTCGAATCCAATATCTTCTTTTTCTTCAACATCAATGAAAACCAAATGAGGTTTATTCATTGTAATAGATTTGTAAGCTGCATCAATAGTTTTGCACTCTTCAAGTATTTCAATTTCAGGACAATTTTTCAAAATTAAATGTAAAAGTCTCATCCTCGATAAATTATCGCTATCCAGAATGATGCTTTTAATTCTTAGAAAAATCATTATTCAGATGTTAGTTTTTTACGGTTAATTGCTTTCCCGTTTACAGGAAAAAAAACTAAGGTTTATTAAATTTACGAAAAAATATTTTACAATTATTTCTTTTAGCTTAAAACAGCTGGCTCTGTATTTTTCAACGAGGTCTTGAATTCTTTTCCGTTCTTTTTCTTCTTTTTCATTGAACCTTTTTACCTTTAACACAACAAAAGCTACAATTACAATTCCTGCAAAATAACCGAGGAATTGATCTACATATTTTTAAAGTAAATTTTCATAAGTTACAACATTTCAGTATTTTATATTTTATTTTTTGGAAAGAATGATTCTAAATATCAATCATTTCAACAGAACCTACGTTGCATGTGCTTAATTTAAGGTTGAGTTAGCGCATCAGTTTCTCTTTTTCAATATCCGATTATTTCTCTTATTTTCGCTGCGTTTTTTATATCAAATTTATGTGGCTGAAGGTTTCGAGCATTATCCTCAGAAATAATTTTTTTTTACTTGGCATCTTATTGGTCGTGACTGCTTTTTTGGGTTACCATGCCCAAAAAGTGGAAATGTCTTACGAATATGCCTCGTTACTCCCGTCAAAAGATCCTGCTTATAAAGACTATCAGCAGTTTGTTGAAAAATTTGGCGAAGAGGGAAACCTCATAATAATTGGCATCCAGGATCCTGACTTTTTTAAGTTGCAACATTTTCAGGAATGGAAAAAACTGGGCGAAAATCTTTCGGAAGTGGAAGGTGTGGAAGATTTGCTCACGGTGACTAACACGTATAATCTGGAGAAAAACACTGAAGAACGGACTTTTGAAATTGACCCCATTTTCCCGGATACCATTTCATCGCAGGCGCAACTGGACAGCCTGGCCGCTGAATTTAAAAGTTTGCCTTTCTACCGGAAAACAGTTTACAATGCTGAAACCAATACCTACCTGCTTGCCATTACTGTGAATAAAGACAAAATGATGACCAGGGAGCGTGAGCAGATGGTCAAATCTATTCAGGCTGTTTGCCACGATTTTGAGGAAAAGCAGGAGGTTGAACTGCGGTATTCCGGGTTGCCGTATATCCGGGTGGTAAATGCCATAAAAATCAGAAACGAACTTTATCTTTTCAGTGTTCTGGCTCTTGCTATCTGTATTGTTGTTCTGTTTCTTTTTTTCCGCTCGTTCAAAGCCGTTTTTGTACCGGTGCTTATTGTTGTAACCGGGGTTGTTTGGGCAATGGGAATGCTTTCGCTGTTTGGCTACAAAATTACGCTGCTTTCCGGGATGATACCACCGCTGCTAATTGTAATCGGGATTCCCAACAGTATTTACATGCTCAATAAATTTCATCACGAATATGTAAGCCACGGCAATAAAATAAAAGCGTTGCAGCGTGTCATCATCAAAATTGGAAATGCCACATTTTTAACCAACCTCACCACTGCCTCCGGATTTGCCACTTTTGTAATTGTTAAAAGCGATATTCTGAAAGAATTCGGAATTGTGGCCTCGCTTAATATCATGGGGCTGTTTTTGCTTTCGTTGTTGCTGATCCCCATTATCTTCAGTTTTATCGGTCCTCCCTCTTCAAAGCATGTGAATCATCTTAATAACCGGTTTGTAAAAGGCATTATCCGAAAACTGGTGCATATAACCGAATACAACCGAAAAACAGTTTATGCAGTGGCGGTTGCTGTGCTGGCAATTGGAGTTTACGGAATTACCCTGATGAAAAGTTCCGGTTACATGGTTGATGATATTCCGGAGAGCGATCCCGTTTATAAAGATTTGAAATTTTTTGAATCCAATTTCGACGGGCTCATGCCGCTTGAAATTATGGTGGATACAAAAAAGCCCGGTGGTGTAATGCAGCTTTCCACTTTCCAAAAAATCGACCAGCTGGAACAGCGGCTGATTCAATATTCTGAACTTTCACCACCCCTTTCGTTGCTGAACCTGCTAAAATTTTCGAAACAGGCTTTTTATAACGGGAACGAAAACTATTACAGTTTACCGAATAACCGCGAAAAGAATTTCATTTTACAATATGCCGATATTGGAGATGAAGATTCAGGATTGCTTCATTCTTTTATCGACAGTGCGGAGCAGGTAACACGCATCAGCATTAGGATGAAGGATGTTGGAACAATCAGAATGGAAGAATTGTATGCCGATTTTAATGCCGATATCGATTCGGTGTTTACGTCTGATAATTATGATGTAACCGTAACCGGCTCCAGTATTACATCCTTTAAAGGAACCCAGTATTTGCTGAAAAACCTTTTTACCAGTTTAGGTCTGGCAATTTTGCTGATTTCATTGTTTATGGCTATCATGTTTTCGTCGTGGCGGATGGTTATTATGTCGCTTACCCCCAACGTTATCCCCCTGATTTTTACGGCTGCGATTATGGGTTTTACAGGCATTCCAATCAAAGCATCCACAATTCTGGTTTTCAGCATAGCTTTCGGAATTTCGGTTGATAACACCATTCATTTTCTAGCTAAATACCGCCAGGAACTTCTGATTACAAACTGGGACATCCGCCGGTCGGTTGTAATGGCTTTAAAAGAAACAGGGGTAAGTATGCTTTATACATCTGTGGTATTGTTTTTCGGATTTGGTATATTTGCGCTGTCGGGCTTTGGGGGTACGGTAGCTATGGGAGTTTTGGTTTCGTTAACATTGCTGGTTGCTGTTACATCAAACTTAATTCTTCTCCCTTCGCTGCTCACAGGGCTCGAAAGGCTTACCACAACCGAATTGTTTAAAAAGCCGTTGCTTCATATTTACGATGAAGATGAAGATATTGAAATGGAAGAATTTAAAATTACCGATAATAATAACAAATAGCATTAATACGATGTTTTCTTTCGAAAAGCTACAAGAAATAATTAATAATGAACTCGTTGCACAAACCAATGAACTAACCGGACAAAAACCCGGCGGATTATACCAACCGGTGAAATATTCACTCGAAATGGGAGGGAAAAGGCTGCGCCCGGTTTTGTTGCTTATGGCAAATAACATGTTTACTGATGAAATTAATGATGCGCTGCCTGCAGCTGTTGCAGTTGAAATTTTTCATAATTTCACCCTTTTGCACGACGACATTATGGACAATGCAGAAGTGCGCCGCAACAACCCAACCGTGCACATGCAATTTAGCGAAAACAATGCTATACTCTCGGGCGATGCAATGGCCTTTTTATCCTACCGCTATTTGCTGAAATGCAATTCAACCCGGCTTTTTGATGTTGTTCAGTTATTTACAAATACTGCCCTCGAGGTATGCGAAGGACAGCAGTACGATATGGATTTTGAAGATCGCCGGGATGTTTCTGAACAAGAATATATTGAAATGATCAGACTGAAAACAGCAGTGTTAATTGCAAGCAGCCTGAAAGCAGGAGCTATACTTGCCGGCGCAGGCAACGAAATCTCCTCTTCCATTTACGATTTTGGGTTGAACCTGGGCCTTGCGTTTCAGTTACAAGACGATTTGCTCGACACTTTTGGAAACCAGGACACATTCGGGAAGAAAATTGGAGGGGATATTTTGGCCAACAAAAAAACATATTTGCTGATAAAAGCTTTGGAAAACGCATCGGATGATCAGCGCGAGAAGCTTGAAAAATGGATGGAGCCAAAAGAATTTGATCCCAACGAAAAAATTGAGGCTGTTTCAGACATTTTTAATCAGTTAAAAGTAAAAGATCTTACTGAACGAAAAATTGACTCCTATTTCACATTGGCCTCCGACATACTAGATGCCATGCCGGTTGAAAGAAAAAGGAAGCAACCGCTGAAAGAATTAAGCAATAAAATGCTGGGGCGTAATCATTAAATAATTCAGGTTAATTAGTTTACAATTAATTCAAAACAATATTAACTTTGCTCAACTAAATTAAAACGGTATCTGTTGAGCCGCTTTTAAAAAATACTGAAAATAAATGGATCAAGTCAAAGGAAAAATTATCCAGGTCATTGGGCCGGTAGTCGATGTAAGTTTTGAAAAGGAAGGCCATGATCTTCCATCTATTTATGATGCACTGGAAATTACCCGCGAAGGGAAAGATAATCTGATTATTGAATGTCAGCAACACATTGGAGAAAATACAATCCGGTGCATTGCAATGGATTCAACCGATGGGTTAACCCGCGGAATGGAAGTGGTTTCCACAGGAAAACCAATTATCATGCCTAAGGGAGAAGCAGCTCTTGGCAG
>JBNJGR010000144.1:0-7019 GCA_051747885.1 Bacteroidota bacterium | reverse complement strand
CAGGCCGTGCAGTTTGAAGTTAAAGAAAGCGACCGGGGTCCCGTAGCTTTTGATGTGGAAGTAATCTAACGATAAATAGTATAGAATGAAAGGGTCTTGGTTTGCAAGACCCTTTTTTTGTGCCTTTTCGTTTCATTTTATATAAATTTGAATTTTGTTTGATGCTAAAGCAACTTTCCTGAAAAATTTCACAAAGGATAAGAGTATTTTTGTAGAATAGTAAAATGAATTCATAAATGGTTTCTGTTTCTATATCGGAAGAATTAAATGAAAAAGTGCCGAATGTTGTGCTTTCGTGTATTGAGTGTGATGTTTTACCTGAAGAAGAAAACAATGAGTTGTGGATTGAAATTCAGAAAAAGATAGCTGAGATCTCAATAAGATTGCAAATTGAAAATATATCGAAAATGCCTGCCATTGCAGATTCACGAAAAGCTTACAAAGCCTGCGGGAAAGACCCGGCCCGTTACCGGCTTTCAGCAGAAGCGCTGCTGAGAAGGGCTGTTAAGCGGAAAGAAATTTACCAGGTAAATAATGTTGTTGATTGTCTTAATCTTGTTTCTGTTTCTTCCGGTTTTTCAATTGGCGGTTACGATGCTGAAAAGATTAACGGAATAGTGAAATTTGGAATTGGACATGAAAATGAGCTATATGAAGGAATTGGTCGCGGTGATCTGAATATTGAATTTTTACCTGTTTTCAGAGATGAGACCGGACCATTTGGTTCTCCTACAAGCGACTCGGTACGTACGGCTGTAACTCCGGGAACCAGACGTTTTTTAATGGTTATTATTGATTTTGGCTCATCTCGTGAACTGGGAAAAGCAACGGAACTGGCGACAAGTCTATTGGAAAAGTACGCCAATGCAAAAAACATTGAACTAAAAACAGTACGATAAATGCAAAAAATAAGTGCCTTATTACTGCGGTTACTCGGATGGAAAGTAAATGGTTTTGTAGTACCCGAAAAAAAATGCATCATCATAGGGGTTCCACACACCAGTGCATGGGACTTTGTAATTTCTTATCTGTTTTATACTTCTCTGGGCGGGAAAGCAAGCGTGTTGGTAAAAAAAGAATTTTTTTTCTGGCCTGCCGGATTTTTTGTCCGGAAGATGGGGGGCGTTCCCATCGATCGTTCCAGAGGAGCCAATGTTATCCGGCAGGCTGTCCATCATTTCAAAACCATGGACCATCTTCATCTGGCCATGACTCCTGAGGGAACCCGCAAGCCTATAAAACGCTGGAAAGCCGGCTTTCATACCATCGCCAAACTTGCCGGTGTACCGGTTTATTTGGGCAGTTTCGACTGGGGGCGTAAAGAATTGTCCATTTGGGAAAGATTTGAACTCACCGACGATGCCCAGGCCGATATAAAGCGCATGAAAGATTTCTACCGCGAAAAGGGTATTCAGGGAAAATACCCGGAAAATTTTATTACGGAATATTAGAGACTGTTTGGAATTTATCCATTTATTCTATTTTGCGTCTTTTTCACTCATACTGCTGCAAAATTTCCTTAAATAGCTATGGCTATTCGCGTCAATTTTGCCTTGTCTGAGCAAAAAATACATCAAAATATTTCTAAAAAACAAAATCAAAACAGTCTCTTAGTTTTTGAATTTGTAACCTTTTTAAATTGGCCACTTATTTAAGCATTCACCGGGTTTATTTTTATCTGTCCCCCAATCGCTCTCAATATTTTCATGACTGTTTCAAACTGAGGTTTTGACCCTTCGGATAAAGCTTTATATAAACTTGGTCTGCTTAATCCGGTCTCCTCTGCAATTTTTGTCATTCCAATTGATTTTGCAATATGGCCAATCGCAACAATAACATCTGAATTATCTCCCTCTTCCAGAATTGTATTGAGGTATTCTGCAATCATTTCTTTACTATCTAAGTAGTCTGCTATATCAAATTTTGAAGTATCCATTTCCCCACTATTTTAATTTATTCCAAATATATTTTGCCTTCTCAATATCTTTCTGTTGAGTCGATTTATCCCCACCAATGAGCAAAATAATAATTCTTCCATCTGTCTCTTTAAAATAAACTCTGTATCCTTTGGCATAATTTATTTTTAATTCATGAATTCCATTTACAACAGGCTTGCAATCTCCAAAGTGTCCGGCATTTTCAATTTTTTGAATCCGAAACAAAATTTTTGCTTTGGCCCTCAAATCTTTTAACTTTTTGAGCCATTTATCAAATTCAACTGTTTTTTCAATAACAAACCTTTAATTGCTAGGTTTGGATGTTGTCACTATTATTTTATTTATCAGAATTCATATTTCCGACTTCCACCTTCGTGCTTCTGACTTCCAACTTCCCGCACTCTTTATTCACCGTACCAGTTTATTCTCCGGGTAAAAAACATGGTGAGGCCAAGCACCACAAATAATCCGATGCTTCCAACCAAAAGCGCGAAGGTTTCCAATTGCATCAGCACAAATATGAATCCAAACGAAAATGTCAGAATCAATGTTTGAACTATCACGTGAATCCATTTTCTCAGGAAAGTGCGCGAATAAAGCAGAATCATTACCAAAACCGAAATGGCAGAAATGAGGTAAGCGAGGTTAAATCCCAGTTGCTCTGAAATGGAAAGCAGCAACAGGTAAAACACCAGAACCGCAAATCCCACAAGAATGTATTGAAACGGATGCATCTTTTGTTTGGTAATAACTTCGTTCCAAAAGAAGGAGAGAAAAATAAAAAGAATGACAAGGATAGCATATTTGGCGGCACGCGAACTTTTTTGATAATGATCGGCCAGTGTTACCAGTTTTACTCCAAAATCGGCTTCCGTAACCCGGTATTCGTCATTTTTCCATTGCTGCGGGAAGTTGCGGTTAAAGTTCAGTATTTTCCACCGGGCCGTAAAACCATCTTTTTCAATATCATGTTCCGCCGGTAAAAAATTGCCTTCAAAAACCGGGTCGTTCCATTCCGATTGTATCTGCACCTCAGTTATTTCACCCAGCGGGGCAAAACTCAATGATTCGGAACCTTTCAGGTGGAGCGAAAACCGAAAATCGGCCGGAAAATTTTTGACTGTGAGGTGGGGGAGCGGCAATGAGATTCCGTTTTGACCCAGCAGATGATTTTCCATTCCAGGAGTAAATGCATAGGTGGAATCATTCCACGTGAACGATATTTTGTCATTTATCCCGCGTAAATCGCTGATTGCTACCTGTATTTTTGCCTGTTCCCATAAAAGATCGTCGGGCGAAATGTTCAGGGCGTTAATTCCGGAAATGTCGAAATGTCCGGTAGCGTTTACCGAAGATTCGTAAACCACCGTTTCGTAGATACTTCTTTTCCGTTTCTCCGGGAAAATTTCTCCGCTGATATTTAAAGTTTCGGGCAAAAGGTAACACGCACTGATGTTTTCAGCAATTTCCTGTCCCTCTTTATCAAAACGGCGCTCGATGTAAGGAATCGAAAGCACGGGCCCTCTAACTGTTTGTGCCAGCGACCATTTTTGCATCACCTCTTTAGAGCTTTTTTCCGCAGTGTGCTGGCGTTGCCCTATAAGGTCCAGTATCATAAATTTTGGTATGAGCAATGCAATTGCAATGACACCAATGATAAACACTTTGAAGGTAATTTGCCAGTTTATCGACTTCTGTTTTTCCTGAATAAATTCTTTTGCTTCCATTTTTATCGACTTAAAATTAATTTACAAAGAACTTTGAAATTCAAAGTTTAAAGTGAAAAAAATTATAATTGTTTCAAAATATCTTCCAGTGCTTTCAGGTGACTGTTGAAAGCAGCTGCACCGGCAGAAGTAATTTCATAGCTGGTGTTGGGTTTTCGGTTCTTAAAACTTTTGATTACCGCAATATAACCTTCCTTTTCGAGTGATTTGAGATGGCTGGCCAGGTTGCCGTCGGTCACGCCAAGCACTTCCTTCAGGTGATTGAACGACGCACGTGAATTCACCGAAAGAATCGACATGATTCCGAGCCGGATTTTGTTGTCGAATGCTTTGTTTAAATTTTGAAGACTGTTTTTCACAATGCTACGCGTTTGTTTTGTGCTCGTACCTGAAATACATCACGGTGCCGTAAATAATATGAAAAACTCCAAAACCCAGTGCCCAAAAATGTATTCTCAGTGCCGGGATCAGGGCAGCCAAAATACCCAGCGAAATCTGGATCAATCCCATATAAAAAATTTCCTGCCGTGTAAATTTGGCAGCGTTAACCAGTGCCAACCCGTAAAAAATAAGACAGCCGGGTGCTGCAATTTCGTAAATGCCTTTGAACAGGAATACTAAAATGAGGATTCCTCCGGAAATTAGAGGAATAGCAAGGTTTATCAGCATTCGCCGTGATCCGGGATTCCAGATTTTTTTGCCTCCTTTCCGGGCTTTGCGGTAAGAAAGCAGAATTACAGTCAGCAACGACAAACCTAAAATGATTGCAGCCAAAATAAGCAGGTCGATTAAAATGTTGTCGTTGAGCAGCCTTCCAAATAATTTGTTGGTGTAAATAATGCGCTCTGCCATAAAAGTGCCCAAAAGCGCATAGATGCCCGCAAGCACTCCCGATAAGCCACTTAATGAAAGGAACCGGCTCGATTCCTCCATCATCTTCCGGATTTCTTTGATTTCCGACAGGTAATTTTCAGTTGTTTTCATTTTAAAAGTACTTTGAGTTGCAAAGTAAAATAATAAAATGATAAAATCAAACAATGGAATTTAATTTTTTCGGATAAATTGATTAACCCGAAATAAAAAAAAGGGAAATCTGCCGAAACATTGAGTTCCTTTGGCTGAAGGAAGGCCTGCAGCCCGACCATTGGGTTATTTGTAATTCCCCAGCAGAAAACCAACAGGTTCGAGGCCGGGGCTGTTATTGGAAATGATTTTAAACATGGCAAATAGCGGGACAAACAATATCATACCGGCCAACCCCCAGAACATTCCGCCAATAACTACAGCTATAATTACCACCAGCGGGTTCAACCGGACTTCCTTTCCTAAAATAAGGGGCTCAAGCACATAGCTCTCGATTAACTGTTCCGTCACAACAATAGCTGAAAATAGTAATATCTTTTGTATGTTATCGAAAAAAATTATCGAAAAAAGAATGGGGAGCGTACCGCTGACAAGAGGGCCGATGTACGGGATTATGGTTATCAATGCACCGAAAATGGTCAGCAAAATTGCATAAGGGAGATCAAAAATCAAAAAAGTGATGTAATACATTACACCCAGAATGAACATCACTTTTACCCGCCCCAGTAAATAATGATGCACTACATGGCTTATTTTGTGCAGTATTTTGCGTATGTGTTCTTTTTTCTCTTCCCGGGTGTACATCATTATAAAATCGGAAATCCTTTGGCGGTAGAGCAACAGCAAAAACATATAAACCAGTACCAAAAGAAAATTGACCAGCGTATTTAGTATATCACCGAAGAAATTGGTGACAACCGGTTCAATGTTTTTTAGCCATTCGTTCGACCGTTGATGCCAGATTTTATTTTGCTCTTCAGCCGTTATGCCTGTTAAGGATTCAATTTGTTTCTGGATACCATTTAATAACGATTGAACTTCTTCCCTGACCGAAGTGATGTTGGATACAAACTGGTTCATCTGATAAATAAACAGAAACAGAAAACTTCCGGCAATTATGAAAACCACCAGGGTACTAACAAGGGATGTAATGGTCCGGTTTAGCTTCCACCTCTCCAAAAAATTACTGAGCGGGGTCATTAATAAAGCGAAGAATATTCCAAAAATAAACGGGATTACAAAAGATGATCCTACATAAAGAAAGGCGAAAACAATAAGGATTAAAAGCAGTATTTTAATAATTTTTGTAAGGTTCATTATTTTGCAGTTTTTTTAATGGCATTTTCCTTAAAACAGTTTTAAATGTTAACACGCAACCGGAAATTCGGTTTTCCAATGTAATTGGTGAGTGAATCTGATTTTCCGGCAGAAAACATTTTGGTGCTTTTTTCCGTCCCTGCAAATTACAATAATTTGGTAACCCGCTTATACTATCCGGTGTGAAAATTTATGCAGAAGAGATAAAATTTATTGCTGGTTGGTCTTCGATTCAGATTAAAATCTGAAAAAGGGCCGGTTGGTTATTCAGGTATTCATATACAAAACCGTTTTCTTCCATTCGTTTTATCAGCCCGTAATAATCCTCTTTTTGCTTCACCTCAATGCCGATGACGGCCGGCCCTTTTTCGCGGTTGGTTTTTTTGGAGTATTCAAAATGGGTCACATCGTCGTGGGGGCCGAGCACCACATCCACAAATGTACGCAATGCGCCGGCACGCTGCGGGAAACGGACAATAAAATAGTGCTTCAGACCTTCGAACAGCAGCGACCGTTCTTTTATTTCCTCCATGCGGGTGATGTCGTTGTTGCTGCCGCTTATGATGCAAACCACGTTTTTTCCCTTAATTTCATTCTGAAACTGTTCGAGGGCAGTAATGGAAAGTACCCCCGCCGGCTCAATCACCAGGGCATCGTGATTGTAAAGCTCCAGAATTTTGGTGCAGATGCGGCCTTCGGGCACTGTAACCATTTTATCGATTACCTCGCGACAAATATCAAAAGTGAGTGCGCCAACTTTTTGTACCGAAGCGCCGTCCACAAATTTATCGATGGTTGGCAACTCCACAACTTCTCCCGCCTCAAGCGATTTTTGCATGGAAGGTGCACCCTCCGGTTCCACGCCAATTATTTTTGTTTGCGGGCTGATCTGCTTAAAATAAGCTCCCACGCCGGCTGCCAGTCCGCCTCCGCCAACCGGGACAAACAGGTAATCGATGGGTTCTTTTGTGTCCTGCATAATTTCGAGGCCAACAGTTGCCTGGCCTTCAATAATCTGTTCGTCGTCGAAAGGATGAATAAAAGCCATCCCGGTTTTTATGCAGTCTGCTTTGGCCGCATTTTCGGCAGCATCGTAGGTATCGCCCACCAGGATGATCTCCACATTGCCCTTCCCAAACATCTCCACCTGCCTTATTTTTTGTTTGGGCGTGGT
>JBNJGR010000143.1:0-7028 GCA_051747885.1 Bacteroidota bacterium | reverse complement strand
GATGCACGATTATTGGGCCGTAAAAGACAATACCATTGTTTTTAACGGCGATGGCGCCAACCTCTGTTCTGTAAAAGAATACGGCGATTTTGAAATGGTGGTTGACTGGCGCATCACCAAAAACGGCGACAGCGGCATTTACCTGCGCGGCACTCCCCAGGTGCAAATTTGGGATACCTCGCGGGTGGATGTTGGCGCACAGGTCGGCTCCGGCGGTTTGTACAACAACCAGGAACATGAAAGCGATCCACTGAAAGTAGCAGATAACCCGGTTGGGGAGTGGAATACCTTCCGCATTAAAATGATTGGCGAAAATGTAACGGTTTACCTGAACGGCGAACTGGTGGTTGACAATGTTCCGCTGGAAAACTACTGGGACCGCGACCAGCCCATTTTCGAAAAAGGGCCCATCGAATTGCAGGCACACGGAACCGACCTGGCTTTCCGCGATATCTATGTAAAAGAAATTAATACCGACGAAATCGGGTTGACCGAAGAAGAAGTTAACGATGGATTTGTTTCGCTGTTCAACGGCATGAACTTAGACGGATGGCAGGGGAACACCACCGATTATTTTGCAGAGGATGGCGACCTGCATGTACAACCGGAAAGAGGCGGACACGGAAATCTGTTCACGGAAGATGAATACAGTGATTTTATTTTCCGCTTTGAATTTCAACTCACCCCGGGCGCCAACAACGGGCTCGGTATCCGGGCGCCACTCACCGGCGATGCGGCATACGAAGGAATGGAACTGCAAATTCTCGATAATACCGCCCCCATTTATGCCAATCTTAAAGAATACCAGTACCATGGCTCGGTTTACGGAGTCATTCCGGCCAAACGCGGATACCTGAATCCCGTGGGTGAATGGAACGAACAGGAGGTAATTATAAAAGGCCCGAAAATAAAAATTACCCTCAATGGTACCGTCATCCTCGATGGCGACATTGAAGAAGCCAGCAAAAACGGCACGCTGGACGGCAGGGACCATCCCGGCCTGAAACGCGAAAAAGGGTACATTGGGTTCCTGGGACACGGCTCGGAGCTGAAATTCAGGAATATACGACTTAAAGATTTGAGTAACTAAAAATTAGATTTCTTAAAAAAAACGGGGTTTCAGTTAATGAAATCCCGTTTTTTAATTGTTCAATTTTCAGTATTTTGTTACAAACTGTTCACTGCATTCAAGTCTTCGAACGCTTTTTGAAGGCGGGCAATCATTGCTTCCTCCCCCTTCCGCAACCAGACACGCGGATCGTAAAACTTCTTGTTGGGTTTGTCTTCGCCCTCGGGATTACCAATTTGCTTTTGCAGGTAATCGTGTTTTTCGGCTTCATATTTTCTCACACCATCCCAGTAAGCCCACTGTGTATCGGTATCAATATTCATTTTAATTATTCCATACTCAATGGCTTCGCGAATTTCTTCAAGCGATGAACCCGAGCCACCGTGGAACACAAAATCTACCGGGAAATCATCGTCTAACCCCAGTTTATTTTTAATGTACTCCTGCGATTTTTTCAGAATCACCGGTTGCAATTTCACATTGCCGGGTTTATACACACCATGAACGTTTCCAAACGAGGCAGCCACCGTAAAGTTGGGACTAACCCTGCTCAGCTCCTGGTAGGCATAAAATACCTCTTCCGGCTGGGTGTAAAGCTTCGAACTATCCACATCGGTGTTGTCCACCCCGTCTTCTTCACCGCCGGTAATACCGAGTTCAATTTCGAGGGTCATACCCATTTTGCTCATGCGCGCAAGGTATTTTTTGCATATTTCAATATTTTCTTCCAGCGGTTCTTCCGAAAGGTCGAGCATATGCGAACTGAACAACGGTTTTCCAGTATCAGCAAAATGTTTTTCACCGGCATCAAGCAGGCCGTCAATCCAGGGAAGCAGTTTTTTGGCTGCATGGTCGGTGTGTAAAACCACCCTTACACCGTAAGCTTCGGCCAGCGTGTGAATGTGCCTGGCGCCGGCAACTCCGCCTAAAACAGCAGCATCCATTCCTTCCATTTTCAGCCCTTTCCCGGCATTAAAAACAGCTCCCCCATTGGAGAATTGAATCATTACCGGCGCGTTGGCCGCTTTGGCTGCTTCCATTACCGCATTGATAGAAGACGATCCGACCACATTTACTGCAGGGAGTGCAAATTTATTCTGCTGGGCCACTTTAAAAATATACTGTAAATCGGAGCCTGTTACAACACCCGGTTTCACAACATCAGCTATTCTTTCCATAATTTATACTTTTAATTTATTCGGTATAACATGTTTCCGGCCAAATTTACGATTTCGGCGGCTGCACAGCAAAATTCCAATGTTAACTAAGATTAAATTCTTTTTTATTTAATATTTATGTGAATCAAGAGTTGAAATCAACTAATTATCATTTATTCAATCCACTTCAGGGGTGCTGTTTCAATCTTATCTTCAAACCCGAGCTTCGCACGGGACTATTATTGTTAATGACCATTGGGTATTTCCTTATACGCCAAATAGTGGATTTAACAATAATAGGTACATGCAAAATGGGCGAAAATTTATGCATCAATTACTTTGACAGCCAATATGTTAACAGCTCTCTGTTAAACTCCCAACATCCTCACCTCACGAAAGTGGCTATTTCTGAATAATCTTTTTTATTTCCTGTTCGTCAAGGCCGGAGAATTCACTGAATTCTTTTATGGTTACAAACTGATTGGGCTTTTTGCCGAGTTGCTGTTTGAGTTCGTGGAGTAACTTTCTTGCGTAGCGTTCACTCCTGCCTGTAATAATCATAATGTCTTTTGGATAAATACACAATCTTTCGAATTTCATCTTAATGGTTTTTTATTTTCAATTCAGTAGTATGATCTTCTTATTTATTTTTTACCGGGAATTTAGGGTTAAACATTAATCATCCATTATGTTATAGATATAGTATATATGTACTATATTTATGGCAACACAAAAAGGAGTCATTAAACTGGAAGGCGCTGTTGGAGACCTTTCCTTTTACAAACGCAAGGGTAAATATTTTGCCCGCAGTAAAGGCAGTGTAAGCGGGGACCGCATTAAAAATGATCCCGCTTTTGTACGGACACGTGAAAACCAGCAGGAATTTGGCCGGGCCTGTTCGGCCGGGAAACTTTTACGGACGTCATTACGGGAAGCTATTCTGCAGAGCAAGGACAGCGGAATGACAAGCCGTCTGACACAGACGATGATGAAGATCATCCGGAGCGATGGTGAGAATGTGCGTGGTATGCGCACCTTAAGTAAGGGTGATATTACTTTGCTACAGGGTTTTGAATTTAACAGCAATGCCCGTTTAGGAAGTTCGTTTCAGATGAAGTATAACAGTGCCATCGACCGGGCAGCAGGGAGTGCTACTGTTACTGTTCCGGCTTTTGTTCCGGCTGTAATGGTCGCTTTTCCGGCGGGAGCTACTCATGCATCTATCGTTGCAGGCGCCAGCGAGATTGATTTTGAAGCCGGTGATTTCCAGTCGAAAGTTGAACGAAGTGTTTTGTTTCCTCTGGATAATGCTGAGCAACCGGAGATCACGTTGCCGATCGCACTTACTGCGAATACGGACAAGCTTGTACTTGTTATTCTGGGCATCGAGTTTTACCAGGAGGTGAACGGAGAGAATTATTCTATGAAGAATGGTGCGTTTAATGCGATGGCACTGATTCAGGCGGATACTGTTTAACGATGAAAAGGTCAATGATGAAAACCGGTGATTGGTTATAAGCACTTGTCTCCTCATTTTTCAGAAATGTGAGGAAAGCAAGATTGTTGTCAACGGCCGTGGGTGGCGCATCTATCGCTTCGCACTTTGGCTTTTCTGAAATTTTGGGTTCTCCGGGAGGATACCTGCCTGTTGCAGGTATGGTTCTGGCCGCAGTGAGCCAGGCGTCAGCGACCGGAGCAGAAGCGCGGGAATATAGTTATGTGTTCCCGTAGTTTACCTATCGAGATGTATACCGACACCGCTGGCGGTTCACTGACGGGGATAGTGGCAGCCATAAGCCCGGGCGATTTGGCACAGACCATTGTCCTTGCCGTGGTAGGTACGGTAGTCAGCTTTTTTGTTACTGTCTGTCTGAACAGGTTATTAAAGAAGAAGCGACGATGGGAAAATGAATGATCAAAAAAAGGTAGGATGAGAGTCTTACCTTTTTTTTGTGGAACGGGGCTGGTGAATGAGGATTGGCAGGGGTAGTGAACAGACTCAGTGATCAGACGCAGTAATCAGTTTTTGAGTATATTTTGGAAAATATTGGTTGCAAATTGAAAGTTGTGACCCCCCAAATCCCCCGGGGGACTTCTCCTCCCCGCAAGTTGTGCCAGCACTATAAACTGCTTGATGCATTAGTGTGTGATAGCTATCTTTTTATGTTGTTTTACCCCAAACCCCTAAAGGGGCTAAAGGGGCTTGAGACTGTGCTAAAATTTTATTAAGCGTATAAGTTGTATTGGTTAAATAAAAATATTGAATTAGGCATGTAATACCGATTTAACAACAAAATATCGTATACTTTATCTTCACTTAGGTTACTTCTTTGTTATAGTATCGTCCCGAAGGGATCACTACATGGGCTTTAACCAACATTTTGATTTGATAGCTGCTAGGCAGCAGTATCAAATCAAAATGGTATAAGTATTACAGACACATTTTTCTGTTCAATCCCGTCAGGATTGTTGTTTAACGTATTACAGCAACCGTAGGTTTGCACCTGCGGCTATTTTTGTTCAATCCGCTTACGGATTATATAAGCCCACAAAGGAGAATCCTGATTGGGTTCAATTTGATTGTCAAAGTTTTAAAACATTTATTAAGTGCCTAATTCAATATAATTATTTAGATGAATAGCATATGAGAAGCTTGAAGTTTGAAAACGAAAGTTCAGAGTTAATGTCTGAAGGTATCCCAAAGCCAGGGAATTTGGGTGTGGATCTTTACTTTTTTATCATGTTCTTAAGACGCTTACGGTTATTCTTTATTATTTCCCGGCGAATTTCATTTGAATAGAAGGCTTGAAAAAACCGAACTGTGTATCCTTTAATAAAGTGAATAATTGATATTAAACTCAGATAGGATTTTTTGAATAAATGGTAATCCATCATTAATTCATGTTTCTTTTTTAGAATACGGTATTTTCGATTTTGTTTGGGGGAAAATTGATCGTCAAAGCCAAACACATTTCCGGCAAAAGCAAAATACGCAATTGCTTTTTTCCTTTTCTTAATTTTGGGAAGTGTATCAATTAAGGAAAATTGTTTCGATAACACCTGTAAATCATAAATATCCCTTAGTGGAATATTTCCAAATAAATATCCTTTATGAGATAGCTGGCTGTGAATAAAATTATGAATTATCCTATGCTGAAAGGATGGAACAAAGCACCCTTTAAGAGTTGAAGCAGCTTTTTTTTCAGCATTAATTATTCCCTGGTTAAACCATTTGCTTTTATTATGCGTTGGCATTCTGTGAATTTCAATAGAAGCTGGAAAATCCGGATGATACAGTGCCGGATAATGATGCATCCATTTTGGAAGAACCTTCAAATTTGGAAGGTTTTCCAAAAAATCAATCTCGCTGTAACTTAAATAACCATGATCCATCATTATTTCAGCCGAGGTGAGGAAATCTTTTTCGGGAACCAGAAAATCGATATCATACATCAATCTTTCTCCTATATCGGAGTAAACATCATCGATAAGATTGCCTGCACCCTTAAAAAATAAGGGGAAAATATTTTGTCCATTCAGAACGGCTGTAATGGATTTAATTTGCTCAACAATCAGATTATTTCGCTCTCTGTTTAGTTCATAAATTTCCAGCAGATGTTCACTTAAATCATGAGGCAGGTGCTCAAGTATATTATGCGATCGAAATTTCAGGCAGATTGCGGGTAAAATTAAATTATTACTGCAAATTGCCACAAATTGTTTCCAATCCATTAAATCATTTTGGCATACCTCCAGCACTTTTTTTCTAAATTCCGGATTTTTATCCAGTATCAGGCATTTACCGGCAAAATAATAGATTTCACTTTGGGTCATTTTCAAAAAGTTGATTAATAGCCTCTATGGCCTTTTGATTATCGGAATAAGTGAGGTTATAAAAAGAAACCTTCAAAATTTTATCGAGGAAAACAGCAACATTTTCAGGAGCCGGCGGTATCCAGGCTTCCTCAAAAAGTTGTATTAAAGCCTCAAGGGGCTCGGTTTTTTCCAGCAATAAATCAACCGAATTATCATATTTTAAAAAAACAAATTCGTTAACCGGAAATATCATATTCATCATTTTGGTATCAACCGGTAAATATTTAATTTTCTTTTTTGGATTTATTTCTATCAGTGAATTCTTGTTTAGTTCCGGATAGTGGGATGTTAATAAATCTAATGAGCCTTCTTTAACCGACATTGCCAGAGGAAGCGGATATGCCTTAAAAGTGGATTGTTCAATGGGAACAAAATCATCTGAAATGATATGATATCCCTGCGTTTGAAGTAATGCGGCAAGCGTTGTTTTTCCGCTGCCCGGTGATGCTGAAAAAAGGATGGTTTTCCGGCCATTTGAAACGGCTGATGCATGCACGGTCATGAGCCAATCTGCTTCAGTTTTCTTATGCATAACATTCAGCATCTCAACAAATACTTTTCCTTTTACATATCCACCTTCGTCTTTTGTCCAACTTCCTTTCAATAGGTTATCAACCTTGAATATAACCCTGTTTTTATGCATGAATAGTTCAAAATGAGATTTACATTTCATCTCCCCGCTTGTTTCCAAATGTTTTATCAGGGGATGAATGTAGTTTTCTAGTATTAAAGTTTCGTATGAGAACTTAATTACGCTATTATGCATGTTGTAACAGTGACTTGAATACGGCGAGTAACTGTGCTCTTTAATTTCATGTGTAAATTTATTTGCATATTTCCCGTGGTTGTGCGGCTGATTCATTTCCTGAACTTTCTGCCTGATTTCCACTGTAAAATTTAAGCTGTCATTATAACTTATTCCGTAA
>JBNJGR010000142.1:0-7046 GCA_051747885.1 Bacteroidota bacterium | reverse complement strand
GGAAAACTGGAAATAAACTGCCCTTCGCGAATGAGGGATTCGCCGGACTGAAATGTTTTAATGACTCCTTTTTCCCGGATTTCATCAAGCAATTCTTTTTCAAGAAAATTGTATTGTTTTCGAAAATCTTTCAAAACAAAAATTCTAGAACATGTCTTTCATTTTCTCGAAGAATGATTTTTCCGATGAAGAAGGACCTTCCTGGAAAGCAGGTGAATCCTGAAGTTTTTCGAGCATCTTCTTATCATCATCGCTGAGTTTTCTGGGAATCCAAACATGCACCCGAACAAGCAAATCGCCTTTTCCGTATCCATTTACATCGGGCAGTCCTTTCCCGCGAAGGCGAAGAATTTTTTCGGGTTGGGTGGCCGGTTCAATTTTCACTTTCACCTTGCTTTCCACGGTAGGAATCTCCGCAGTGGTACCCAAAGTTATTTCAGGGAATGATAAAAACAGGTTATAAATAAGGTTATTGCCGTCGCGTACAAGTTGAGGATGTTCTTCTTCGGTAATAACAACCAACAGGTCGCCGTTAATTCCACCCCTGCGGGCAGCGTTTCCTTTACCCGAAACATTCATTTGCATCCCCTCGCCTACTCCGGCAGGTATTTTAACATTGATAACCTCTTCGTCCCTTGTAACTCCTTCACCGGCACAATGGCTGCATTTATCGGTAATAATTTGTCCTTCGCCATGACAAGATGGACAGGTTGAAGCAGTTTGCATTTGACCAAGCAGGGTATTGGTTACCCTTGTTACCCGGCCAGAGCCGTGGCAAGTTGAGCAGTTTGAGTAAGATGAGCCGTTTTTGGCGCCGGTACCGTTACAATGCTGGCACTGAACATACTTTTTAACTTTAATATTTTTCTCAGTTCCGTTAACAATTTCCTTGAGAGTCAGTTTTACTTTCACCCTCAAATCGGAGCCTCGTGCAACACGCCGTCCGCTTTGTCCGCGGCCACCGCTGCTGCCAAAACCACCAAAGCCACCAAAATGGCCGCCAAAAATATCGCCGAATGCGGAGAAAATATCTTCAACGTCGGAAAATCCGCCAAAGTCGCCAGCGCCACCGGCGCCGCCTTTCATTCCGGCATGTCCGAACTGATCGTAACGTTGTTTTTTATTGGGATCGCGAAGTACTTCGTAAGCTTCGGCCGCTTCTTTAAATTTATTCTCTGACTCTTTATCACCCGGGTTTTTGTCCGGATGGTATTTAAGTGCCTTTTTACGGTAAGCCTTTTTAATTTCCTCTGCCGTTGCAGTTTTGCTTACTTCCAGTACCTCGTAATAGTCTCTTTTTGCCATGTTTCAATTTTTTATTCTCCTACTACCACCTTGGCAAACCGGATGACTTTATCGTTCAATGTGTATCCTTTCTGAACTACGTCAACAACCTTACCTTTCAAATTTTCATCAGGAGCCGGAATTTTAGTTAATGCCTCATGATAATCTACATCAAAATCCTGATACAGTGCATCAATTTCTTTCACATTATGCTGTTTTAAAAAATCTTTAAACTTACTGTAAATGAGCAATGTTCCCTGTTTTCCGGCATCGTCGTCAGGAATCTCGTTCATGGAGTGAATGGCCCGCTCAAAATCGTCAATCACAGGCAATATTTCGGAAAGAACCTTTTCACCGCCCGATTTTATAAGATCGGCTTTTTCTTTAATGGTGCGACGACGAAAATTTTCAAACTCTGCCTGCAATCGCAAATGCTTATCAGACAGATCATTCAACTTAGCCTCCAGCTCTTCTGTTTTTTGATCTTTTTTATCCTTTTTGTGTTTGTTCTTTTTCTCTTCTTTATTTTGTGGCTTTTCTTTTTTATCCTTTACACCCTCATCCTCAACATTGTCAGTTACTTTATCTTCACTTTCAGCAGCCTGATTTTTTACTGCTTTTTCTTTTTCGGATGTTTTATTCATATTTTCTTTCGCCATTTTTACGGTTTTTAAGTTGCAACTTGTATTAGCAAAAAATTTGCCACGCAAATATAAAAGACAAATTGACATCCAACTCATGCATGGAATGCCAATTTGTGCAATACTACTACTATTTCAGGTAAAGATAACCTGAAATTATTTTTGCAAATCTTTCAGCTTAGCTTCGAGAGCCGGGCCTCTTAATTGTTTGGCGACAATAATTCCGTTTTCATCAATTAAAAAATTAGAAGGAATAGAGCGTACGCCATAAATTGCAGCATGTTTCGAATTCCAGTAATTCAGGTCGCTGATATGGTAGGGCCATGTGAGTTTATCATTTTCAATGGCAGCCTCCCATGCCGATTTGGTACGGTCAAGCGACACACTGAATATTGTAAAACCATCTCCTCCGTTGAATTCCTTATTTTTATATTGATTATAAACTTTTACCAAAGTTGGATTTTCTCTGCGACAAGGGCCACACCAGGCAGCCCAAAAATCGATTAGAACCAGTTTTCCTTTGGTATCCGAAAGCTTCATACTTTCCCCTTGAGTATTTTCGCCAATCAGTTCTGGGGCTTTGTTGCCAACATTAACACCCAGTTGTTGTTGCGCAAAAGAAATTCCTGTTCCCAGAATAAGAAATACAACAATGGTTAAAATTTTCTTCATAATGCTTCCTTTTTTTTGAATTTTAAATCTTTTAATAAAACACAATTTTGTGACTCTGGTTTAATAGTTTTGAACATTTCAAATTCGTGAAATATGTGCACCCAGTTTGTTAAGCCGTTTGTCAATACTGTCATACCCTCTGTCAATTTGTTCAATATTGTCGATGGTGCTGATTCCTTTAGCCGACATGGCCGCAATAAGCAGTGCAATTCCGGCCCTGATATCCGGAGATGTCATTTTTGTAGCCCTCAACTGATGCTGGCGGTTTAATCCAATTACAGTAGCCCGGTGCGGATCGCATAAAATAATCTGCGCCCCCATGTCAATCAGTTTATCTACGAAAAACAGACGGCTTTCAAACATTTTCTGATGAATCAGCACACTTCCCTTGGCCTGGGTGGCCACAACCAAAAAAACACTGAGCAAATCGGGGGTGAGGCCGGGCCACGGCGCATCGGCAATGGTCATAATGGAACCATCGATGTAAGTTTCAATCTCGTAATTTTCGGTTTCTTTCACTACCAGGTCGTTGCCTTGTTGTTCAACGTTTATTCCCAATCGTCTGAAAGAATCCGGAATAATTCCCAGATGCCCAAGACTTGCATTACGGATTGTAATTTCGGAGGCCGTCATTGCTGCCAGACCAATGAAACTGCCTACTTCAATCATATCCGGTAATATTTCATGCGAACAACCGCTAAGAGTAGGAACACCTTCAATGGTAAGTAAATTTGAACCAACACCTGAAATTTTTGCTCCCATTGAATTCAGCATTTTGCAAAGTTGCTGAATGTATGGCTCGCAGGCAGCATTAAAAATAGTAGTTTTGCCTTCAGCTAAAACGGCAGCCATCAAAATATTCGCAGTGCCTGTAACCGAAGCTTCGTCGAGAAGCATGTAAGCACCTTTTAAACCGGGAGCTGAAACGGCAAACCACTGGTTTTCGGCATCGAATTTAAATTCAGCACCAAGTTTTTGTAATCCTGTAAAATGGGTATCTACACGTCGGCGGCCAATTTTGTCGCCGCCGGGCTGTGGGATTACCGCTTTCCCAAAACGGGCAAGTAATGGTCCGATTATCATTACCGAACCTCTCAGGCTCGCTGCCTGTTCGGCAAAATCGGACGACTTAAGATAGTCGATATCAATAGTAGAAGCATTGAAACGACAGGTTCCCTTTCGTTCGTTGATAACCTGAACGCCGAGGCCGCGAAGTATTTGAATTAATTTTTGAACATCACTGATTTCGGGAATATTACTGATAATAACATCACCGGCGGTTAAAAGAGTTGCGCAAATTACCTGAAGTGCCTCGTTTTTTGCCCCTTGCGGTATAATTGAACCATGTAGTTTGTTTCCGCCTTCAACGAGAAAAGATGCCATAAGAAAAATTTCTGTTTATTTTTTCTTCTTTTTCTTTTTTCCCAAAATTGCTTTGGGTTCCATCAAGGTAATATCGCGTGGAACCTTTAATTTATTTCCTGAAATTTCTTCCAAATCCTTAAAAATCTTCTCATCCAAAACAGCATCTTTGTTCCAAACCATAAAAAGTTTTTTCATCTGGTTGGCGGTTTGCTCAATGAGCATACGCTGCTCCTCTCCTTCCATTTCAACAGCTGCCTCAATCATTTTTTCGATTACCAGACCGTAGTGCCGGTATTTTATATCGTGTTGCGGATAGGGAACTCTGTTGGGTTTTTCAGTGAGAATATCGGGCGAAGGTGGTTCGTAAGGATAATCAATATCGAGTTTAAAATCACTCATAATAGCCAGGTGGTCCCAAAGTTTATGCTTAAAATCAGCTACATCACGCAAATAAGGAAATAAATTTCCCATCACGTCGATAACAGTTTGGGCCGACCGGTTCCGTTTATCGCGGTCTTCGATGGTGAGCAGATAGTCCACCATGTTTTGTATATTTCTTCCGTATTCGGGCATCGGAAGTTTCTTTCTTTCAGTATTGTAATCCATCGAATGAAATTATTAATTTATTATTTTTAATATCCGGCTATACTTAAGGGTGTTATGATAGTAAACACCTGCAAAACTAATGATTTCTTTGCAATACGCAATTATACAGATTTTGTTTTGCATTTGTTAACCTTTGATTTTCAGTTTGGCAAATTTGAGGAGCAGCTGTTTTTGCCCTGCGTTTTTAAAAAATACGGTAGCTTTTTTGTTGGGTGTAACGCCTTCGATTTTAAGCACTTTGCCCTCGCCAAACCGCTGATGCTCAACAGTCATTCCCTGCATTATTTTTTCCGGATCATCACTGGCAAAGCCTGTTCCGGGTTGGTTGGCCTGCCGGGCTTCAATTAACTTCCGACTGACAAAATCAGTAGATCGCCGGGTTCCGGAAGCTACGGGTTGACGATTGGAACCTGAAAATTGGCGGTTGCCTGAAAACTGTTGTTGCTGAAAAGGAGTTTGAGATGATGAAATGCTGCCACCAATTTCATCGCCGTCGAGGTATTTTTCATCCATTTCGACTAAAAACCTGCTGGGTGAACAAAAATCGAGCTTCCCCCACTTGTAGCGCTGGCTGGCATAAGAGAGCCAGGCATTTTCGCGGGCCCTGGTAAGTGCCACGTAAAACAACCTTCGCTCTTCCTCCATTGCTTCGGCCGATTTTTTCTCGCTGGCCTGAGCCGAAGGAAACAGGTTATCTTCCAAACCTACAACAAACACATTTTTAAATTCGAGCCCTTTTGCCGAATGCACTGTCATCAGCGTCACTTTATCCTTGTCTTCATCTTTCTCCGTATCCTGGTCGGTAAGCAAAGCCACATCTTCCAGGAAGTTTTCCAGTTTATCTGGTCGGTCTTCCTCTTTCGCATTCAGCGTAAATTCCTGAATTCCGTTCAGCAACTCCTGTATATTATCGTGGCGGCTGAGTCCTTCGGTCGATTTATCGCTGTGCAACTCTTTTAAAATCCCTGTTTGTTCGGCAATGGTTTTGGCGGTTTCAAAAGCATCATTTTCAATTGCCATTTTTGCAAATTCCCGGATTAAAGCCCTAAATTTTAACACTTTGGTAATGGTGCCTTTATTCAGGTTCATCGGATTATTTTCGGGCAGTCCGCTAATCATTTTCCAGATGGAGACTTCAGCATTTACAGCTGCAGTTTCCAGTTTTGCCAGGGTGGTTTGCCCAATTCCACGCGCCGGGTAGTTGATGATTCTTTTCAGCGCCTCGTTGTCCCAGGGATTGATAATCAGCCGGAAATAGGCCAGTAAATCTTTGATTTCTTTGCGCTGGTAAAAACTGAGCCCGCCATAAATTTTGTATGGAATATTTCGTTTTCGCAGTGCTTCTTCAAAAATCCGCGATTGCGCATTGGTGCGGTACAAAATGGCATAATCCATATTCCGGTAATGTTCGCGGAGCTGCGTTTGTGCAATTTCCTGTGCCACCAAAAATCCCTCTTCGTTATCGGTTAGGGCCGAAATAACCTTAATGTTGTTACCGGGTTCTTTTTCAGAAAAAACGGTTTTGGGAATTTGCCGTTTATTTTTGGCAATAATACTGTTGGCCGCATTCACAATGGTTTGTGTGGACCGGTAATTTTGTTCAAGCTTAAAAATTTTATGGCCGGGGTAATCTTTCTGGAAATTCAGAATATTTTCGATGCGCGCGCCCCTGAACGAATAAATACTCTGTGCATCGTCGCCCACCACGCAAATATTTTTATGATGAACCGCCAGTTTTTTAATAATCAGGTATTGAGCGTAATTCGTATCCTGGTACTCGTCCACCAAAATATGGGAAAACCGCTGCTGGTATTTTTCCAGAATTTCCGGGCGGTCGCGAAAAAGCAGGTTGGTTTTAAGCAGCAAATCATCGAAATCCATTGCCCCCGACAAAAAACAGCGCTTGGCGTATTCTTTATAAATTTCTGCTATGGCCGGCATCCGCATACTTTTATCGGCCAGCCGCACTTCCGAATTTTGAGCATAAGCCTGTGGTGTTATCAAATTATTTTTCGCCATAGAAATGCGCGAAGCCACAACACCCGGTTTATAGGTTTTATCGTCGAGTTGAAATCCTTTTATGATGGTTTTTATGAGACTGCGACTATCGGAAGCATCGTAAATAGTGAAGTTGGACGGGTAACCGATTACTTCATGTTCGGCCCGCAACATGCGTGAAAAAATGGAGTGAAAAGTGCCCATCCAGAGATAACGCGCCGTGTTTTCGCCCACAATTCCGGCAATTCGTTCTTTCATTTCGCGGGCGGCTTTGTTGGTGAAAGTAAGCGCCAGAATGGCTGACGGCCGTGCGTCATGCTTCAGCAAATGGGCAATACGGTAGGTGAGCACACGCGTTTTACCCGAACCTGCGCCGGCAATAATCAGCGCCGGTCCGTTGGTTTCCACCACGGCTTCCTGCTGCGATTTGTTCAATTCTTTCAGGTAATCCAATACTATTTAATTTTCTTTCTGATTAAA
>JBNJGR010000141.1:0-7056 GCA_051747885.1 Bacteroidota bacterium | reverse complement strand
ATATGGCGACTACCAGATTGATCCGGATTACAGAGGTCCATTCCGTTCAGGTGTAAACGGTTACCGTTCTCCTGAAAATATCATGGAATTTCCACACGCCAAAAACATTTACGAATTTGGCTGGATGTATAATGCCATGATGCACTATCAGCAACGTTATTCACTGGATAACGACTGGGGGGGCTGGAATGGAATCACCTTGTCACCATCTCGTGACCTGGATGGAGAAATTTACGATTATAAGCTGGGAAATCCTTACGAAAAATTCAGTGACGGAGATTTTAGGAAACAGCCTTTCCGTACAACCGATAAAGAAGGTGGATATGAAGGATTTTTTCTCATTGGTCAGCAATACGAGTTTGATTATGAAAAAGGCTATGGTTTTGACAGTACCAAAGTGATTCTCGGAACTGAAGAATACAATGGCGAACCGTTGAACTATGTCGATCAGGTTGGTCGTTTTTCTGAAAAGCCTGATGGAAGATGGAATGAAGGTTCTAAAGTAACTACCGGCGAAGAAAATAGTGGTGTGCGTTTTATTAAATTTCCCTGGTTACCTATGACCTATGACTTGTTTCACACCAACTCTGCAACCGAAATCCGCCTGGCTGAAATGTATTATGCGCTTGCTGAATGCAAATATCGCGATGGCGATAAACAAAGCGCTGCCGAATTGTTGGATGCAGTAAGAGAACGAAACTTCCCCGAAGAAATGTGGGCTGAAGAAAGCTACGTTAATAATATTGAAAAACTTGATGATGATGAATTTGTGGATGAACTAGGCCGCGAATTTATTGGCGAAAGGCATCGCAGGACTGATTTAATTCGTTGGAACCGTTTTGGCAACGAATGGTGGGATAAGCCTGCTGACAGCCAGGATAATACAGTTTATCCGATTCCATCGAGGGCATTAAATGCCAATCCGTTATTGGAACCTAATCAAGGGAATAGCCAGGCCAACTAAAGTTAATTTTTTAATTAATTTATCAATTTTCTTTAAAGCGCCACCAAATTTTGGTGGCGCTTTTGTATTTATTAGCTTTATTAGTTGTTTATTTCAACAGGCTTTACTTTTTTAAGAAGAGAAATAATTTAAAATTAGAATCAAATGAAATCTGTATTTACCATTATCCTTATTGGGCTGTTTGCGGCAGCATCAGCACAAAACTGGCAAACTGCCGGAGACAAAATTAAAACTAAATGGGCCGAAGAAGTTGATCCGACCAATCCGCTTCCCGAATATCCGCGTCCGCAAATGGAACGCAACGAGTGGCTCAACCTTAACGGATTGTGGAACTATGCTATCGTTGAAAGGGGCAGCAGTGTACCCGCTGCATTCGACGGGGAAATTCTGGTACCGTATCCCATCGAGTCGAGCCTTTCGGGAGTGCAGAAACGCGTGGGTGATAATAATGAGTTGTGGTACGAAACCACATTCTCGGTTCCTTCGGACTGGAAGAGGAAAGATGTAGTTTTGAACTTCGGTGCCGTTGACTGGAGAGCCGATGTGTGGGTAAACGACATAAGAGTGGGTTCGCACAAAGGAGGTTACACGCCGTTCAGTTTCAATATCACCCCTTTTCTTGAAAAAGGAGAGCAAAAACTGACTGTAAAAGTTTGGGACCCCACCGACAGAGGCTACCAGCCGCGCGGTAAACAGGTAAACGATCCGCACGGAATCTGGTACACACCGGTTACCGGAATCTGGCAAACAGTTTGGATTGAGCCGGTTGAAGAAGCTTACATTACCCATCTGAAAACCGTTCCGAATATCGACGGCGAAAACATCTCCGTAAACGCAGTAACCGAAGGAACTTCTGCCACCGATATTATCGAAGTGAAAGTGCTTGAAAACGGAAATGTGGTTGGCACCGGAAAAGCAGTTGCCGGGAATGAAGTGCTGGTAAGTGTGCCAAATGCGAAATTATGGAGCCCCGAATCGCCGTTTTTGTACGATTTGGAAGTTGCAGTTTTACAAGATGGAGAACCCGTTGACGAAGTGAAAAGCTATGTTGGAATGCGCAAAATTTCCACTTCGCGCGATGAAAATGGAGTGATTCGCATGCAACTCAATAACAAAGACTACTTCCATTTTGGCCCGCTCGATCAGGGCTGGTGGCCCGACGGATTGTACACTGCTCCGACCGACGAAGCATTGTTGTACGACATTCAGAAAACCAAAGATTTCGGCTTCAATATGATTCGTAAACATGTGAAAGTGGAACCGGCGCGCTGGTACTACCACTGCGACCGCGAAGGAATCCTGGTTTGGCAGGACATGCCCAACGGCGACCGCTCACCACAATGGCAAATGCGCAACTTTTTCAATGGAAAAGAGCTGGAGAGAAGTGCTGAATCCGAAGAAAATTTCCGTCGCGAATGGAAAGAAATAATGGATCTCAGCTACTCCAATCCGAGTGTGGTAGTTTGGGTGCCGTTTAACGAAGCCTGGGGCCAGTTTAAAACCGAGGAGATTGTGGAATGGACCAAAAATTACGATCCGTCACGTCTGGTTAATTCAGCCAGCGGCGGAAACCACTACGAAGTGGGCGACATTCTGGATATGCACAATTATCCAAATCCGGTAATGGGATTGTACCACTCCGAAATGGTGAACGTGCTGGGCGAATACGGAGGAATTGGTTTGGCGCAGGAAGGTCATTTATGGGAAACCGGCCGCAACTGGGGCTACGTGCAGTACAAAACCTCGCAGGAAGCCACCGATGCCTACATTGAAATGGCGGAGCGACTGAAAGAATTGATTCCGAATGGCTACTCCGGCGCAGTTTACACACAAACCACCGACGTTGAATCGGAAGTAAACGGACTGATGACCTATGACCGCAAAGTGATTAAAATGATTGAGGACCAGATTAGAAAAGTGAATCAGGAAATTTCCAACTTTTTGAATGATTAATCGTTTGAAAACCAAAGCAATGAAAACTGCAAGCCTGCTACTGACATTTATTTTACTGAGCCTGGTTTCTTTTTCAAAAGTTAACAGAAACTCACATTACATAACCAACAGGAAACCATTGGTAGCGCAGCCTTACACTGCGCTGCCCCTGGGTTCCATCAAACCGCAGGACATGCTGCTCGAAATGCTGGAAGTGCAGCGCGACGGGCTGACCGGTAACATCGACAGTGTGTACAGCGTGGTTTGCGGACCCAACAACGGCTGGCTCGGCGGAACCGGCGACGGCTGGGAACGAGGCCCTTACTGGCTCGACGGGTTGGTGCCGCTGGCTTATATTCTTGACGACAATAAACTGAAAGCCAAAGCGCAGGAGTGGATTGAGTGGAGCATTGAAAATCAGCGAGAGGATGGCTACTTCGGTCCGCGGCCACTGCCCGAAGGTTATGAACGGATTCCGGGAACCCAGCAGGGAAACCGCGATGACTGGTGGCCCAAAATGGTGATGCTGAAAGTCCTTCAGCAATATTATTCGGCAACAGAAGATGAACGCGTCATCGATTTGATGCTCAACTATTTCAAATATCAGCATAAAATGCTTCCCGATTTTCCCCTTGGCCACTGGACATTCTGGGGCAACCGGCGCGGCGCCGACAACCTGGCAGTGGTTTACTGGCTGTATAATATTACCGAAGAGAAGTTTTTGCTCGATTTAGCTGAAACCATTCATGAACAAACCTTCGAATGGACCGAAATTTATTCGGGCGACCGCATTCGGCGGCTCAATCCGCTGCCGGGTTTGCATTGCGTGAATGTGGCACAGGGCCTGAAAGCGCCTGTTGTTTATTACCAGCAGCATCCGGAGCAAAAATACCTCGAAGCGGTGAAAGATGGTTTGACTGCTCTCAGGGAAAGTCATGGTTTTGTAAATGGCATGTACGGGGGCGACGAACCGTTGCACGGAAACAACCCCACTCAGGGTTCTGAACTCTGCTCGGCCATTGAAATGATGTTCAGTTTCGAAACCATTTTACCTGTAACCGGCGATGTCTATTACGCCGATTACCTGGAAAAAGTGGCTTACAACGTGCTGCCAACTCAGCACAACGACGATTTCACACGCAAACAGTATTTTCAGCAGGCCAACCAGGTGCTGATTACCGATGAAGTGCGCAATTTTTTTCAGGACAATCACGGCCGGATTGTTTATGGAACAACTACCGGTTACCCGTGTTGCCTGACCAACATGCATCAGGGGTGGCCCAAATTTGTGCAAAACCTCTGGTACGCCTCGGCGGATAACGGAATTGCCGCAATGGTTTACGGTCCGTCAAAAGTAACTGCAAAAGTGGGCGATGGGGAAGAGGTGACCATCACCGAGGAAACAAACTATCCGTTTGGTGAAGAAATTCAGTTTACAATTGAAGCTTCAAAAGGTACCTCTTTTCCATTTCATCTGCGCATTCCACAATGGTGTAAGAATTATTCACTTACTGTAAATGGTGAAGAAATTACCTCTGATGCCGATAATATCGTTGTATTGAATCGTGAATGGAATTCGGGTGATGTGGTGAAACTAAATCTCGGCATGGATTTCAGGTACAGCAACTGGTACGAAAATTCACTGGGAATTGAACGCGGTCCGCTTGTTTATGCACTGAAAATTGATGAGGAGTGGCGCGAAATCACCAAAAAAGAGTACGACGATACCTATTTTGAAGTGTATCCGAAATCGCCCTGGAATTATGCCATTTTGCGCAACGAGATTGAAAACAACAATTTGCAGGTGGAAACGAAAGAGGAAGTGGCGGATTACCCGTGGAACCTTGCCAATGCGCCCATCTCGGTGAAAGTAAAAGCACAGCGTTTACCTGATTGGAAAATTGAACGTGCTTCAGCCGGAGATATTCCGGTTCGGCCTGAAAATTTGAGGGTAACAACTCCTGTGGAGGAAGTGGAACTGATTCCTTACGGTTGCACCACTTTGCGGATTTCACAGTTTCCGGTGAGATGATTTTGGTAACTATGAAAAAACTGATTCTTATCTTTTTTATCGTTTCTGCTGGCTTTCCTTTTGGTGGAAAAAGTCAACAATCCATTTCTGAATTGGAGCAGGTGCAGGCTATTGGTGCCAGCGAGTTTTTAAACAGCATCGGTGTTTGTTCCAGCATCACCGGTAGGGGCGAAACCTTGCAGGGAACTATCGAAGCATTGGAATATACCGGAATCCGGTTTATTCGTTGCGGCCTCGAAGATGATATATCAACCGCTGATATGATTGAACTCCACCGGAAAACCGGTGCCAAAATTGTGTACGGATTGCTTAGTGGAGGAACAGACATCGAGCGTCTGATTCAGGAATCCCGGGTTTTGGCAGAAGCCGGTGCATTGCTTGCCATTGAAGGCAACAACGAACCCAACAACTGGGGTGTGAATAGAGGCGAAAAAGGAGGTGAAAATCATTCGTGGCTGCCGGTTGCAAAGCTGCAGCGCGATTTGTACAAAGCCGTTAAAAGCGATCCGGTTCTGAAAAATATTCCGGTGTGGAATATTTCGGAGAGCGGCGCACAGACCGATAACGTGGGATTGCAGTTTCTGAAAATTCCCGAAGGTGCAGAGGCTTTGATGCCTGCCGGAACCCAATATGCCGATTTTGCCAATTGCCACAATTATATCACACATCCCTCCTGGCCAGGATTGCACGATAACCAAACCTGGCTGAGTGCCGATCCGGGGCCCGAATGCCCGGTTGACGGTCTGTATGGAAACTACGGAAAAACCTGGGGAAAGGGATTTGAAGGTTATTCTGAAGAAGAGTTAAAAAGCCTGCCACGTGTTACAACCGAAACCGGAATTGCCGCCAAAGACGAAATTACGGAAGAGATCCAGGCCAAGCTGTTTTTAAACCTCTATTTATCGCAGTTCAAACGCGGATGGAGTTACACTTCCGTATATTTGCTGAGAACCCGTTCGAATGAGCCTGCGCACGAACCTTATGCTTTTTATAAAATGGACTATTCGCCCAAACAGGCCGCGCATTACCTGCATAATCTTACAATTATTCTGGAGGACAACGGAACCAATTCAATACCGGGTAAACTGAGTTATTTTATTGAAAATCGCTCTGAAACAGTTCACGACTTGCTGTTGCAAAAAAGTAACGGTAAATTCTTTCTGGTTTTATGGGGCGAACGGTTTACCGGTGGCACCGATAAAATTACCGTGCAGCTTGACCACATATATTCATCTGTAAAAATCTATGACCCAACACATGGGAAAAGTCCCGTAAAGCACTTGAGCGAAGACCGGGAAATTACTTTCTTTTTGAGCAATCATCCTTTAATTATTGAATTACAATAAAATAACATGTTCAATTACAAAGTCTCTTCAGTTTTTATATTTTTTTTGTTGACGATAGTCTGTGGCAACATGAGTTGTGTGGCAGATGAAAGGGAAGAAAAAAACTCCGGGCAGAAAATCCCCTTTGGCGATCCGTTTATCGTTCTTCACGAAGATAAATATTATGCGTACGGAACCCACGATGCTGATGGCATTGAAGTGTATGTTTCCGATGATTTGCACACCTGGCGCGGACCGGTGGGGGCAAAAAACGGACTGGCTTTGCACAAGGACGACGTGTGGGCCGACCGCTGGTTCTGGGCGCCCGAAATCTATTTTGTGAACGGTAAATTTTACATGTACTATTCTGCCGATGAACACATTTGCGTGGCAACCAGCGATTCTCCGTTAGGTCCGTTCACACAAAAAGTGAAAAAGCCAATGATCGAAAATGAAAAAGCCATCGACAACTCGCTGTTTATAGACGACGACGGAACACCTTATCTTTTTTTCGACCGGTTTAACGACGGGCTGAATATTTGGGTGGCCGAACTGGAGGAGAATCTGCTGGAAATCAAACCCGGAACCATGCACAAATGCATCAATGTTTCGCAGGAGTGGGAAGAAGTGTGGCCGCGCGTGAACGAAGGACCATTCGTAATTATACGCAACGGAAAGTACTTTATGACCTATTCGGCCAACAGTTACGAAAGCCCGTTTTACGGAATCGGGTTTGCCACGGCCGATAAGATTACCGGCCCATGGAAAAAGTATGAGAACAATCCCATCTGGCAGAAGCCGGG
>JBNJGR010000140.1:0-7089 GCA_051747885.1 Bacteroidota bacterium | reverse complement strand
CGATCGCGCAGGTAAGGAAATTTGTTTTTTTTGCTCAACATGATAGGCACCAGGTTGGGCAATACTTTTTCATAAAAGTATTTTTTCACAAATATTCCCTGCGAGAGGTTCAGCTCTTTTTCATCTAAAATGAAAATATTGTTTTTGTTCAGTTCGTCGAGAATATCCCTGAAAATGGACTGCACTTTATACTGCTGCTCAAGTACTATTTCATGAATTTTATCGTGAAGCTCGCGGGGGGTGAGGTCTCCCAGCAGGTTTTCTTCGTCTTTGCCAATGTCAACCATGCGGCGAACTGTAGCCACGCGCACACGGAAAAACTCATCGAGGTTATTGGAAAAAATCCCGATAAACCGAATGCGTTCGAATAATGGAGTCTGCGGGTCTTCTGCTTCCTGCAAAACCCGCTCGTTGAACGAAAGCCAGCTGATTTCCCTGTTTATGAAGTTTTCATTTGAATACATACCAGATTACTTTAAGAAGTAAACGAATAATTAATGCTCTTGTTGAATCCTTCTTAAAAATAGGAAAAGAAAGCTGATCGGCAAATATTTCAGGCAATTACTGCCCGCCAAATTCCATGAGGTAGGCCTTTATCAGGCCGTCGAGTTCGCCGTCGAGCACAGCATCCACATTTCCGGTTTCGTAGTTGGTGCGCAGGTCTTTCACCATTTTGTAGGGTTGCAGCACGTACGATCGGATTTGCGAACCCCACTCAATCTTCTTTTTCTGCGATTCAATTTCCATGGTTTTTTCGCGTCGCTTGCGGAGTTCCATTTCGTAAAGCTGCGATTTTAAAAGGCGCAGTGCATTTTCTTTATTCCCTCCCTGCGAGCGGCCTTCGGTATTTTCAATAACAATGCCCGTTGGCTCGTGGTGCAATCGTACCCCGGTTTCCACTTTATTCACGTTTTGGCCGCCGGCACCGCCGCTTCTGAAAGTATCCCAGGTAATGTCAGCCGGGTTGATTTCAATTTCGATGGTATCATCCACCAGCGGGGCCACATAAACCGATGTAAAGGAAGTCATGCGTTTATTTTGTGCATTGAAAGGCGACAAACGCACCAGCCGGTGTACCCCGTTTTCGCTTTTCAGGTAACCGTAAGCGAATTCGCCTTCTATCTCCAGGGTGCAGCTTTTAATGCCGGTTTCATCGCCGGGCTGCATGTTGTCAATTTTAATTTTGTAGTTGTTGTTTTCGCACCACCGGGTGTACATTCTGAAAAGCATTTCGGCCCAGTCGTTGCTTTCGGTTCCGCCGGCACCGGCATTGATTTTCAGCACAGCACTGAGTTTATCCTCTTCATTGCGCAGCATGTTTTTGGTTTCGAGGGCTACCACTTTCCGGACAGCTGAATTGTAGGCTTTGTCCACTTCTTCTTCTGATGCTTCGTCTTCTTCGAAAAAATCATAAAGCACTTCAAAATCTTCAACCGCATGGTTCACCTCTTCAAAACCTTTTGTCCAGTCTTTAATCGATTTGATTTTTTTCATCTGGGCTTCGGCTTCTTTCGGATTGGACCAGAATTCAGGATCCTGTGTTTTGAGTTCCTCTTCTTTTATCTGAGTAAGTTTTGCATCGTAGTCAAAGATGCCTCCTCAGCGCATCCCGGCGCTCCAGGAGATCTTTTACCTGGTCTTTCAATATCATATTCATCCAATTTTTTGTGGATTGCAAAGGTAAGAAATCTAAAATCATAAAGCTGAATCGGATTTGATAAAAATATTTTTATGCGTATATTTGAATTAAATTTAATACGCATAGCTATGGCAACACGACTTAATATTACGGTTGATAAAACAGTAGTGGATGAAGCCAAACAATACGCCAGGGAACATGGCAGGAGTCTTTCCGGTCTCATTGAAGAATATCTGAAGTCATTGATTTCCAGAGATAAGAAGGATTTTGAACCTGGCCCTTTGGTTAAATCACTTTGGGGATCGGTAAATCCAATCCCTGAAGAAAAAGATTACAGCGAATTGGTTGAGGAAGAAATTTTGAAAAAGCATTTGAAATGACAAAAGTGTTTATCGATTCGGATGTGGTGCTGGATTTTTTAACCAAAAGAAAACCTTTTCAGAAAGAAGCGATGCGCCTTTTCGAGTATGCAAACCGGGGAAAACTTAAACTTTATGTATCTTCACTTTCCATCAACAATATTAATTACGTGGTAAGCAAACTTGAATCGGCCGAAAAAGCCAAAAGACAACTGATGGCTCTGCTTGAGTTGATTGAAATCTTGCCGGTAGGAAAATCGACGGTCAAAAAGTCGCTTTTTTCTGATTTCAGGGATTTTGAAGACGGGTTACAAAATTTTTGTGCAGAAGAGGCTAATTTGACAACAATTATTACACGAAATATTAAGGATTATTCATTGAGTAGTTTGGTTATTCAGACTCCAAAAGAGTTTTTGGCCGGATTTGAGCGGTAATTTAAGATATTACCTCATTCAAATACCGGTGAATCAGCTCTGGCTCAAAACCGCGATTTTGGGCAAAACGGATGATCTGCCCCATTTTTTCAAATTTGTTTTTCTTCTTCACGGTCCGGGCTTTTTCTTTCAGGGTTTTAATGAGCGTCTGCTGGTATTTTTCTTCATCCAGTTCATTTAAACCGTTTTGAATCAATGCGTCATCCAGTCCTTTCATCCGCAGGTAGTACCTGATTTTTATCCTTCCCCATTTGTTAATGCGGAATTTTTCTGCCACATAGAAATTGGCATACCGTTGGTCGTCGATAAATTTTTCTGCTTTCAGTTTTTCAATGATATCACCGGCTTCATCATCGGAGAGGCCGGCGGCAATTATTTTTTTGCGGATATCGGGCGAGCACTGCTCGGCGCGGCTGCAGAGGGCGGCCATTCTTGTGTACACTTGGTTTGCCGTTTTTTCTTTGGTTTCCATCGGGAAAAGATTGAATTTTAAAAGGAAATAAAGTTAAGAAAAAAGCCGCATTAATAAAATGTACAATCGAGCTCTACAATTATTCGTGAAAGGCCTGTTCTGTTTTAACGCCGGTAAAAAATTCTTCCAACTCGGCCAGAGTGGTTTCGGTTTTTTGTACATCGCGCACTACCTCGCCTTTTTCGAGAATAACAATCCGTGAGCAAACATCTGCCACATGGTCGAGGTCGTGGCTCGAAATGAGCAGTGTTTTTTCGCCGCCGGCTGCATATTCCTTTATCAACTCGCGCAGTTTGTATTGCGAAGTGGGGTCGAGGTTGGCAAACGGTTCGTCGAGCACCCCCAAATCCGGCTGTCCCATAAAAGCGCCAACAACTCCCACTTTTTTCTGATTGCCTTTCGACAGGTCGCGGATGTATTTTTTCCGACCCAGTATTTCGCCGTTAAAAAAGCTTTCAAACTTGTCCAGGAAAAGCGAAATGTCGTTTTTGTTCATATTGCGCAGTTCGCCAATAAAATCGAAATATTCATCGGGCGTGAGGTAGCCAATGGTGAAACTTTCGTCGATGTATGCGCCGGTAAAATCTTTCCATTCTTCCGATTTTGCCACTTCAATATTATCGATTTCAATTTTTCCTTTGCTGGCGCGAATGAGGTCGAGAACCAATGAAAACAGCGTGGTTTTTCCGGCGCCGTTGTTGCCGACAAGCCCGAATGTTTCACCGCGGTTGATATTTAATTCCGGAAGGTTCAGGACAACTGTTCCGCTGTAAGATTTTTGTAAGTTAATTGCATTTATCATTTTTCCTGCATTTATTGAACCCTTTCAGGGTTCGTTATTGCCTGTTGTACTTATCCACGGGTTTTACCCGCGGTTATTTTTGTTCGACTCTTTCAGAGTCATTTTATGAGTTTTTATAAGCAGCTATCATTTTATGTTTTCTTTTCAGGTACTGCCGGGTAAAGTAGTCGATTAAACGGGGATGCAGAATAATACCGATTAAACCCAGACTTCCCAGTACGAAATAAGCAACCACATTTCCAAAAATTACAGTGATAATCCCATAAACAGCCATTGGTCCGAATAATATTGGAAAAGCGATGAGCCATTGTGTAGCGCCCATTCCCTGGTAGTTGAACATCGCTCTTGAATCCAGTTCGATTGATTTCCGGCTGTTCAACCCAAGTGCAAAAATTATAAAAGAATTAACGCCCACATTATAGAGCATTACTGCAAGATGAATGTAAAGCACTTTAGGTGTGATAAACATATATCCCAGTGAGAGTAAGTAAAAAACCAGGTTGGTGGCTGCCATCAGGAAGAATGCGGATTGCAGTACCTGTTTCATTTTTACATTTTGCGCCATCAGGAACGGGTAGTAGCGACTGTGCCATGCCGGGAAAAACTGCCCGTAGGTCATACTGAATATACCAGTCATAAACATGCCGCCAAAAACCAGTATTATCTCCGGGCTTTCATCATTAAGATCCTTGTAAAGCAGCAGGCCGTAGAGCAGCAACAAAACCGACATTACGGCTGAAGTGCGTGGCCGTTTGTTCCGAATAATCATTTTTACTTCCAGCGAAAGCATTTTACCGTACTCACCCACACGGCTGAGCCACGAAAAATCGTGGGTAGAACCTTGTTTTTTCTTTTTGGTGAGCTCGTCGAGGTAAAACCGGTTCAGGATATATTTTTGATTCAGAAAATAAAACGCTACCATTAAAACAGGGAAAATAACCACTGTTAGCGGATTCTGAATTACTGCATCGAGCAGTGAGCCAAAACTTCCGGTTAGGTCGAACACCCCAAAATAATCGATGGCAAAAATTCCGGCTGCAACAGCAAGCAATCCGTAAAAAAGCCGGTCATCTTCGTTAGTGCGCCATTTCAGATACATAGCCAGAAAATGATTGGTAAATACCATGAAAAACAGCGCTGACAACCAAACTGAAAGGTGGATCCCATCCAGTTCATTTACCGCCGATTTAAAAGTAAACGGCAGCAAAATAAAGAAAGGGAGGATATTGAAAAAATGGAAAACAGATTTGTTGAGCATATACCGGGCGATGCGGGCACGTTTCACCGGGAAAATTAAAAACGGCTGAAATCCGAATGTGGGCAGGTTCTGAATCATAATACGCAACACCAAATCGAAACCTACATAAATTAATACCAGTGAATTAAATGCTGAAATCTGCGATTGATCCGGGTAATTTTCTGCCAGAAGCATGCTGAGGTTAAAACCCATAACAACCGCGACCAGCGTAAAATAGAGCGCCAGAAAAATAAGCACCCCTTTGGCGGCCATGTTTTTTCCGAAATAGGCCGATCGTGTCAGCTCGCGCCAGGCAAACCAGGAGAAGTTACGTTTCATATACAGACGTGAGGTTTTTAGTTTTTAGTATCAAGACTTTTAGTATCATTTGAAATGAAATAATTACACGGCAAATTCGGGGAATTGCGTATTTTACTCAAAAATGTCTGTCAGCACCACCCCATCTTTAAACCGGTATATTTCGCCTTTAGCATTAAAAATTTCCACCAAAACCACATAAACGCCCAACGATTGGCGGCTGCCTGTTTCGTCTTCGCCATTCCAAACAAATTCCCCGCTGGTTCCCAAAATTTCATTTCTGGCCAGGTGCAAAACAAACCCTCCGGCTGCATCAAAGATAGTGATGTTGGCCACGTAACCGGGTTTGGACATTTCGTACTGAATAATAAACTCATCATTGAACCCGTCAAGGTTGGGAGAAAATGCTTCCGGTTCGAAAATCACTTTTGGCTTTCCGGTCAGTTCCCTGCCAGTCTGTGAATTTTCATAACCCGGTGTGCCGTATCCTGCATCCGAAGAAGCGGAATGCCAGTTGCCCGGAGCGTTGGTGGGTTCTGAAAAGGAAACCCGCTCCAGCGAAACGCCTTCCACATCTGCCAGAAACGGCGTGTGCATTTTTTCGGTGTAATATAACTCATCCAGAATTTCGAGGTTTTCGTTCATCAAAACCACATAATCATCGTCGTTGTTGAATAACGGAATGCGCGCAACCTGCTGAAAACATTCACTGCATTCAATTTGAAAAAAAGGAAAAACACCGCTCGTATCTTTTGTAATGGCCACGTAACTTTTGGGCGGAAGCAAATAAATTTTCCCCGACAAATCGTAAACCTGTTCCAACTGAAGGTTTTTATCGCGCGACGCCAGAAACAATTTTCCGAGGGGAATTTCGCGGTTCGAGTTGTTGTAAATTTCCACATAATCTTCGCCATCGGGGAACGGATTAAACAGGATTTCGGTTAAAATGATTTCACCCGGTTCAGCCGGCGGGTAGTATTTTTCTTCGGCAGTAACCACCACTTCATCCAGAATCACTTTATCGTTAGCATAATGATTGGAAAGGTAGCAAACAATTTGCAGCGAATTGCCCTCCAGTCCTTTGCTGACAGCCTGAACCGAGCCCCAGTTTCCGGCATTTTCGCTGTTTTCAGAAAAAGGAATTTCAACTCCGTCATCCAGCCGGTAAAAAGCGTTCAGGTATTTGGTTTCGGTGTTGGCACCGCTGCCGGTTTCCGAAGCGGTGAGTTCAATATCCACTTTTTCAAAGCCCGAAATATCAATCCATTCTGAGCGCCACACCACTTCACCATGAATGTCACGCACTTCGAACCTTCCGCCGGAAGTAGAAACAGTTTTGGCATAATCTTCCGCATCAATCAAGGTTAGTTCACTTTCATCAAATTCAAGGTTCCATGTTGTAATACCGGAAAAATCGGAAATGACCGTGCCGTCGCCACCGCCCCAAAACCCCTTTTCAGGCACAGAAAAATTTTCGCGCCAGATTTCCTGTGCTGCCAGCGAATTTCCACAGCACATAAAACTGATTGTTAAGATTTTCAGAATAGTACGGGTCATTTTGTTTCAATTAATTGCAAAATAGTAATTTTACGGGAATTAATTTTAACTGAAAACTGAGTTTAATTAAAAAGTTTACGTAATGAAAGTTGCAATTGTAGGAGTGAGTGGAGCAGTAGGACAAGAATTTCTCCGTGTACTGGATGAACGGAATTTCCCGCTGGATGAACTGGTATTGTTCGGTTCGTCGAGAAGTGCCGGGAAACAGTACGAGTTCAGGGGAAAGAAACTGACCGTGAAAGAATTAAAACATAACGACGATTTTAAAGGG
>JBNJGR010000139.1:0-7114 GCA_051747885.1 Bacteroidota bacterium | reverse complement strand
CATCAGCCCCTGATTTTACCGGAGCTTTATATCCCTGACTCAGCATGCTCCGGCTTCGGAATTCACCATCGACCGAAAACTGACCAACCACTTGTTGAACACTTATAAAACTTAAAATCAAGAATAATAAACTGGTTTTCCTCATAAAATGTAGTACAACCTCTTTTACACAATCTGCTTTTTACGCTTCCTGTTCCAAAAGTTCTTCTGTTGTTACTTGTTGTTTTTCCGATAAATACCGCGCTGCGCTTAATGCAGCAATGGTTCCATCGGCAACTGCTGTGGTCACCTGGCGGTATTTTTTCACAATACTGTCGCCGGCAGCAAACACACCGTCAATATTTGTTTTCATGTCGGTATCCACCATAATCTCATTTCTTTCGTTGAGTTTTACCAGTCCTTTCAAGGTTTCGGTGTTGGGCTGATAACCAACAAAAATAAATGTACCATCGGTTTTCAGGTTGCTCATTTCACCGGATGGAAGGTGTTCAATATCCACGCTTTCCAGTTTGCCATTTCCGTAAAAACCACGCAGTTCCGATTCCATGATAAAATTAATTTTCGGATTATTCTGCGCTTCTTCCACTGCATGTTTAAAAGCCTGAAAATGGTCGAACTGATGAACGATTGTAACTTTTGTGGCAAACTGGGTAAGTGCAACAGCTTCTTCGAGCGCTGAGTTTCCGCCACCAACTACCACAACCTCTTTCCCTGTGAAAAAATCGCCGTCGCAGGTAGCGCAGTAAGATATGCCAGTTCCTTTAAACTGATTTTCACCCGGAATATTTAATGAACGTGGTCTTCCTCCCGGTGTAAGAATTACCGAACGTGCCTGAAAAGTGCGACCATCTTCCAATTCCACTTCTTTTACATCTCCTTCAAAATTGTACCGGGCAATTTTAACATTCGACTTAATTTTACAGCCAAAACTTTTGGCCTGTTGTTTCATGGTGTTGGCCAGCATGTAACCTTTTGTGGCCGCAACACCCGGATAATTGGCAATTTCCTCGGTAAGCACCATTTGGCCGCCAACAGCGCCTTCATTCAAAATCAGTGTTGAAAGTTTGGCGCGTGAAGAATAAATTCCGGCGGTTAATCCGGCTGCACCGGCACCAATTATCATTACATCGTAAGTATCGTTCATGGCATAAATATTTAAATAATAGGGCAACCCGGAAATTATCCGGGCAGCCCTTAAGGTTTTGTGTTATACTTTTTCTGCAAACTGTTCGTCTAAAATGGAAGTAATCTGCTGCATGTTCTGAATGCTGCTTGTTGCATGTGCCACTTCACCGTTTTTATAATACATGGTAAACGGAAGTCCCATAAAACCATTTGTTTCCGGCGCATTGCGGATAATGGCAGCTTCGGGGCTATCGAATGCCATTACGGCAAATTTAACGTCATCCCTTTCATCTTCCAGTTCTTCCATTACATCGTAAACAGGCATACACATCGGGCCCATGCGGCCACAGCATACCATTACGTTTTCATTTTCCTGAATCATTTTTTCCAGCTCTGCGGCTGTTTCAATCTCGTGCAAATTTGTTTGTAACATTTTCATAATAAGTCTCTTTTAAAATTGTGAATAATTGATTTTCTATAACTCTTAATTTGTTATTTCTCCAATAATTTTTTCATCCGATTCGAGTTTTCCTTCCAGCCAGTCTTCCAGCAATTTGCGGGGCGAGTTTAAAGGGATGCCAACAAACAGGTTCACTTTTTCGGCTGCAAAAAGGTTGATAATTTGTTTATTAACCCTGTAGGTAATCACATCGGTAATTCCCAGTTCTTTGAGCCATGCGGGTAAATCTGATTGCCCAATAGCCGAGGGATAAACGGTTCCTTTCTTTTCCACCGCTTGGCCGTCAACTTCAAATATTTCGTAGTGCTGGCACTCGCCAAAATATTCGCTTAAACTTTCATTTGATACTGGTATGGCAACTCGTTTCATTTGTTTATAATTTTCTGCTACAAAAGTAGGAACAGCCTTACAATCAGGAAAGAGAACGGGGCTATGATGCGAAAGCAGCAAAACTGTATTATTTCAGTTTTTTTCCTGTCATCAGACAATTATATTTGTTTTTGATACTTTTGTACCGACTTCAGAAATATTGAAATGAGCAACGAAAAATCGGAAAACCGTCAACAAAAAAAGGACTTTGAGGGGTTGATTAAACAGCTACCCGATGCTTTGGAAGAGCTGACAAAAAGTAAGACCCAAATAACTTACCTAAAGAGTGAAACCATTTTTAAGCAGGGCGCTTTTGCACCTTATATTTTATACGTGGTGCGCGGACTTATAAAAGTGTATTTACAAACAGGTTTTGAAAAACAGATAAACCTCAGTCTGGCCAAGACAGGCGATTTTCTTGCTTTTTCATCCATATTTGGCGAGAACATTCACACCTATTCAGCGCAGGCACAAAAAGATTCAGTGATTTGCATGATTGAAAAAGAGAGCCTCAAAACCATTCTGCTGCAGAACCCCGAATTTGCCCTGGAAGTTACCTCCAAAAACTACCGGAACGAGCGGCATTTACTCGAGATAATTAAAAACATTTCGTACAAGCAAATGCGTGGGAAGCTGGCATCTGGTCTGCTTTACCTGTCGCACGAAGAATTCCTGAAAGAGGATGTTTTTCAGTACCTCACCCGGCAGGAAATTGCGGATTTTGCTTCCGTTTCAACCGAAAGTGCCATAAAATTCCTGAAGGAGTTTGAAAAAGAAAAAATGATTATTCTGAAAGGACGGGGCATTGAGATAACCGACCGCAAAAAACTGGAAACCATAAGTAAAACGAGTTAGTAAATCATGCATTTATCGCATTCCATACGGGAGAGTCTGCTTTCGGAAGTCACCTTTTCGGCCAGTCGCGGGGGCGGTCCCGGCGGACAAAATGTGAACAAAGTTAGCACCAAGATGGAGTTGCGGTTTCCGTTAAACGATTCAGAAACACTTACCGAAACTCAAAAACAGCGGCTTCTTTCAAAACTGAAAAACCGGATAACAACTTCCGGCGAACTGGTGCTGACCTCCTCTGCTGAACGGACGCAATGGCGAAACCGGGAAAAAGTGACGCAGAAATTTTTTGAGCTGATAGAGAAAGCACTGACTCCGCCAAAAAAACGTATTAAAACCAGGCCAACCAAAGCCTCAAAACTCAAACGACTTGAGAACAAAAAGAAACAGGGCCAAAAAAAACAATTGCGGAAACCACCGGAGGATTAGAGAATCATTGATACAATCGTCAAAATTTTTTATACCCATGGTTTTATTTGGTAATATCTTATATCCCGGAGGGATTAAATGTTTATAGACATTTGCAAAAAAAAAATCCATACGACTCCGGCTGGAGTCGAATTCATTTTTGTTAAATCATTGCATCTATACACATTCGACCTCGCTGAGGTCAATTATTAACCCCAGCATTAAAATGGCAAATCAGGAAGCTTTTGGAATAACAATTTCATTTTTTACTGAATCCGCTGCAAACAATAAACATGCATTGATGTCGTCGTTTTTTAAATTGGGATAAGCATCTAACAAATCTTCAACAGAGTCTCCAGCAGCAAGTTTTTCGAGAATTATATCAACCGAAATCCGGGTATTTTTTATTATTGGTTTTCCAAATAATTTATCCGGATCGAATTCAACATGCAATTTCCAGTCAACCATTTTTAATAAATATTATACTGCAATTGTTAACAATAGTAATGAAATCAAAGTTACAAAATAATAAATAAATGCCCATTTGGCCGAAAAATTGTTTCTTTGCCATCCAAGAGGAAAAAGAAATGCTGAACTTGTTGCGAAAATACCGGGATAAAATCATTAAAATTATAGATTTCTTCTATTTTCCTTTCCTGCGTTTCATTCCGCCTGAAATATTCAGGTACGGTGCAACCGGCGGTGCTAATACGGCAATGGACATTTTTCTCTATTTTGTTTTTTACCGGTTTGTGCTGAACAAACAAATTGTTGATTTGGGTTTTGTTGCTATCAGCCCGCACATTGCAGCGTTTCTGATTGTTTTCCCCATCACTTTTACTTCCGGATTTTTACTGGCCAAGTATGTTACATTTACCGCATCAGAACTACGCGGGCGCATCCAGTTGTTCCGTTACGGGGTAACAGTTGCCGGGGCAATTATCTTAAACTATGTTTTTCTGAAATTTTTCGTAGAGTACGTTGGCCTGTACGCCACCCTATCAAAAGTTTTCACAACAGTTATTGTTGTTGCATTCAGCTACCTGTCACAACGCTATTTTTCCTTTCAAACGGCCAGTTTGCTGGTGTCAAAAAAATCAACCTGAGAATTAAAATTTTCAAATATAATCCGAACTTTTCTTTGTTGTAGTGTTCTATTGTTGAATAACAAAAAAGATTATCTTTATTTTTTATTGTAAATGCAGCAAACAAGGATAAAATATTACCCTACAATATTACAGGCTATCCACCTGTTAATTTTATACCTTTTTATTCAAACTGTAGTTGATTTTCCGCTGGCCTTAATCGATTACTTTAAGGGAACCGATTACTTATACCACCCCCTAAAAAAAGTAGTTCTGGGAGTTGGCTCCACACTTTTTATCCTCATCTACGGCTTTCGTAAATCAGAAGCACCGTTTAAAAAAGTGTTCCCGCTAAAATTTTTCAATCCGTTAATTTTAATTCCGCTGGTTCCATTTTTTTGGGGCATTCAGAATTTAATTGAACAGGTGAACATTACCATCGAGAAAGTTATACCAGCCCCGCCCTGGTTTTGGGAACTTTTCAGCAATATTTTTGAAAGCGATTTTGGCTGGTGGGGCGCATTTATGAAAGTTGCCATTGTTGCACCTGTGGTTGAAGAGTTAATTTTCCGGGGCCTTATTTTCCAGGGTTTTCGGCGCAATTACAACAATTTTGTATCAGTGGTAATGTCGGCCATTTTATTTTCGCTGTTTCACCTCAATCCATGGCAAATGCCGGCTACCTTCGTTTTAGGACTGCTACTCGGTTGGCTCGTAATTCGTACACAAAGTTTAATTCTTGCAATCCTTGCCCACTCTTTCAACAATTTAATTGTTTTGCTTTCGGTAACCTACTGGCAGGAAATTAATACCCACGCCCTGTTTCTGATAGAGAAAAAGGAATCGATGATTTTAAGTGTTGCAGTTGCCGGCTTTTCACTTGTACTGATTTACTTCTTGAGCTTGTGGCCCAAAAAGACCCGACAAAAAAATCATTAACATTAAAAAAATTATTTCTGCATTGTCAGAAACTAAATTACAGCATTTTACCTTCAGCCTTCAGGATAAATAATCATCATACAACAGGTATTCAACTTAAATATCTTTAACATTTTATTGAACTTATTCTCATCAAAAATGTTTAAATTCACGAAAATTCAAATTAATAACACTAAAAATTTCATAAAAAATGGAAGAAGAAAAAGTTACACAAATGCCTCGGATTGGCGACATGGCTCCCGATTTTAAAGCCAACACAACCTATGGCCCTATTCAGTTTTCAGAATTTAACAAAGGAAGCTGGGTAGTTTTGTTTTCGCACCCTGCCGACTTTACTCCGGTTTGCACCACCGAAATGAGCGGGTTTGCCGTGCGCCACAACGAGTTTAAAGAACTGAACACCAAACTGATGGGATTAAGCATTGACAGTATTCACTCGCACGTAGCATGGGTGAACAATGTGAAAAAGAATACCGGCGTTTTGTTCGATTTCCCGATTGTTGAAGACATTTCAATGAATGTATCGAAACTGTACGGAATGTTGCAACCAAACGAAAGTGAGACGGCAGCAGTACGTGCTGTATTTTTTATCGATCCCGAAGGAAAAATCCGTTTAATTATGTACTACCCGCTTAACGTGGGCCGTAACATGGATGAAATCATCAGGGTATTGAAAGCACTTCAAACATCTGACAAACATGGAGTTGCGCTACCACTCGACTGGAAACCAGGCGATAAAGTTATTGTTCCTCCGCCAAAAACTGTTGAAGCAATGGAAGAACGCGAAAAAAGCAGCTACGAAATGGTTGACTTTTACCTCGCTAAAAAAGATTTATAAAATTATTTCACTCATTCAGAAAAAGGCTGTCCGCAATAGACAGCCTTTTTTATTGCTACAATTCCAAGCACTTTCAGTTTTCACCAAAACATAACTGTTTTTATTAAAAGAATTTTCAAAACTCCGGAAATAAATGCATTTTTACTACCCATTTTCAAATCTAAATTCAACATGTCATGAAAAATATTTCATTTCTACTTATTTCGCTTCTCCTCTCAAATTTCGTTTTTGCCCAAACCGGGAAAGTGTTTGACAACCTTTCAATGGAAAGTGAAATACTTGACATGGAACGTAAATATGCCGTTTATCTCCCGCCTGGCTACGAAATTTCGGAACGCAGTTACCCCGTGCTGTATTTATTACATGGCGCCGGCGACGACCAGACCGGCTGGGTGCAGTTTGGCGAAGTGCGCCATATTGCCGACAAAGCCATAAAAGAAGGCAAAGCCACTCCAATGGTAATTATTATGCCCGATGCCAACACCGGACAGCGTGGCTACACCAACGATGTGAGCGGAAACTGGCGCTACGAGGATTTCTTTTTTGAAGAACTGATGCCGTTTGTGGAAGAAAAATACCGCATTAAAAGTGAAAAACGCTTCCGTGCTGTTTCCGGTCTTTCTATGGGTGGCGGCGGAACATTTTATTATGCACTGCATCGTCCCGATTTGTTTTCGTCAGCATGTCCGCTGAGCGCAGCAACCGGCCCGTTAACCCGTGACGATGTGGATAATTATATGGGCCGGCGGGGAATGCCCGGTGCCAGCGAAGAGCAAAAGAATGATTGGTTTGAAAAATACAACGTTTTGGAACTGCTGAAAAATATTCCCGACGAACAAAAGAATGCCGTTCGCTGGTTTATCGACTGCGGCGACGATGACTTTCTCTATGAAGGCAATTCGCTGGTGCACATTGAAATGCGTAAAAAGGAAATTCCCCACGAATTCCGGATTCGAGATGGCGGCCACACCTGGACCTACTGGCGCGAATCGCTGCCCGAAGTGCTCCATTTTGTTTCCGAGGCGTTTCATCAGCATTGAT
>JBNJGR010000138.1:0-7130 GCA_051747885.1 Bacteroidota bacterium | reverse complement strand
ATCGTTAAGGGTGTTAATAATTGGCAAGCCAGCACCAACATTGGTTTCAAACAAAAATTTAACTCCTTTCTGTTTGGCAATAGTTTTCAACTCGGTATAATTTTCGTAGGCTGAAGACGCAGCCACTTTATTGGCCGTTACCACGGCAATATTCGACTGCAAAATTTCTTTGTAGAGCAAAGCAACCTCATCCGATGCCGTGCAATCCACAAAAACCGAGTTGTAAATATTCATTGCCTTCATCTCTTCCACAAATCCCTGCAACGACGATTTCATTTCCGAGGCCTTCAGCGTTTCCCTTAAATTCGTTATATCGAATCCTTCGCGAATGAAAACCATTTTTTTGGTGTTGGCAATACCGGTAAGTTTAATTTTCAGATGCTTCTCATCGAGCAACTTTTGCTGCTGTTTCTGAATTTGCTGCAATAAATTTCCACCAACAGTTCCAATGCCCATCAGGAATACATTCAATTCCACATTTTCGGAGAGGAAGAACGATTCGTGCACCACATTCAGCGTTTTTCGCAGCTCGCTGGTTTTTACCACCCACGAAATATTCAGCTCCGAGGCGCCCTGCGCAATAGCAATTATGTTTATCCCATTTCTTCCGATGGTGGAAAACAGTTTCCCGGCAATTCCGGTAGTGTGTTTCATGTTTTCGCCCACAATCGCCACAATTGACAAATCACTCTCAATGGCAATTTTACTCACCTGCCCGCTTGCAATTTCTTTTTCAAACTCAGCCCTGATGGCACTTTCAGCAAGATTAACAGCATGCTCGTCAACCGCCACACTTATGGAATTCTCGGAAGAAGCCTGTGAAATCAGGATCACATTCACATTCATTTTGGCCAGTGCCGTAAACAAACGCATTGAAATACCGGTAACACCCACCATTCCAATGCCCTGTAGCGTGAGCAGCGAAATCCGGGAGATGGAAGAAATTCCTTTAATCGGCCGGTCTTTCCGGCCACTGGTACTGCTTAAAATAAGCGTACCTTCGTTTTCGGGCTTAAATGTATTTTTAATATGAACAGGAATTCCTTTTTGGTAAACCGGTAATATAGTTGGCGGGTAAATCACTTTTGCACCGAAATGCGACAGCTCCATCGCTTCGGAATAAGTAAGCTCGGGAATTGTGTAGGCTTTACTGATAACCCGCGGGTCGGCAGTCATAAAGCCATCCACATCGGTCCAAATCTCAAGGGCGTCCACATCGAGGGCTGCGGCAATAATGGCTGCGGTATAATCGGAGCCTCCGCGGCCAAGAGTGGTGAATTCATTGCGGGAGTTTTTGGCAATAAAACCCGGAACAACGGCAACGCCGGTAAAATTTTTAAATTTCGCTTTTATCAACTGGTCGGTTTCTTCAAAATCAACCGCAGCTTTTCCAAAATTGCTGTTGGTTTTAATAAATTCGGCTGCATCTTCCCTTATTGCCCCGGGAATATACTGCGCAACAATATGCGATGAAATACGCTCGCCAATTCCGGCAATGCGGTCGAGGGTTTTGGGTGTGAGTTCCCCCACCAGGGTAATTCCGGTAAGAATTTGTTCCAGCTCATCCAAAAGTTCGTCGGCAATATAAGTTATGGGGCCTGAGCCGTTAAAAAGTTCGGAAACCACATTGGCATGCCGTTGTTTTATTTCTTTCAGATAATTACCAAAATCATCCGTACCGGTGGCAGCAACCTGTGCTGCCTCAAGAATTAAGTCGGTTACACCTCCCAAAGCCGAAACCACAACAATAATATTATCGCTCTGGCTTTGTACAATTTTCTTAACTTTTTGAATGTTTTTAGCTGAGCCAACTGATGTGCCTCCAAATTTTAAAACCTTCATGCGAACTGTTTTTTCATTAAAAAAAAACTGGATGAATCGACAGATGCGGTTCACCCAGTATAATCTGCCGTTTTTTGTTTCTTATTCTGTTGTTGTAGTGGTTTTACCTGTAATGGCTTCAAAAATTTTCGTTTCAAGTTCTTGCGCCAGTTCAGGATTATCGATTATCAGGTTGCGCACAGTTTCGCGGCCCTGCCCAAGTTTGGTGTCGCCATAACTAAACCACGATCCACTTTTTTTGACAATGTTATACTGAACGCCCAAATCGATGATTTCACCCGATTTTGAAATTCCTTCGCCATATAAAATATCGAATTCTGCTTTCCGGAAAGGCGGGGCCACTTTGTTTTTCACCACTTTCACGCGCACATTGATACCCATCACTTCGTCGCCGTCTTTAATCTGACCAATCCGCCGGATATCCAAACGAACTGACGAGTAAAATTTCAGGGCATTTCCACCTGTGGTGGTTTCCGGGTTTCCAAACATTACCCCGATTTTTTCGCGCAGCTGATTGATAAAAATGCAGCAGGTTTTTGTTTTGCTGATGTTGGCTGTAAGTTTCCGCAAAGCCTGCGACATAAGGCGGGCCTGTAATCCCATCCTGGAATCGCCCATTTCGCCTTCGAGTTCCGCTTTTGGCGTAAGCGCTGCCACCGAGTCGATTACAATAATATCGATTGCTCCCGACCGCACCAGGTTATCTACAATTTCGAGGGCCTGTTCCCCGTTGTCGGGTTGTGAAATCAGCAGTTCCTCGGTGTCCACGCCAAGTTTTTTGGCATAGTACGGATCGAAAGCATGCTCAGCATCTACAATTGCGGCAATGCCGCCGGCTTTTTGTGCCTCGGCAATGGCATGAATAGCCAGAGTGGTTTTACCCGACGATTCGGGGCCATAAATTTCAACTACCCGTCCTTTGGGGTAACCACCTACGCCAAGAGCAATATCGAGTGCCAGCGAACCCGACTGGATAGCCGGAAGATTTTCAACGACTCGGTCGCCCATGCGCATGATGGAACCTTTTCCGTAACTCTTTTCAATTTTGTCCATGGTAAGCTGAAGAGCTTTCAGCTTTTCTTTGTTCATTGTTGCTTTTTCTTCTTTCGTCATGTTCAGACCAGGTTATATATTTAAGCTTTTTAAAATTTGATTCGTATGATCTTTGGTTTTCACTTTTTTGAAAACGTCTTCTATCACCCCGTTTCCGTCGATAATAAAAGTGGTGCGTAGAACACCCATGTATTTTTTTCCGTACATATTTTTTTCGCCCCAGGCACCATAAGCCTGCAGGATCTCTTTTTCTGTATCGGCTATCAAGTCGAATTTCAGATTGAATTTTTCTTTAAATTTCCGATGCGATTCCACACTGTCGGGGCTCACACCCAATACTTCAAATCCTTTTTCAAGCCATTCATTGTAATTATCGTTCAGGTTGCACGATTCGGCTGTGCAGCCCGAGGTGTTGTCTTTCGGGTAAAAATAAAGTATCAGCTTTTTCCCGGAAAAATCCTGTAAACCAACCTTTTTACCATCCTGGTTTACCCCCTTAAAATCGGGTGCTTTATCGCCTGATTTTAGTGTAGTCATGTTTTGTTTGTTTTTCAAGTTCTACAAATATACGTTATTTAATGATAAATATCAGGCAACATCTTATTTGATTCCGAAAGATTCCTTTGCCGTTAAAAAGTTACTGCTTTGCACAATTTTTGTAATTTTACCTTTTATAATTATCAGAAAAAACAATGCTGAACAATAATAAATTTGTACTACTAACACTCCTGTTTGTTTTATTGTTTGCCGGAAATGGTAACCTTTTTGCAGGCAGTCAGAATATTTCTGCAACCAGGGCGATGCAGCTTTTCGATGCAGGGGAGTATGAAGCCGCTGAAATTGCTTTCAGGCAACTGCTGGAAGATGAACCGGGTAATACCATGTTAAATTATTATTTTGCTGCCAGCCGTACAGAAAATGGCCATTATTCAGAAAATGATTTGAACACTCTGCTGGGAGTGATAAAAGATGCCACTCCTCACCGCATTAACTATTATCTGGGAGTTCAGTATCACGCAAGGAACAATTGGGAACAGGCACTTAAATATTACAACCAATACAGAAATAGTGTAACTGAAGAGGACCGGGAAGAAGTTCAACTCACCCAAAAAATTCAGCAATGTTACGATAGGGTAAATCCTTTTGCTGAACAGGAAGCAACACCCCCAACAGAAATTGTCGAACAAGAGGAAAAGTCTAAACCAATTACAGACCAAGCGCAAACCATTGAACCCGAAAAAACAGTAGCGGAAACGGATGAAGAAAAAAATGTAGTGGTTACTGTCAAAGAAGACAGTCTGATGGTTTCTGCCCGGGTTCCCCAACCGCTTCAAACCAAATTGATTTCAACACCCCGGAAAAATTTGCCCGACCTGCCCGGCGTAAAAGCAACCTACACCCCCCTGTCGGGTGAGCCCGTAGAATTTCAGGTAAATAACAAAATTACCTACCTCAACACCGCCCATTTCAAAACTGAAAAAGGAAAAGAACTTTTTCTGGAAGGGAAAAAACTTCAGGATGAGTTGAACCAGCAAATAGAAAAAGCAGATGAGCTGCGGAGTGAATACAGAACGACACAAGATGCTGAAAGAAAATCAGAAATTGGCGATGAAATTCTTACCATCGAAAATGAATCATACCAAATCAGGGAAAATATAATGCATTTGTTTTCGGAAAGCAGGCAACACGAAAATAATTACTGGCAACATGCCGGGGAAATTGCAGTAAATAATTTCATTATTGAACTGGATAAAATGAAAAGAGCCCGCGAACAGGCAACAGTTCAAAACCGGGAAGAAGAAACTGGCACTCCGCTTTTAATATCAGCGAGCGATTTGTTCAATATTTCAGAACCAGGTTCGCAAAATCGGGAGGAGGAAAACGATAATGAACTGGTTTATAAAATTCAAATAGGTGCCTATAGTCGCGGACTGCCCTCTTATGTTGAACGAAAGTTCAATAAATTATCACTCATTCGTAAGATTGACAACTATACCGATGAAGACGGAGTGGTAGTTTACACCACAGGAAACCTCTCAAATCTTGATGATGCCATAAAAATGCAAAACCAGGTAAGGCAGGAAGGAATAGAAGATGCCTTTGTTGTGCCGTATTTTAACGGAAAAAGAATAACTTTGGAACAAGCAAAAAAAATAGAAGCAGAAGATGACAACGAGAGAGACTAAAAAGAATCCGGCCAGAAACCTCCAAAAAAAGGAAACCAATAAGTACCTGCTGGTTTTGCACAACGATGAAGTGCACAGTTTCGATTACGTTATTGATGCACTGATTGACGTTTGCGACCACGATTACGAACAAGCAGTACAATGTACGGTAATTACCCACCACAATGGCAGTTGCGACATTCGTAAAGGTGAATTTGACACTTTAAAGAAAATGAAAGATGCGCTGACTGAAAAAGAGTTAAGCACAACTATAAATACAAAAACATGACCGCATTTGCTATTATTTTGCTCATTTTACTGGGTTTGTTGCTCTTACTCATCGAGTTTGCCGTAATACCCGGAGTTACCATTGCCGGGATAGGCGGATTCATTCTGCTGGGAATCAGCGTTTTTATAGCTTTTTCAGAATATGGTACCGGAATTGGTTTTCTTACCCTCACGTTTGTTTTAATTGCCTCCCCTTTGCTGATTTACTATTTCTTCAAATCGAAATCGGGCAAAAAAATGATGCTTGAAACTTTTGTTGACGGCAAAGTGGAATCGGTTGACAACTCCAAAATTAAAGTTGGCGATACCGGAAAAACCATTGGGCGGCTCGCTCCTTCAGGAAAAGTAAAAGTAAACGGCGAAATAGTTGAAGCGCAGTCAACCGGTGCTTATGTTGACCACAACACCGAAATAAAAGTATTGAAAATGCTCACTAATAAAATAATTGTAGAACCTGTAAAAAAATAACAAAATGATTGAATCTTTAGGTACTTGGGGAATGGTGATTGGAGTAATTGTTTTACTTTTCATCATCCTCTATTTCATTCCCATCGGGTTGTGGTTTTCAGCCCTGGTTTCAGGCGTAAAAATTTCACTTCTGCAGCTGTTTCTGATGCGGTTCAGGAAAGTTCCGCCGGGAGTTATTGTCCGGGCACTAATCGAAGGCACAAAAGCAGGCCTTCATCTCAACCGAAACGATTTGGAGGCACACTATCTGGCCGGCGGGCACGTGGCCAGTGTGGTGCATGCGCTGGTGTCGGCGTCGAAGGCAAACATCGACTTAACATTTAAAGTGGCCACTGCCATCGACCTTGCCGGGCGCGATGTGTTCGAGGCCGTTCAAATGTCGGTAAACCCGAAAGTTATTAACACCCCGCCGGTTACTGCCGTTTCAAAAGACGGTATCCAGCTTATTGCCAAAGCGCGTGTTACTGTTCGTGCAAGCATTAAACAACTGGTAGGGGGCGCCGGCGAAGACACAGTCCTGGCCCGTGTTGGCGAAGGAATTGTTTCTTCTATCGGTTCATCGCACTCCCACAAAGCCGTGCTCGAAAATCCGGATTTCATATCGAGAGTGGTTTTGGAAAAAGGGCTCGACGCCGGTACAGCTTTTGAAATCCTTTCCATCGATATTGCCGACATCGACATTGGTAAAAACATTGGCGCCGGATTGCAAATGGATCAAGCTGAAGCCGACAAGAACATTGCACAGGCCAAAGCAGAAGAACGCCGTGCCATGGCTATTGCCCTCGAGCAGGAAATGAAAGCCAAAGCACAGGAAGCCCGTGCCAAAGTTATCGAGGCCGAAGTGAAAGTTCCACTGGCTATTGCCGAAGCATTTAAAAGCGGAAACCTGGGCATTATGGACTACATGAAATACAATAACATTAAAGCCGATACGGCTATGCGCGGGTCAATTGCAGACGACGAAGCAAATGATGAAAAAGAATAGTATTCAACAACTTACAACAAAAAGCCTTTCATTCTCCGAAAGGCTTTTTTGTTTTTTTAATGTTGAATAACATATTTTTAACATTCAGTTAACCCGACTTACCAAAAATGACTTTATATTTGCAGCATAGTTTTAGTTCATAGGTTTAGGTTTGATTAGTTTTATTGGTTTAGTTAGTGAAAAGGATGGGTGTTGACCCGTCCTTTTTTTTTGACACATTAGGTGGCGGAGTTTCCAACATCAATTTATACCGGCCATAAAAAGTCAGAAGTCAATTATTAAGAACCTCCTTCAAACCAGCTATTAACTATTCATTTTATAGCTTTTGT
>JBNJGR010000137.1:0-7153 GCA_051747885.1 Bacteroidota bacterium | reverse complement strand
CCGGCATTGATGAATTTTTGCACTTTGTCGCGTGTTTCCTCAAAATCGGCAGTGGATTTGTCGGCCATGTAGTGTGCTGCCCGGTGAATGTTTCCGTAATAATCGTTATGAAGTTTTTCCTGGGCCATTAACACTTTAACCGGTTTTTGGGTGGTAGCTGCATTATCCAGATACACCAGCGGTTTGTTGTAAACCTGCTGTTTTAAAACCGGGAAGTAGTTTCTTATTTTGTTGATGTCGTAGTTCATCGTATAAAAAATTTACAGGGTTTAAAGGTAGAAAAACCATCTTTAAAAAAAGAAACCCGCAATTTCCGATTTTGCAGAAAGGAATTTGCGGGTTGCTGTTTTCAGCGCGGTGCAGAACTTCAGCACTCGCAGTTATAGGCGCATTCGTGGCAGCGTGCCACTTCACCTTTCAGTCGTTTGTCCACCAGTTCGTCGATGCGGTCGCGCAGTGGCTCTACTTTTATTTGTTGAATGACTTCGTGCGCAAATGCGTTCATCATCATCAGTCGTGCTTTCTTTTCGTCAATTCCGCGGGCTCTTAAATAGAACAGCGCTTCTTCGTCGATTTGCCCCACTGTGGCACCGTGGCTGCATTTTACATCATCGGCATCAATAATGAGCTGCGGCTTGGTTTGCATGGTGGAACTGTCGGTAAGCAACAAATTGTTGTTTCGCTGAAATGCATTGGTTTTTTGTGCATCGCGCACAACATGAATACGGCCTGAAAATGCACCGGTGGATTCATCATCGAGAACATTTTTATAGACCTGGTTACTCAGGCAGTGTGGTTTGGCGTGGATAACCTGTGTGAAATTATCGACATGCTGTTTGCGATCGATAAACGCCATTCCAAACAAATTGGCTTCAGCATTTTCACCATCGAGGATAAATTTCAGGTTATTTCTGATTAATCCCCCATGCAATGATGAAGTGAGCGTGGTGGCTTTTGAATCTCTTTCCTGGTGAATAAATACTGAATTCAGGCTGGTGGTATTATTGTGCTGATTTTGTAATGTGTAATATTCCAGGTGCGCATTGGCCCCCAAAAAGATTTCGGTAACTGAATTGCTAAGGTATGAATTCAGGTTCAGCGTGTGGTCACACAAAATCATTTTCACATCGGCACCTTCTTCAATATAAATAAAGTTGCGTTGTGTTGAAAAGGCATCTTTGCCGGCCTTCAGGAAATTAATCAGCTGAATGGGTTTTTCAATGACTGTATTTTTGGGCACGTATAAAAAATAGCCGTCTTTTGCAAAGGCCGTGTTCAATGCAACCAATGGATCTTCTTCAGTATTTGCCAGCTGTGCATATCTCTCGAGCAGCTCCGGCTTTTCATTGGCAATTTGCTCGAGGCTTTCGAGTATCACCCCTTTGGGTAGCTGACCAACCGAACGGTTATCTTCGTAATACCAGCCATTAAAAACGTAAGCCATGTGGGTGTCCAGTTGCGGAACATCGCACCGGAAAGCCTGGTTTAAGTCCACTTCGGTTTTTTCCCGCTGATGGATAAATTTATATTCGGGCGAAAATTGTGGCTGCAGGTTGGTGTATTTGTAATTTTCGTTTTTTCGTGTGGGAATTCCCTGCATTACAAAATCCTGAAAAGCCTTGTTCCTTTTGCTGTTCAGAATAGCTGAAGAACCTTCCGTCAGAAGATCCTTTACATCGTTGTAGTGCCCTGTATATTTTAGTGATAAATCTGCTTTTTCTACCAATACACTCATGTTAAACTCCGTTTTCTTGTTTAATCCAGTCGTAGCCTTTTTCTTCCAGCTCCAGTGCCAGTTCTTTTCCCGATGATTTTACAATTTTACCATTGTACAACACGTGCACGTGGTCGGGAACGATGTACTCGAGCAGGCGCTGATAGTGGGTAACCACTATTGTTGCGTTTTCGGGGGTGCGCAATGCATTTACCCCGTGTGCAACGGTTTTCAGCGCATCGATGTCGAGACCGGAATCGGTTTCATCCAAGATACCCAGTTTGGGTTCGAGCAATGCCATCTGGAAAATTTCGTTCTTTTTCTTTTCACCACCCGAGAACCCTTCATTTACGGAACGGTTGGTCAGATGTGCATTCATGTCGAGCAATTGTTCCTTTTGGCGCATCATTTTCAGGAATTCTCCTGCTGTAAATTCTTTTTCTCCGCGGTGTTTGCGGTGTTCGTTCACAGCAGTTTTCAGGAAATTAACCATTGGCACGCCGGGGATTTCCACCGGATACTGAAAGCTGAGGAAAATTCCTTTTTTGGCACGATCTTCAGGCTCCAGCTCCAGTAAATCTTCTCCTTCGTAAATGATTTCACCCGAAGTAACTTCAAATTCTTCTTTCCCTGCCAGCACATTTGCCAGCGTGCTTTTCCCTGAACCATTGGGTCCCATTATGGCGTGAATTTCGCCGGGTTTCACGTCAAGGTTGATTCCTTTCAGGATTTCTTTTCCTTCTACGGAAACATATAAGTCTTTAATTGTTAGCATAATATAATTGTTCTCCTAAAGTTCCCTTTCACTCCATCGCCAATTGACGGGGATAAAACGGGAACAAGCATTATTATTAATTTTTTTCATTTATTAATTTTCCATTCTTATCTTCCCCTTTTGGGGGAATAAAAGGGGGCTTTATCCCACGCTTCCTTCGAGACTGATTTCAAGCAGCTTTTGTGCTTCAACAGCAAACTCCATCGGAAGTTTGTTGAGTACCTCTTTAGCGTAACCGTTCACAATCATGCCGATTGCTTTTTCGGTGTCGATTCCCCGCTGGTTGCAGTAGAAAATCTGGTCTTCGCCAATTTTTGAGGTGGTTGCCTCGTGTTCCACAATCGAAGATTTGTTACCCACTTCAATGTAGGGGAACGTATGTGCGCCGCAGGTATCGTTCAGTAACAGCGAGTCACACTGTGAGAAGTTGCGCGAATTTTTTGCGCCGGGCAAAACTTTCACCAACCCCCGGTAGGAATTGTCGCTTTTGCCTGCCGAAATCCCTTTTGAAATGATGGTGCTTTTGGTGTTTTTACCAATGTGTATCATTTTCGAGCCGGTGTCGGCCTGCTGGTGGTTGTTGGTAACAGCAACTGAGTTGAATTCGCCAATGGAATTGTTGCCGAGTAAAACGCAGCTCGGGTATTTCCAGGTAACTGCCGAACCGGTTTCCACCTGTGTCCAGCTGATTTTGGACGATTCCCCGCGGCAAATTCCGCGTTTGGTCACAAAATTGTAAATACCACCTTTCCCGTTCTTGTCACCCGGGAACCAGTTTTGTACTGTGGAATATTTTACTTCGGCACGGTCGAGCGCAATAATTTCAACTACCGCGGCGTGCAGCTGGTTTTCGTCGCGTTGCGGAGCAGTGCAGCCTTCGAGGTAACTTACGTAGCTGTCGTCGTCGGCTACAATAAGTGTCCGTTCAAACTGGCCCGTGTTGGCAGAATTAATTCGGAAATAGGTTGACAATTCCATCGGGCATTTCACGCCTTTGGGAATGTAGCAGAATGACCCGTCGCTGAAAACAGCTGAGTTCAGCGCTGCAAAAAAGTTGTCGTTCACCGGTACTGATTGACCGATGTATTTGCGCACCAAATCAGGATGCTCCTGCAATGCTTCGCTGAACGAACAAAATATAATGCCTTGTTCCGCGAGCGTTTCCTTAAAAGTTGTTTTTACTGAAACGCTGTCGATTACAGCATCCACGGCTACTCCCGCCAAATGTTTTTGCTCTTCAAGCGGAATTCCGAGCTTGTTGAATGTTTCGAGCAATTCCGGATCCACTTCATCCAGGCTTTCATACTGCGGTTTTTTCTTTGGAGCCGCATAGTAGCTGATATTCTGATAATCAATGGGCGGAACTTTCAGGTAAGCCCAGTCGGGCATCTTCATTTTTTTCCATTTCCTGAATGCCTCCAACCGGAATTCGAGCATAAAGTCGGGCTCGTTTTTTTTCTCCCAAATCGTACGGACTACCTCCTCATTTAAGCCACGGTCTATAATATCGGTCTCAATTTCAGAGAAAAATCCATACTTATATTCACTTTGCGTTACTTCAGATAATATTTTGTCCTGATCTGTCATATTTCAATTCATTTTTCTGAATTAACAATCCTTTATCCAGACTGTTTAGCTAATAAATTGCAAAGATATAAAAGTATAGGTATTTTTGTGGTTTGGAAAGATTAATTCATACCAATTTGTCTTTTATTAACAATGAGTAAAGAAAAAGAACATACACGGATTTCGGAACTGGGAGAATTTGGTTTGATCGACAGGCTGACCAAAAATATTCAGTTAAAAAATGAGAGTACATTGAAAGGTGTTGGCGACGATGCTGCAGTTTTAAATTATGGCAATAAATGTGTGGTGTTTTCCACCGACCTGCTCACCGAAGGCATCCACTTTAACCTGATGTATGTGCCGCTGAAACACCTCGGTTACAAATCGGTGGTGGTGAACCTTTCCGATATTTTTGCCATGAATGCACAACCCCGGCAAATTACCGTGAACATTGCTTTGTCGAATAAATTTTCGGTGGAAGCGGTGGAAGAATTGTACTCGGGCATCCACCTGGCCTGCGAAAAATACGGCGTAGATTTGGTGGGCGGCGACACTACCAGTTCACTCACCGGTTTAACCATTAGTGTGAGTGTTCTGGGCGAAGCGGCTAAAGAAGACCTGGTTTACCGGAGCGGGGCAAAAGCAGGTGATATCCTTTGTGTTTCCGGCGATTTGGGTGGTGCCTACATGGGACTTCAGCTTCTTGAGCGTGAAAACGAGGTTTTTAAGGTGAACAACAAAATGCAACCTCAGCTCGAAGGGTATGATTACATTCTGGAGCGGCAGCTGAAACCCGAAACACGACCTGATATTATTGCGGCCTTCAAAAAAATAGGTATCAAACCCACCTCGATGATTGATATTTCAGACGGGCTTTCTTCCGAAAGCTTGCACCTGTGCAAAGATTCAAAAGTTGGTTGCAGGTTGGATGAAGCAAAAGTCCCAATGGACAACCAAACCAAAAAAATGGCCGAAGAGCTGAATATTAATCCGCTTGTTGCAGCCCTGAACGGCGGCGAAGATTACGAATTGCTTTTTACGGTTTCGCCGGAAGATGCCGAAAAAATAAAAAGTGATCCTGACTTTACAATTGTTGGGGAAATGACAGATGCTACCGAAGGAGCAAACCTTGTTACAACCAGCGGCACGAAAATACCTTTGCAGGCGCAGGGCTGGAATCATCATAAGTAAATTATTAAAGTTGAAATAAATGAAAAGAAAAAGAGTATTACTATTTGTATTGCTGATTGCAATCCCTTTTTTTTCCATGTCGAATAATCAACGGGATGAGGATGAAGGGTTTTTTGAAAAAGATTCAATTACCCGTGACGAATACACGTTAATTTTTATCAATAAAGATTCTGCTTTCAGTGATGTAGTTTCTGGAAATCTGAAAGAAACCTTTTTTGAAGTTTACCCGAAGCTGGTAGAAAGATTTAATGAGCAATCAGCCCCAAAAGTTGTTTTTGTCATTGAACCAAAATACGAGGGTGTTGCAGCCACTTCCCGGGGCAGGGTGGTATTTAGCCCGGCATGGTATGAAAAAAATCCACACGACATTGATGTGGTTACCCACGAAGTGATGCACATTGTACAGGATTACGGGAGAACCAACGGCCCCGGGTGGCTGACTGAGGGTATTGCCGATTATGTGCGCTACAGGTATGGTGTGGGCAATGAGACTGCCGGCTGGGAATTGCCTGATGTAAATCCGAATCAAAATTATACCAACTCTTACCGGATAACAGCGCGATTTCTCGCATGGCTGGAAGAAAAGAAAGATGAAAAAATTGTTGACAAGCTGGACCAGGTGATGCGGGAACACATTTACAGTGATGAAGTTTGGAAGGAATTAACCGGAAAAACAGTGGATGAATTGTGGAAAGAGTACATTGCAAATCCGGTAATTTTATAAATTTAGGCTTCAATCGAAGTGTATTTTGGCAACGAATTTTAACCGATGAAAAAACGGGGTATAAAACTAATTGAACGACCATTGCCATTTATTTGCTGTATTATTTTTCTTCTCGGATGCAGTAACGTAAAAAACGGCACACTTGAGTTTGTTAAAGCAGATGAGGAAAATGGATTTCATTATCCTTATTTTCTCTTCACTCCCGATAAGACTTCTACAGATTCCGAAATCCCCATCATCGTTGAGCCCAACAATTCAGGTTTTTTAGATGATGATTTAAAAGCGCACATCGAAAAAGCGGAAAGAACACCGCTCCCGCCCGATTGTATCGCGTGGTCTTTATTAAGCCTGGTTATCTAATCAAAAGAGTTTGTTAAATTTGTTACATGAGCCGTAATTACAAATTCCATAATCCTGAAGGAGTTTATTTTATAAGTTTTGCCGTGGTAGAGTGGCTGGATGTTTTTACCAGAAACGAATACAAGAATATACTTATTGACAGTTTACAATATTGCCAACATGAAAAAGGAATGGAAATATTTGCATGGTGTATTATGTCCAATCATGTTCATTTGATTTTTAGAAGTGCAAGCGATCAAAAGCCGGAATTGTTGATAGGAGATTTTAAGCGATTTACCAGTAAGGCTTTAGTGAAAGCAATAATAGAAAATCCAAAAGAAAGCAGAAAAGAATTTTTACTTGAGCAATTTTTGAAAGCAGGTGGTAAATCATCAAATGTAAATAAATACCAGTTCTGGAGACATGACAATAAACCAATAGAATTGTGGAGTAACAAGGTAATTGATGAGAAGATAAACTACATTCATAATAATCCTGTTGAAGAAGGTCTGGTTTTCAGGGCAGAAGACTATATTTACAGTAGTGCCGCTGATTATGCAGGAGAAAAAGGGATCTTGGATAATGTGATTGTTGTAAAATAATACCACGCGATGCAATCGCGCGGCAGCAAGGGAAATCCCCGCCGACGCGGTTCTTTAATCCGTACTTTGTTTTGTAATGCGTTTCATATTTTATCGACGAATAAAACAAATTTCAGTCAGTATAATACTAACCTGTGGTGGTAATGAATGTAAAATTTGTTAGTAAAGCACTAATAATCATGTGCTGTATTATTTTTCTTCTCGGATGCAGTAACGTAAAAAACGGCACACTTGAGTTTGTT
>JBNJGR010000136.1:2660-7339 GCA_051747885.1 Bacteroidota bacterium | reverse complement strand
AGCGGCCCGAAATTATCCACATTCCAGGGGAAATTATCATCCCCGGGGAAAGCAGCAGGATCCCAGTCTCCCGGCTCTTCCACAATTTTTTCAACCGAAGTAACATTGGAGAAATTTTTCAGCTTTTCCACATTTTCATCAGTAAGCGGAAAAACATACCGCTCGCTTGAAAAAACTGTGCGGTCGTCTTCGGCAATACGGAGGCGATCCAAAGCTCTCGGATTAATTGATGTCCCGTTTGTGCGCACGATGTAGTTGTGCTGAACACCGTCAAAATGTTTTTGTGGTTTTCCGTTAACAGTAACCTGGCCGCGTATCATCTGAATTTCGTCTCCGGGGATGCCAATGCAGCGTTTAATGTAGTTTTCACGCTTATCAACCGGGCGGGCCACTACTTCGCCAAAACTGCGGGTATCGTTCCAAACCCTTTCGCGCCCGTAGCTGCGTATCAGCTGGTAATAACTTTGATTTTGCACATGCAGCGCCACCGTGTCGCCTTCGGGGAAATGAAAAACAACCACATCGTTATTTTTTACATTGCCAAAACCTGCCAGCCGTTTGTAGGGTTGTTTAATCCACTCTACATACGATTTTTTGGTGCGGGTTAGCGGAAGCGTGTTGTGAACAAACGGAAACGAAAGCGGGGTGTTAGGCGTTTTGGGGCCGTACGCCACTTTGCTTACAAAAAGGTAATCGCCCACAAGCAACGATTTTTCCATTGAAGAAGTTGGAATGGTGTAGGCTTCAATAAAAAACATGCGGATAAAAGTGGCGGCAATAACAGCAAAAATTATGGCATCAACCCATTCAACAACTTTTGTTTGTTTTCCTCCCGGCGGGTTTTTTTTCTTCCAGAAAGCCCAGTGAACTTTTTCGGTGATGTAAATATCGAAAATAACACCAAGACCCAGTAACCACCAGAAATTTCCGAGCCAGATTACCCAAAGGGTGTACAGTGTACCAACACTAATAAATTTGAACCATTTGTTGGTAAGAATTTCTTTTATCATTAATGTATTTTTAAAGTTTCAACATGTCTTTCATGGAAAGGATTCCTTTGTTTTCATTGCTGTATTCAGCAGCCAGAACTGCCCCAAGAGCAAAACCTTTGCGGCTTTTGGCGCTGTGGGTAATTTCTATGTAATCCACATCCGAATCGTATTTAATGGTGTGAACACCGGGAACTTCGCCTACTCTTTCCGATTTGATGGGGAGTTCGTTATCTGACCCGGCTTTTTCTTTCGACCATTGTTTTATTCCGGGCAAAATTTCAATCATGTCTTCGGCAAGACTGATAGCAGTTCCGCTGGGGGCATCCAGTTTTTGGGTGTGATGCACTTCCGTCATCTCAGATTTGTATTCCTGGCGGGGAGCCATCAGGCAGGCAAGCTGTCTGTTTAGTTCGAAAAACAGGTTTACGCCTACTGAAAAATTGCTTCCGTAAAAAAAGGTGCCGTCGGTTTCGCGGCATTTTTCATGAACCTCGTTTTTGCGATCGAGCCAGCCGGTGGTTCCGCTAACTACCGGAATTCCGGCTTCAAAACATTTGAAATAGTTTTCCACTGCCGAATCTGGAATCGTAAATTCAATGGCACCATCGCATTTGCGTAGGTTCTCAACCGTCAGATCGTTTTGGTTGTCAATATCAATAATGAGCTCAATCTCGTGTCCGCGCGAACGGGCAATTTTTTCGATCTCTTTACCCATTTTTCCGTATCCTATCAGTGCTAATTTCATACTATCTGAATTTTGACTTTTAAATAATCTGACAAAGATAAAATATTACACTAATGTAGCCAGCCTGGTATGAAACTTAAAATAATTTCGACCAACAAGGCAGGGTGAGAGGTGAAAGTAGAAATGAAGGACCGACTGATGAATTGATGTCGAAATCTCCCAAAAATTCAATACCCAATAGCCAAATCCCAAATTTCAAATAAACTCTATTGAATTAGTCACTTAGATTGTAATGTGAAATCTTTGTATTAAATCCAGCGGATTTAAATGTTTATAGTTCATTGAGGGAATCGAAGAATACGACCCTGGCCAGGGTCGAACTCCAATGCATACATTTTTTCTATAAACATTTGATGCCTCTGGCATCAGATTTGGCATATAATAACAATTGCACAATATTTCCGAAACGCCTAATTCAAAAAAATCTAATTATCAAACACTTATAATTCCAATTCTTACTGAAGAAAAATCAAGTTTAACGGACTGTTAAACAGTGTTTTAATGGAAAGTGATAAAAATTTTTTAAAAAAATTGCTACTTTGTATTGCATAGTTCTATTTTTTATCATTATATTTGTATAGCAAATAACAAGGCAAAAAACAGTAATAGTTTAAAAAAAGTTCTATACAAAGTGTAACGAAATAAAAATCGGAGCGTCTTAATAACGAAATTTAAAAAACAGAAAAACAAATTTAACAGGAGGATGAGTCATGAAAACAAAAATTGAATCACAGGAAATCAAAAAAGTTCAGCACGTAACTTTAACAATGGCATTAATTTCTGTTAGCTTAATGATAATGAGTGTAGCAGCAAATGCCCAGGAAAGTATGAAATCTTACTATGCATCGAACGAAGCAGATTACACCGCCTTTTTGAGGAACGAAGCCCGACCGGTTTCGGTTAAAAAAGCCAGTTTTAACGCTACTGCTACGTTTGCTGCTCTTTTGGAAACTGAAAGTGAAAATTTGCTGGAAGTTGAAGAGTGGATGGTTAATGAAAACAATTTCGGAACCTTTATTTCACTGGAAGCTGAAACTGATGAACCGTTGGAACTGGAAGAGTGGATGACTGACGAAGCCAGATTTTACACCACGTTTGAAATAGTTGAAGAAGCTGAGGGTGAGCTGAAAGTTGAAAACTGGATGCTGAACAGCAATCTGTTTTAAAATGATGAAACTTATCAGGTCGGTAATAAATTATGCAGCGGTAAATATTACCGGGGGAAAGCCAGGAAAAACAATTAAAAATTAACAATTCAAATCAAATGAAAATTGAAAATGCAAAAGCACAGATGAGGAAGGGAGTACTGGAATACTGTATTCTCCTGGTCCTTAACGGTGAGCCGCTTTATGCCAGCAGCATAATAAAAGGGTTGAAAGATGCCAAAATGATTGTAGTTGAAGGAACGCTTTACCCGTTGCTCACCCGTTTGAAAAACGACGGTTTGCTGGCCTACCGCTGGGAAGAATCAACCCAGGGCCCACCACGCAAATATTACGAACTTACCGAAAAAGGGTGGCAATTTCTGACGGAGCTGGAAGGTTCGTGGACAGAATTATCGGATGCAGTGAATAAAGTAAAAAAGATGAGAGCCTGAAATTAAGAAACAATTTTTAACTTGTAAAAAAACAACCTGAGATGAAAAAGACATTCACAATTAACTTAAGCGGCAGGGTATTTCATATTGAAGAAGATGCCTACAACATTTTGCAAAAATACCTGGTCAACCTCCAGAATTATTTTGGAAAAGAAGAAGAAGGAAAGGAAATTACATCGGATATTGAAGCCCGGATTGCCGAAATTTTCAGCCAAAAAACTGAGGATGGAAAAAATGCGGTAACCCTGGAATGTGTAAACGAAGTTATTGAAACGATGGGAACTCCCGAATTTTTTGAAGAAGAAATTGGTGCCGAAGAGCCATTGGCCGGACAAAAAAAACCGAAAAGAAGGCTTTATCGTCACCCTGATCAAAAAGTTTTGGGCGGAGTTTGCGGTGGAATTGCCGTGTATTTAAACATGGATGTTGTGCTTGTTCGCATCATTTTTGTATTGCTGGCTTTTGTAACTACCGGAGCTGCTGTGCTGGCCTATTTAATACTTTGGATTGCAGTGCCCAAAGCCGTTACCACCGCGCAGCGCCTCGAAATGATGGGGGAGGAAGTAACCGTGAAAAACATCGAAAAATTTATTAAAGAAGAAGTGGATTCAGTAAAAAAAAGTTACAACAAGTTCACCAAAACTGAGACTTTCAAAACTAAAGAAGAAAGTACTGTCTCATAAAATGTGCAGGTTCTTTCCGGTCAAACCCAGGTATCGGAAATAATACCGATCGTTAGCAATTGAATTGAGCCTTAAAATCGTTTCACTCTTTAAGACTTTTCAATTGTCTATCGGCATTAACCATTCTAATTTCAAACTTCGGTTAAGGCTCAGTTTGAAAAATAATTGGTATAAGAAGCAAAAACCGCGATTACCCGATTGTAATTTCGTTAACTACATCAACCACTCCGGCGGTGTTGATGGCCTGGTCGAGAATTTCATCTCTGATTGACTCTGTAGTCACCGAGCCGCTCACATAAATTACACCATTTTCAACTTCAACAAACAGTGAATCTTCCACAATCAGCGGATTTCGCTCCAGGGCTTTTTGCAAGTCTTTTTCAATTTCCTGGTCGGAACGGACTGACGATGGTTTAACTTTAATTTTATTCACCACCTCAACAACTCCTTTGGTGGCATGGATCATTTTTTCGGCTTTCGATTTTTCCCACGAACGCGATACGGTGCCCGATAATGTAACAACCCCTTTATCGGTTTCTACCCTAATATTTACCGGATTAATGTCGCTGTTCCATTTCAGTATATTCTGGATGTTTTCGGTAATTTCAAAATCGTTGGGAATATCCTGCTCCGCTTCAAATTTAACGGCTAGCTGATTGTCG
>JBNJGR010000136.1:0-2560 GCA_051747885.1 Bacteroidota bacterium | reverse complement strand
TCGCTGTTCCATTTCAGTATATTCTGGATGTTTTCGGTAATTTCAAAATCGTTGGGAATATCCTGCTCCGCTTCAAATTTAACGGCTAGCTGATTGTCGATTTCGTAGTTTCCGGCCACCGACATGGCTTCCCTTGCAGCATCGATTTTTGAGCTGTAGCTGGGAACCGTTCCGGTTAGTATCACTTTTTTATCCTTAATTTCCACCTGAACTTTGTTGGCATCTATGGCATCGTTCCATGCGAGCTGCTCAACAATGTTTTTCTTAATAACTTCATTTGATTGTGGTTTCATACACTCTATTTTTATTGTTTATTTTGATGAAAAATCGGCCGGAATTACATATTTCTGACATCGAGAAAAGAACCACTTTCGTATTCCAATGCCTTCTCAATTCCCCGGGCCACTAATTTAGCAGCCTTGTCTGGTGGTGGCATTTTTTCAGTCCCTTTGGCTGATTTCAGCTTTTTAACAACCGGGAATTTTTCCTGTTCTTCCAGGCTGTAAATGTAATCCTGCATGTTGGTATCGATGAGCCCAGGCGCCAGTGCGCAAAAATGGGTTTGGGTAAACTCTTTGGCGTAAAGGTCGATGAGCATGTTGAGTGTGGCTTTCGACAGCGAATAGGCATTCCAGCCGCGTGCCCCGCTTACGGAAGCTCCCGAGGAAATGGCAACAATCTGGTCAATTTCTTTTCCCTGATTGAAAAGTGCCTCAATCAGTATTTTATTGGCCCAGACATTCACATCCATTGTTTTTTTGATTTCTTCGAGCGGCGTGTCTTTCAGGTCTTTTATTTCATTAAGAATTCCGGCATTTAAAATTACCAGGTCAAGTTTTTTAACATCTTTCAGAAAAGAGTACAGGTTCACTTTCACTTCCCGGAACATGGTTAAATCCTGGGGCAGAAGATTAAAGTTGGAATTGTTTTTTAAACTACTGTTCACTTTTCGGCTAATCCCGTAAACCTTATGGCCTTGCTCCAGATAGTATCCGGTCAAACCAAAACCGAGGCCCGAACTTGTTCCCGTAATCAGTATGTTCATTTTAAATTCATTTTTTGTTGGATTCTAAATTATTTAATTCATTATTAAATAAAGTTTTCAATAGTGTTGGTTAACGAAAAATTCTGGCTGAATTGATAATGGAATACAGCCCGTAAGCCAGCGCGTAAAATCCAATTAATATGGTAACAATGCGTGTGCTTTCAAACGGATTGAGAACAATTAAGATTCCGCTCAAAATGGATAAAATACTTAAAATTAACATGAAAATATTTGTAAACGGTGGAAGCATTTTTTTTAGGTACATCGTTAAAAAATACAAGCCGGTGAGCAAAGCCCAAATTCCGATTATGGTAACAAAAACCGTGGCTACCAGGTTGGGGCGTGCCAGTATTACAATGGCAATTAAAATTCCTATTAACCCTTCAATAAGAACCAGGTACCAGTTACTGTTTGCGTTTTTCCCCCTTATAGCGCCCACCGTTAGCGAAATGCCACCAATTAAAATTGAAATGGCAAAATAGATGCCCAGTGCAGCAATTGTAATTCCGGGAAAAAATAAGGTAACCAGCCCGAAAATAATGGCCAGAATACCATTTAAACTTATCAAGTAATGTCTTAACTGCTTTTTCATATTTTTTTTCAATTTAAGAAGAAAAAATTGAGCAATGCCAATATTTTTCCGGAAATATCTCTGTTTTGGAACTATGCCTATTTTCTATCTTTTTCCCGTTGTTTTTTCTCTTCCATGGTTTACAGCAGCAGGTTAATTCATCGGTTTGGCCAGTGTTTGCAGAAATTCTTTCACCTGGGTTACATTTTCCAGCCTGAATTTGGCTGCTGTTGGTTTTCCATGCTCGCCAACCAAAATGCCAATCCCGAAATCTTTAATGGCTTCAAAACCGTCTTCATCGGTAATGTCGTCGCCAATGTAAATGGGTATAAATTTGTTTTTGTCGGCAGCTTCCAGTTTGTCCATTATCCAGAGCAATGCTTTTCCTTTGTGCCAGTCCACATTTGGTTTTACTTCAATAATTTTTTTGCCCTCGCCTGTTTTAAAATCCGGAAAATTTTCAACTATCTCTTTCACTTTATCGATTATGACCGGCACATTTTCTTCTTTCGCATTGCGGTAGTGCACACCAATGGCGTAGCGTTTTCTGTCAATCTGAATTCCGCTGTCAATAGCCGGAAACACTTCCTGCATGAGCGTTTCAATTTTATCGAGTTGAGGAATTATCTCTTCGGTTTTTTCATGTTCGTTGTACAATCCATCCGGTCCGGAAATACGGAATCCGTGACTTCCGGCATAAATGAGGTTGCCGATACCCACTTTGCTTTTCAGGTCGTCCATATCGCGGCCACTTACCACCGCAACCGTACACTTTTGGGCACATTCCTGCAAAACGGTTTTCATCTCGTCAGAGATGAGTGCATCTTCAGGACGTTTCACAATAGGAGTGAGGGTGCCGTCATAATCCAGAAACAGCACCGGCTCTCTTTGTCCGAGCAGCTTTTTTATTTCTTTTTCCTGTAAATTCATATTATTGAATTACA
>JBNJGR010000135.1:0-7397 GCA_051747885.1 Bacteroidota bacterium | reverse complement strand
TTTTTTACTATCAGGTAAACAATGGCCGTGATAATACTGAATAATACAGCACTATCTTCAAGTCTTTCTGACTTTACCGGGATGGTGGATAAGAGCCATCATCTTAATCCAAGCCAATTCAACTGACTCAAAGTTCAGTTGGTGAATAGTAACTGCGTCTTCAGACTTCCGTCTTTCTTTCCTGCAGATGCTTATTTGAACAAATTCATACTAAAAAACCTTTTAATAACTAAATTTTAACGATGCAGGGGATTACAACCTTGCCGGCGGTATTGAATTTCTTTAACGAATCAGTACTTAATATGAATAACGAAAATCAAATGAAAAAACAAGCCGAAAACCTGTTGTTTTTAGGCTTTCTGCTTTTTCTGTTGGGTTTAATCACCGGTTTAATTGTTCCCGCGTTTGCCAGTCCGCGACTGGCTGTTTCCAGTCATATCGAAGGGGTTTTAAACGGAATTTTTCTTGTTGTATTGGGCCTGGTGTGGCATAAACTGGCATTATCGGGAAAGGCGTTAAAAATTACCTATTGGCTCGCGCTGTACGGAACTTTTGCCAATTGGTTTGGAATATTGGTAGCCGCGGTGTTTAATGCCGGCAAAATGCTGGGTGTTGTTGCAGGAGGACAGGAAGGTCCGCCGCTTGCCGAGGCAGTTGTTGCCTTTTTCCTGGTAACGCTCTCCATTGCCATGGTAATTATCAGTGTGATGGTTTTGACGGGGCTGAAAAAAGGTTCAAAATACGATAACCCGGCCGGTGGCAGCGAATAGTTAAACAATGTATTTTGCTTTTTAACGGCAGGCTCTTTTGTCAGGTGAACAGTAAATGTTTTCCTCCAGACTTTTTATCTTTATACCAAAAAGAAAAACACTGCCCGGGAAACCTGACATTGGTTTAGCGATTATAGACCCGTGACTTTTGCGAAGGGCTGCTTTTATCATTTTGATGCCAGCGGCATCCCATGTTTGTAGAAGAAATAATGTATCGCAGAATTCGACTCCGGGCGGTTAAAACGAAGTGAAAATACCATTTATTCGGGGAGTCGCACTTTCACTTTCACAATTGTTTTCTGTAAATATTTGACCCCGCCGGGGTCATTCCTGCCATTTCGTGATTTCCTTTCTGGAAACATTCAAATCCGCTGGATTTGTTAATCCCATTTTATGCCTCTAATTTTATGCCGGAACAGCCGATGTTACTTTTATGGATGTACACAACAAAAAAACAAGAAGCTTTAACATGAGCCGCATTAAAGGCAAAAACACAAAGCCGGAATTGAAAATCAGCGAAGCTAAATGCAGGTGCGGAAGTATTTGTTGGTGCAAAAAGTTATGGTTAGCCGTTAAAATTGAAGTTCTCAAAATTATCTATATAATTCAGAATTTGGAGTACACAGGCACCAAATTCTTTTTTTATTTGCTGTTCCCAAAATCGAAAAACTTTCCAGCCGTTGTTTATTAATATTTCGTTGTTGACTTGATCACGCTGCATATTCCTCTCAATTTTCGGTATCCAAAAATCGCGATTTGATTTTATCCTATTTTTTTTCTCATCCCAGTTGAATCCATGCCAGAACTCTCCATCAATAAATATTATCAATTTATATTTTGAAATAACAATATCAGGAGTGCCAGGTAAACTTTTTACATTTTTACGATATCGGATGCCAAGGCTCCAAAGAGTTTTTCTTAGTTTTAATTCTGGTTTAGTCTCTTTGCTTTTTATTTTACTCATCAGATTTGATCTGGCTTTGGATGTATAAAAGCCATTTGCTTCTTCAAACCGTGGAACTTTGATTATATCTTGCGAATATTTTTTCATATTATTCTACAAATTTCTTGGAAAAATCAATAAAAACCAATTTATTTGTAACCATGTATAATGTTGTGTAATTTGGTTATAAATGAAAGAGTATTATTCTTTGGCTGAAGTTGCGGATTTGTTATCTATTAGTAAAGAAACTTTAAGACGCTGGGATCGAAATGGGAAGTTAGAAGCTGTTCGTGAACCTATGAGTAATTATAGAGTCTATAAAAAAGAACAGTTGAAGATTTTTGATGAGCTAGATTTTTTGTTTCACGCTGAAGAGAATACGAATTTTGTTGAGCCACTTGATGATTATAATGCAATAGAACTTTTTGCAGGTGCAGGTGGTCTTGCATTAGGTTTAGAGATGGCTGGATTGAAATGTTTGGCACTTAATGAAAACGATCACTGGGCAACAGAAACATTGCGTAAAAACAGGCCAAATTGGAATGTAATTGAAGATGACATACAAAATGTATCTTTTTCTTCTTACAGAGGTAAGGTTGATTTAGTTACTGGAGGTTTCCCTTGTCAAGCTTTTAGTTATGCTGGCAAAAAATTAGGCTTTAACGATGCTCGCGGAACGCTATTTTATGAATTTGCAAGGGTTGTAAAAGAAACTATGCCTCCGATTTGTGTTGGAGAAAATGTTCGAGGATTGCTGAAACATGATAGTGGAAGAACAATTGACGGTATGATATCAGTGCTCAATGAAATTGGATATCATGTATTGCCACCCCGTTTATTAAAAGCTATTTTTTACAAAGTCCCTCAAAAAAGAGAAAGAGTTCTTATCGTTGGTATTAGAAAAGATTTAAATCCTAACTTATATAGTTTTCCGAAACCTTATAAGAAAATTTACACGCTAAAAGATGCCTTAAAGAATGGAGAACTTTTTAAAACAGATGTTCCTGTATCTTCTGGTCAAAGTTATCCTCAAAAAAAGAAAGTAGTTTTAGATTTAGTCCCTGAAGGTGGATATTGGCGTAATTTACCTATTGAAATCCAAAAAGACTATATGGGAGGAAGCTTTTATTTGGGTGGAGGGAAGACAGGCATGGCAAGACGAATGAGTTGGGAAGAACCTAGCCTAACATTGACATGCAGCCCTGCCCAGAAGCAAACTGAGAGATGCCATCCTGAAGAAACACGACCTTTTACGGTTCGAGAATATGCTCGAATTCAAACTTTTCCTGATGACTGGAATTTTTGTGGTTCCGTTTCGCAACAGTACAAGCAGATTGGAAATGCGGTTCCTGTAAATATGGCTAAGGAATTAGGTTATTCAATCATTAGTTTTCTTAACTCAGTTAAGTAAAAACTTGAAAGCTAGTTTATTATTGGTTTTATTCTTATAATAAGTGTTGTTTGCGTATTATTTGTTATTTTGTGCATCAAAACTTGCACTATAATATAATATGTCATATTTAAGCTGGATTAAGGATGAGGATATAGAAGCTGCCGTAATTCAATTGTTAAAGGTCACCAAAATTGCTTTGGATTCTTCAGAAAAGAAATTTCATAAAAATGTAATTGATCCATTTTCTGCAATATTTCAAATTGCTGGTTTTGAGATGGATTATACTGACTGGATAAAAAGTGAAAAAACTAGGCAGGCACAAAAAACAATGCAAAATCATGTTGGTCTATTTCATCAAAATGTTCTTGGATCGGTAGAAGGTTGGAATAATTTAGGTATTGGTGAGGGTGTTGATTTAGTAAGCCAGTCAAAAAAAATAATAGCTGAAGTAAAAAACAAACATAACACCGTGACTGGAGGTGATCTGGCTGACAAATATTACTATTTAGAGAGGTTAGTTACGCCTAAAGCCAGTCAGTATAAGAATTATACTGCATATTTTGTAAATATAATTCCTAAAAATCCGACTAGATTTGATAAGACCTTTGATCCTTCTGATAAATCTAAAAGTATGAAATGCCCCCAAAATGAGTCTATAAGAACCATTGATGGTGCAAGTTTTTATGCGCTGGTTACCGGTGATGATGATGCTTTAGAACAATTATTTGAAGCTTTGCCAGTTGTATTGGAAAAAGTTTCAAATTTTTCTTTTAAAGAATCTGACAGAAAAGGATTAACAGACTTTTTCAACATGGCCTACAAATAAGTTTTAACATGGTTTTCACAGCCATTACAAAAGTTGCAGAAAACTCTTTCCTGAGTTTTTCCCTTCCGTCTCGCGCTGATTTGTAATTGGTTTGTCCATCTGTAGAATGAAAGATTTTCCGCTTTCCTCAAAACCCTTATTTTTGTCCCTGCATCATGAATCCTTCGGGATACCAACCGGGTGGCACACCACGGTGGTTCAGTATGTGGGCGGTTCGGGCCAAAAAAGTGTATTCCTGAATTTTTCCACATGAATGGTGCACTTAAATGTTGAATCGTAAAAATTTTGTGGAAAGCGGAATTGAAAAATTTGAATTTCACAAATATTGCGACGATTATTCATGGTATGAATTTGAAACGTTGGAAATTGTAAAAGGTAAGATTGCCAAAAAATCAATCGACGAATTTATTGCCGGTTTGAATAAAGGGAAATTAAATATTTTATAATCTTCTTGCTTTCCCTTTGCTACTGCACGATTATGGCGGGTGGTTGTTCTTAATGTGAATTTGTAAACATCTTTGGTTTTATAACGATATGTATTATAGCGCATATAAGTTTATTGTAAAGAAAAATGATGAATAAAATATAGTTGGTTTTCGTTTTGCATACACAGTTGTCTAACAAACAATCTAAAGGTAACGGGTTTGTTTTTGATTTGCAAGGGGTTGAGGCAAAAAGCTGCTGTGTTTTTCAGCACGTGGTGGGTTGGCAGGAAATATACCAGCGTTGCAAGTAGTACCGGACGGTGAATTGCTGGTTGGGAGAAATCAGACCAGCAGCAGGGAAGAAAGCACCTGTTTGCCGGCATTTCACCTACAGTTGAACGTTTGAAAAAGCGGGGTTACATCCCGATGTTGGAGCTCTACAATCAAATCAGGCCAAACACGGCCTTGCTTCCTATGACTTAGTGAACCGCCGTATACGAGACCCGTACGTACGGTGGTGGGAGAGCCTCTCCCTGCCAGCGTTTGCTGGTGGGGCAGGCTACTCGATTATGGGGGCGTAATTTGTTTTCCTTTATAAAAAAGTCAATCCGATTTTTCGGTTTAATCCAGTCTCAAAAATTCGGATTAATGTCGAAAGCTGGATATTTCCCTTTGCATTTTCAATTTTAGAAATGTAACTTTTCTTTGTGCCAGCCCTTTCTGCCAATTGTTGTTGTGTCAATTTTGCCTTTTTGCGAGCTTCCTTTAACATTTCGCTCACTATGAACATTTGGGCTTTTTCTTCAAATTCATTTCTACTTTCAGTTCCAATTTTTCCGTGTTCACGTTCAAGTAATTCGTCAAACGTCTTGATTCCACTATAATTTGTCATGATTTCAATTTTTTCTGTTTAAAATAATCTTCTTTTAATCTCATTGCCTTTTCGATTTCCTTCTTGGGAGTCTTTTGTGTTTTCTTTTGAAAGCCGTTGAAAAGAACAACAAGTTTTCCTTCGTCAAAGCAGCAGAAAACCCTATAAATGTTTGACTGGTATTCAACTCTTATTTCAAAAAGTCCCTCGTAACCAGTCATTGGAGCCAAAAACTTTTTAGGAACCATTTCAACTTGTCGAATTAATTCAAACACATATTTAAATTTGGATTTAATTCCAATGTCAAGTTCCTTATAAAAGTCGATAAAATATTCTCCGTGGAATATGATTTGTCTACTCATTGCACAAAGTTATCTTAAATGATAACATTTTCAAATAATTTCACAATAATTTTTGTTAGTGTTTTGAGTTTTTATTATGCCCCATAACGTAATAGTATTTTATCCATCGTTCAACTTGTTTATATGTACAAAAAAGGTAAATAAAACATTCTCAATTCGTATGTATTGTTCATCTTTTGTAACATTGCTGTGGAAAATACGGGTTGGTTTTTTAGTTGGCATACACGGTTGTTTAACAAAAACCTAAAGGTTGCGGGTTTGTTTTTAATTTGCAAGGAGTTGGCCAAAAAGCCGTCGTGTTTTTCAGCACGTGTTGGGTTGGCGGGAAATATACCATCGTTGCAAGTAGTACCAGACGGTGAATTCCTGGTTGGGAAAAACCAGACCAGCAGCAGGGAAGAAAGCACCTGTTTGCCGGCATTTCACCTGCTGACTTTTCGGTCAGCTGGTGAATAAAACTGTATTACTGAGCAGGTGATCAAAAAGTCACCAGCTCAGTAATTTTTAAGGGACTGCTATTATTCCGTCACTTCCAGTTCTACCATTAAATTCGAGGTTTTGCCGGTGTACAGGTTGGTTACTGTGTAGGGCAGAAAGGCTTTCCCGTTTTTCAGGTTGCACTGTGTAATAGCAGAACTGCGCGGTGCGATTTCAATTTTTCCGGGTGCCCCGCTGGCCGGGTTTTCGTTTTCAAGAATGAAAGTCAGATCGGTGGGATTACTGATTTCAAAATGAACCGTCCCGTTTTCCACATTAAAAGGTTGATGAACGGTAACCGATGCATTGAACAGTTGAGCGAGCAACGCATCGGGCCCGGCCATTTCGTCGGCAAAAAAAGCTACGGTGCGTTTGGCAAACAGTGCTTCTTTCAGTGCCTCAAGGCTTCTGTCTTCGGCAAAAACCAGCGTCATGGGGCGGCGGTGGTTTTCCAGGTCGAACCGGTACGCACTGGCCATGTGCACATCGCTGTTGCCCAGGTAAGCCAGGTTTTTCTCGTTGCACCATTCAAAAGCAACGGGGTAATATTCGTCCCAGTTGAATACTTCGACTCCGTGCAGCCAGCCGTTTTGGTAAATTTCTTCGTGCACGTCCCACCACTTGTTGGTATCGGGTTGCTGGGCCTGCCAGCCGGGGTGGTTCCAGAAAACAAATGCCCCCTGGTTGTTGGCTTCTTCAATGGCATCCATGTAATCGGGGACATCGAGTTTGGTCACATCGTCAACAAACAGCGCGTTGAGGTGGCCGGGTGGCATTCCGCGTGAAATTTCACCGGCTTTCACCAGCAAAATGTTGCGCTTCTCGGCTTCGGGAAGGGCAATTTCGTAAGATGAATTCTGATCGCCGCCCACAAATTTTTTCCCGGGCTGGTTTTCAATGTGGTCGGTCAGGGCAATGGCGTCCAGTCCTTCGTAATAAGCTTCCTGCACACGCACCGTGGGCCATACGTCGCCATCAGAAAAAATGGTGTGCATGTGAAAATCACATTTCAGCGTTTTATAACCCGGAATGTCAGGTATCTGGATTTCCTGACGTTGCATATGCCGCAGCATTTCGGGCTTTTTCACTACGTTGTGGTTTTGTGCTATTCCGGTTTGGGTGATTACAATCATCACTATGGCAATTGCAAAATTTTTTTTCATGGTATTGTTTTTACGTGAAAGTATTGTATTCAAAATTAATTGTCGTTGTCATTTCGACGACGCAGGAGGAGAAATCTCTGAATTTGAAACAGATTTCTCCTCGAATACTCGTCGAAATGACAGTGAGCGGTATCTGTCATTGCCTCATTATGTCCAAAAAAATTTTT
>JBNJGR010000134.1:0-7524 GCA_051747885.1 Bacteroidota bacterium | reverse complement strand
ATGAATATTTTAGGCGATGGGAAAGACGTTTGGCCTTATACAGATCATAATGAACGCTACCGGTTCGATTGCAGCAAGCTCGACCAGTGGGAAATGGTATTCGCTCATGCCCAGAAGCTGGGCATCATGATGCATTTTGTGTTGCAGGAAACTGAAAACGAAACCCTGCTCGACAATGGGTTCACTGATGTACAACGGATGGTTTACCTGCGCGAACTGATTGCACGCTTCGGCCACCATCTTGCTGTTACCTGGAATATGGGTGAAGAAAACGGCCCGGCCAACTGGACGCCAATCGGTCAAACCCACGAACAAAAAGTAGCTATGGCCAATTACCTGAAAAAAACAAATCCATTCCCAAATATAGTAGTTGTGCACACTCATTCTGACGACCATCATCAGGATGAATACCTGACTCCGTTCCTTGGGTTTGAAAATTTCGACGGCCCTTCCATGCAAATTGGCAACCCGGCCCGGGTGCATGAACGGATTAAAAAGTGGGTGGATGAATCAGAAAATGCCGGCAAACGCTGGTTGGTAAACCTCGACGAGCTTGGTCCGCACTGGCAGGGAGTTTTGCCCGATTCTTTCGATGCAGAACACGATACTGTGCGGAAAGAGTGCTTGTGGGGAACGCTGCTTGCCGGTGGGGCAGGTGTTGAATGGTATTTTGGGTATCGCTATCCGCACAACGATTTAAACCTCGAAGATTTCAGAAGCCGCCATAACTGGTGGAAACAATCGACTATTGCTACTCAGTTTATGAGCCGGTTTCCTTTGGAATCAATGAAGAATGCCAATAACCTGGTGAATATTTCGGATGCTTTTTGTCTGGCCAACCCCAAAGAAGTTTTTGTTGTTTATTTGCCTTCGGGAAACGTGGATTGCCGGCTTAAACTTGATGCAGGCAAAATCTTTTCTGTAAAATGGTTCAATCCGCGCGAAGGAGGAGAACTGAAGAATGGAACAGTTTCAACGGTTCAGGGTAACGGAAATGTTAATTTGGGAAAACCTCCGGTTGATTCCGGAAATGATTGGGTTGTCGTTGTTCAGTAAAAATTATTTTTGAAGAAACTGAATACTGTAAAAATGAAGAAAATACTATTCCTGCTGGTTTTTGCTGCGCTGTTTGCCTGCAACAAGGAGCCGATGCCTGAAATACCCGCAGATGGAAGGTTAACGAATTTCACACAACTGAATAAGCATTTTGAAAATCCTCCTGCTGAATATCGAACCGCTCCTTTTTGGGTGTGGAATACCGAAGTTTCAGAAAAAGATATTGACCGTTCGCTCGAGTCTTTCAAAGAGCAGGGAATTGGTGGGGTGTTTCTGCATCCGCGCTACGGATTAATAACTGAATATCTGTCGGATGATTGGTGGAAGCTGGTAGATTATTCATTGCAAAAAGCCGAAGAGCTTGATTTGAAACTCTGGATTTACGATGAGAATTCTTTTCCGAGCGGATTTGCAGGAGGCCATGTTGCTGCTCAATTGCCCGAAGCCAACAGCGAAGGAGTGGCACTGGCTCCTTATTTTGCGAATGTGCTCGAAATTCCGGATGACCTGGAAAGGGTAAAGCATATCTTTAAAAAAGAAGGAGAAAACTGGATTGAAGTTTCTTATGAAAATGAAATGGGGAAAAGCGGTGAATACTGTTTGCTCGATTTAAATGATTATGAAAACTCCAAATGGTTTGGCGGTTATTCGTATGTTGATTTGCTGAAACCGGGAGTTACCGATAAATTCATGGAAATTACCATGCCGGGTTACGAAAAAACGCTGGGAGATGAATTTGGAAAGCGTGTGCCCGGGGTTTTTACCGATGAACCGAATATCAATACCCGTGATGCAGGCCCCATTCGATATACACCTGATTTGTATGAGCAATTTGAAAAACAGTGGGGATATCGTCTGGAGCCCCATCTAATGTCGTTAATAACCGAAACCGGCAACTGGAAAAAAGTACGCCACAACTATCAGTCAACCTTGCTGAAACTTTTTATAGAACGTTGGTCGAAACCCTGGTTTGAATATACCGAAGAAAATAATTTGGCGTGGACCGGACACTACTGGGAACACGGATGGCCAAACCCAAAAGAAGGACCCGATAACATGGCCATGTATGCCTGGCATCAGGTGCCGGGTATCGATATGCTTTTTAATGCAGAAGAAGCACGGCCCGATCAGTTTGGAAACATTAGGAATGTAAAGGAACTGTCGTCGGTTGTAAACCAGTTTGAGCGGCACCGGGCTTTAAGTGAAACTTACGGTGCAGCCGGGTGGGAACTAACCTTCGAGGATATGAAACGGCTGGGCGACTGGGAATTTGTCCTTGGTGTTAATTTAATGAACCAGCACCTGTCGTACATGTCGTTGGCGGGCGATCGTAAACACGATTTTCCGCAGGCATTTGGTCCTTATTCACCTTACTGGGGCGTTTACCGTTATCAGGCCGACTATTTTGCACGGCTTTCGCTGGCGCTTTCGTCCGGTATTCAGCAAAATAATATCCTGGTTATTGAACCTACTACAACGGGCTGGATGTATTACAATCCTGCTGCTCCTGAAAACTCGGAGATGGTTAAAATGAAAGAAGCGTTTGAAGGATTTCTGGAACAGCTGGAGCAATTTCAGGTGGAATACGATTTGGGTTCTGAAAATATTATTGCAAATCATGGCCGCATAGAAGGGAATGGTTTTATTGTGAATAAAGCTGATTATGACCAGGTGGTCCTTCCGCCGGGGCTTGAAAATATCGATGGTGCTACTTATAAATTGTTACAGGAATTTTCTGAAAACGACGGGAAAGTCTTGCAGATAGGCTCCAATCCTCGATTTGTTGATGGAGAAGAACATGATTTTGGCACACTTCAGCAAAATGAGAACTGGAGGGTTATCGATCTATCCGACCGGAATTCTTTTGTGCAGCTTGCTGAAAATGAGTTTGTTCATTTCGAAAATCCTGATTCAACCGGTGGCAATATACTTCATCAGCGACGTATGCTGCAAGATGGCCAGCTGCTGTTTTTAACCAATTTCGATAAAAATGAAAAAGGAAACGCAGTTGTTGAAATGAAAGGAAAGTCGGTACTTGATTTGAATCCGTCCGATGGGAAAATTGAGCCTTACGTTTTTCAAAATGAAAAAAATTACGTGAAATTCGAAGTACCTCTGCATCCGGCTGGAAGTAAGTTGCTTTTTATTTCGAACAAACGCGGGGAAACCAAAGAGAAAAGTATTAAGACGTATGAGTTAATTCCATCAGCTTCAGAAACTGAGATTACTAGAATTAATCAGAATATTCTAACGCTCGATTATGTTGAGCTGAGCATGGGAGCGTTTGAAAATGAACCCATGTATTTTTATTCGGCTGCCAACGAAATATGGCAGGAACACGGTTTTCCTGATAATCCGTGGGTGTCTTCCAGTCAGTTTAAAAGCGAACTGGTGGATAGGGAGCCGTTCCCTGAAGGTTCAGGTTTTAGAGTAAATTATCCGTTTTTTACTGATGGAGAATTCAGTAACGAAAATATACAACTGGTTGTGGAACGCCCGTGGCTTTATACAGTGGAGGTTAACGGAAACGAAGTTTCTCCGGTACCCGGAGAATCGTGGTTAGATCTTGATTTTCATATTTTTGAAATTGGGCCGTTTGTCCGGCAGGGAAAAAATGAAATAACTGTTGCAGCCTCTCCCTTTTCAATTCATGCCGAGCTTCAGCCGGTATATCTTCTTGGTGAATTTGCTTTAACTGCTTCAGAATACGGATGGAAAATGGAAAATGGTTATCCTTTGGATTTTGGTGCATGGAATAAACAGGGCTTGCCGTTTTACGGTCAGGTGGTCGCTTATTCTAAAAACGTTGAAGTAAAAGTTGAAAGTGAATATGTAATAACGCTTAACGATTGGAATGGTACAGTTGCCGAAGTGCTGATTAACGGTGAACACCAGGGAATTATCCAGGCACCGCCATACGAATTGAAAGTAACATTGCCTTACGGGAAACACGATGTTGAAGTGAGAATTGCAGGAAGTCTGAAAAATACGTTCGGCCCCCACCATAACTTTACAACTCCCGGAATTGTAACTCCCTGGAGCTTTAAGTTTGCTCCCGACAGCCAGCCACATGGTGAGCAATATGATTTATTGGAATACGGATTAATGGAGGATTTTGAAATTTACCGGTTAGAATAACCTGTGAAACTTTCCTTTGTGATTTATTCGAACCTGAGCGGTTGTGGGGCTTCCGGCTGAAAACTGTAAAAATTCTTTTTGAGCTGCTCTTCAATAATAAAACCCGTGAAACTCATATCCGATGGTGGAAAAGGATAAAAAGCAAGTCGCAACTGAAAGGTTTTAAAAACCAGATTTTCGTTGTGGAGCCTTATGCCAAAACCGAGGCCACTGTAATAATTTTCGTTGAAAATGAGGTGTTTATTTGATCCAATTATGCCAACATCGGCAAATCCGTAAAGTGCAATATTAAACTTGTAAAACTGCCGGCGCAAAAAAAGTACGTATTCCAAATCCATGCTCAGCCGTTGCTTGCCAACAGCTTCCCTGCTTGAAAAACCTCTAATGTGACTGTTTCTTGACAATGAAAGGTTTTCAATCTCGAACCGCTTGAGACCCAGCAAATAATTGGTGCGGACAAAAAGCCGGAAACGTTTTCGGCCGGCATTTACCTGTCTCGAAATAAAATTCACACTTCCCTGAATTTGCCCCTGTTCATATTCATTCTTTTTAAAATATCCTCCAATTCCCCCGGCAAGATACAGGTAACCTTTACGGTTTACGAGCAAATTCCCGTTGGAAAGATAAAGATGTGCATAGTGCCGGTTGCCAAATTCATTGGCATCAAAACCATATACAATTTCGTTTTTAAATCCTTCCGGGATGTCCTCCGTAACACCATAGCTGTAAACCAACTGGTCCTGAATAAATCGGCGTTGGGTAAATGTTATGCCGGCAAGATAGAATGTGCTGTTGGAAAAATACTGGTTGTTTTCGGGGGCCGGTATGGGGCGCTGGAAGTAGGTCCGGTTGTAAAATGCTGCTGATAAAACCACTTGCGAATTTTGGTAATCATCGGGTTTTATCTGAAAACTTCTTCCTGCCCATGCACTCTTGAAAGACAAATCCATTGGAATAGCGGTTTTAATGGGATCGTCATCAAAAATTCTGTTGGTTCTGTACATTCGCAACGCAGAACCGCCATATCCCCATTTAATTGAAGGAGTTATAAAAGGTTTATCGATAATAAATGAAAAACCTTCCCGCTCGTATGTGTTCATGTAACCTGCTGAAATATCTATAAATTTCCCGCGGATGTTATTTATTTTATAAAAGGTTTCAAGTCCGGTATAGGGCTCACGGTTTAAATTACCAACAAAGCGGAATGAAATTTCGTGGCCGACACCAAAAATATTTTGATTGTAGATTTCGAGGGCAGCGGCCTGGCCTCCGTCAACCCCACCTGAAACTCCCAAAGAAAACCTGTCTTTAGTTAAAACATGCACACTAACCAGTCCTTTGTAAATACTGTCTTGTTCAATCAATAGCATAACATCCTGAATGTAGGGAAGTGACCGGATGATACGTTCGTTTTCGTACATAAGTTCCGGATCCAGAAAATCGCCAATATTAAAAAGCAGAAGTTTTTCAATAGTGTTTAAATTCGATTTGGAATGCAGCGCATTGGCGGTTTTTTCAATAAAGCTTTTGGCTGTCCGGGTGGTATCTTCAAAAGTAGGCCCAAAAACTTCAAGGGGGGTAACAGAAATATCAGAAATTAATTTTCCTTCAAACTTACTGTAATACTCCAGCGCAAGTGCTTCTTTATCTACATAAGGCCGAGGTGGCGAAACTAAAAAATCATAAATCAGGCTGATTAATTTACTTTGTTTTGCTTTGTATTCAAGACTGTCGTAAAACTGCTCGTGTCTTTTTTCTCTATCCGGGGAATCGGAAAGTGTATCATTTTGAGCTGTTTGTGCTTTCATCTGAAATGAAACAAGCAACAAGAACAAAATAAAATAAATTGTTGTGTTGTTTATGAGTTGTTTGCTCATTTTCATCCTCATCCTCTCGCTTAACTGTCGTGTTTAAATTACTCTTAGTATTAAATTCAGAAAAATAATGAAATTATAGATCATTGCCTGAAATACAAGGTGTTAAAATTAGTTAAAGTGTATGATTTGTTGTTACTGGCTCTTTTAAAGTATATTAGAGTTTATTTTCCTTTCGTTTTATTTGACAGGAAAAATACTACATAATTTTATAATTTTGCCGTGTGAAAAAACTTCGTGAGTTATATAAGAGAAATATATATGGGGTAATGGGCACTCTTATATTTCATATTCTTTTATTTTCTGCTTTCCTCCTGGCCGAAGTGGAAATGAAGGGAACTGTGCAGGAAGAAGAATTGTTGATAGAATTTCCGGAAGAACTTATGAGTGAGCCTGAACCTTTGGAGGAAGAAGATATTCCAGAACAGGGCGAACCTGTGCCCAATGATCCTTCATCTCAGCTTTCAGAAACACAAAGCAACAGGACCAACATTGCCTCGAAACAATTAATGGAAAACGAAGATTTTTTTGATGAAGATTATACCCGTGAAGTGGAAGCAGCACGTCAACTTTCGCAGAATGTGAGAAATCAATTGTCAAAAGAAACAGTTAAGCTTGAAGATATTGAGATGCCGGTTGAAACAACTGAAGGAATGAACCCTGATTCTATTGAAAATGTGGTTTATACCGGCGAAAGTAACATCACATATTACCTTGAGGACAGGTATCACCTGAGTTTGCCTATACCTGTTTACCTTGCTCAGGGGGGTGGAAAAGTGATAGTTGATATTGTGGTTGACCGGCAGGGCAGGGTGGTAGAGGCAGAACCGCAAAATAATTCAGCCATACGCGACGAACAAATTTTTTTGTATGCAAAAGCCGCTGCGTCCCGGACTGTTTTTAATGCCGATCCACAAGCACCTGAACTACAGCGGGGATCCATTCATTATTTATTTATTGCCCAGTAAAAAATTGTGTTAATTAAATTTTATCGTTAACATGATTTAACAGTTTTGAGTTTGGAGAATCCTTATCAGCTATTATATTTGTGGTACGTTTATTTTCATAAGTTTAGGTTTAGTTAGGTTAGTTAGTTTAATGAGAAAAGGATGGGTTGTTGAACCCATCCTTCTTATTTTTATACCCCCAGGTAATTCAGTTTCCCATAAGTTTCATTTTTATTATCAGATTTTAAGATTTAGGAAGAGCTGCCATAAAACACAAATGGGAACTACTCTGTTACGAATAGCTCCCATTCACTGGGTCAACCGAAGTTTTCCCGAGCGCCAGGCTACGGTTATTTTGGCTGGCACTGCATTCATCGTTTTACCGTTGAATCAGGCCCTGTACTCTAGGATTTAGCTTTCTACGGCGTAAACCTTTGAGTAGTCCGTTCGGCTTTCCGGATTGCCTTCCCGGACGAAGTGTCTTTCAGTGGTTCCGGTAATTTCCCGAA
>JBNJGR010000133.1:0-7572 GCA_051747885.1 Bacteroidota bacterium | reverse complement strand
AAATAATACGTTATGTCAGCTGAAGGAAAGCTATATTTATATCCACTTTGGTTAAGAATTTGGCACGGGGTAAATGCTATATCCATTATTGTACTGATTTTGTCTGGAATTAGCATGCACTATTCAACCACAATATTTTTACTGAAATTTGAAAATGCCGTAGCTGTACATAATGTTTTTGGAGTAATACTTGCTCTTAATTATATCCTGTTTTTTGCCGGGAATTTATTGACTAAAAACGGGATGTATTACCAGATAAAAATGCGGGGACTTCAAAAAAGGCTTATGAAACAAGTTAAGTACTATGTTTCGGGTATGTTTAAAGGCGAAAAAACTCCTTACCCAATATCAGAAAAACGAAAATTCAATCCGCTACAAAAATATTCATACATCATTGTGATGTATATATTTGTACCCGTTGTAATTATTACCGGGCTTGCACTGCTATTCCCGGAGATTATAATAGATGAAATTTACCAGGTGAGCGGTGTAATGCTCACAGCTATACTGCACAGCATTGTAGGATTTTTTATCATGATTTTTTTGTTTGTTCATTTATATGTTGCCTCGATGGGGAAATCGCCTGTCAACAATTTCAAAAGTATTGTTACCGGATGGCATCATGCTTAAGCCATTGAAAAAGGTGGCCGGTTTTTAAGTCGGCAAATATTTTTGGTGACAATTATTAACAATTCACCTTATGAAATTGCGATGATATATAGCAATAACACTCAGTGAGTATCATTAATTCATGGCAATTCCATCGAATATCTTTTAAAATAATAATTTGAATGAAATGAAATTACCGTATTCATTGCGAAACTGGACCTCCATAATTGGCGCTGGTATTGCTATTCTGAATTTCCTGTTTATTATTTTTTTATTTGCAATATCTATAATTTTCGATGTAGGGAGTTCGTACTTAGGGCTGTTCATGTATATTATCCTGCCTATGTTTTTAATCATTGGGCTTATATTAATACCGGTTGGGATGATTATTTCCAGACGAAAGTTAAAAAGGCAGAAATACAAAAAACATGAGAAAGACTGGCCGGTAATTGATTTTAATAACCCGGCCACGCGGAATGCAACCATAATATTTTCGGCAGGCACAGCGGTTTTGCTGATTCTTTCGGCAGTAGGAAGTTATGAGGCTTTTCATTACACCGAATCTGTTGAATTTTGCGGTAAGGTTTGCCACCAGGTGATGGAGCCCGAATATGCGGCCTATCAGGCCTCGTCGCACGAACGGGTATCGTGTGTTGAATGCCATGTTGGAAGCGGTGCCGACTGGTATGTGAAAAGTAAGCTTTCAGGGTTGTACCAGGTTTATTCGGTAATGTTCGACAAATATCCACGTCCCATTCCAACTCCGGTTCACAGTTTGCGTCCGGCACAGGAGACCTGCGAAGAATGTCACTGGCCCGAAAAATTTTACGATCGGAAATTATTAATTAAGCGTTCTTTCCTGGCCGATGAAGCAAATACAGCGTGGGATATTCACATGTTGTTAAAAACCAGCTCTGATCACAGCGCACTGGGCCTCACCGAAGGAATTCACTGGCACATTAACCCCGATGTTAAAATCGAATACATTGCTTCTGACGAAAAGCGCAGTGAAATTCCGTGGGTAAAATACACCAATCTCAAAACAGGCGAAACGACTATCTACGAAGATTCAGAGAAAAAGATCTCCCAAACCCGGATGGATTCGTTGGAGGTGAGGGTAATGGATTGCCTCGATTGCCACAACCGCCCGTCGCATCATTACAAAGCCCCCCAGAATTTTATCGACGAATACATGATTAGCGGTGATATGCCCAAGGATTTGCCCGATATCAAGTCAGTGGCGATGGGTGTGTTTTTCGAAGATTATCCCACAACCGACAGTGCTTTTGCGGCTATCGAACTCCAGGTGAATGAGTATTACGAATTCATGTTTCCCGAACTGCTTGAAACCAGGAAGGAAGATATTGAAAAGGCCGTTGCAAGTATAAAGGAAGGTTATTCACGAAATTTTTTCCCACACATGAAAGTTTCCTGGAAAGAGTATCCAAACCATCTCGGCCACATGGAAACAGAAGGCTGTTACCGTTGTCACAACAACAGGCATGAATCGGCACAAGGAAAAGTAATTTCGCGCGACTGCAACCTTTGTCACGATATAACAGCACAGGGAACGGTTGACAATATGGAAGTTTCGAATGTAATTGAACCACTTGCATTCAAACATCCTGTTGATATTAATGAGGTTTGGCAAACCCAGCATTGTTCTGATTGCCACAGCCAGTTGTATTAAATACTTTTTTCTCCTTTGCAGAAAACACGTATCTTTCCGCCCACGTTTTAATTTTTTTGAATAGATATATATTTTTTTGAAAGTTGGATTTATGAAGAAGTTTGTTTCGTTTCTGTTTTCCATGTTTTTTACGGGAATTTTGTTTGTTGTTTTTGCTGTCTCAATAGGTTACGCCACTTTTATTGAAAACGATTATGGTACCATTACTGCCAAAATATTGGTGTATAATGCCCGCTGGTTCGAAATTTTATTGCTTGTAATTAGTGTGAACCTCATTGGCAGCATTATTTATAATGGTTTGGTAAGTAAAAAGAAATGGACCAATTTCCTGTTTCACTTTTCTTTTTTGTTTATCATTTTAGGGGCCGCTTTTACGCGTTATATTGGCTTTGAAGGGATGATGCACATCAGGGAAGGCGATTCGTCCAACAAAATAGTATCAACTGCCTCTTTTATTAACGTAACCGCTTCAAATGAAAACCAGACAGTGAGTGATGAAACTGAAGTGATGTTTTCTCCTTATGCATCAAACCGGTTTTCAGAAACTTTACAGCTGGATAACCATGAAATTCAATTTGAGAATTTGCAATTTGTTCCCTCGGCTGTTGAATCGGTTGTGCCCAATCCTTCAGGCGAACCAATTGTTTCGTTATTAACGGTAAACCCCGGAATGCAACGCAACGATTTCAACCTGAAACAAGGTAATTCAAAAGAGGTTAATGGATATTCTTTGGGATTCGACAGTAATGAAAATAACGATGTCAGCTTATCTGTTGACAATGGAATTTTATTTATTTCTGCGAACGATTCCCTTCGCGTTTCAGGTATGCAGGGAACTGAAGCCGAGGTTATACCAACTGGAGTAACCACCCAGGTAGAAACGCAGAAGGTGTATTCATTGGGGGAACTCAATTTTGCTGTGAAGCAGTTTTTCATGAAAGCCGTTACTCAGCTTGAGTACAATCCCTCCCAACGTGGCGGAGCCGGCAATGATGCCCTTCGAATGCTGGTAACGGTTGGCGACCAGTCGAAAGAACTGATTGTTTTCGGGCAAAAAGGGGTAGTCAGTAACCCGGTGAATGCCAAAATAAATGGTGTTACCGTTTCGGCTTCTTACGGCTCAAAAAATATTGAACTGCCTTTTTCATTATATCTTGAAGATTTTCAGCTGGAAAGATATCCCGGTTCAAACAGCCCTTCGTCTTATGCCAGCGAAGTGGTGCTCCGCGATGGTGACCTGGAAATGCCGTACCGTATTTTCATGAACAATATTCTGAAATACGAAGGATATCGCTTTTTTCAGTCGTCGTACGATCAGGATGAGCAGGGCACAATTTTATCGGTAAATTATGATGTGCTTGGGACTTCGGTTACCTATTTCGGTTATTTTATTATGACACTGGGAATGATTTTAACACTTTTCAACAGAAGCAGCCGGTTCAGGAGTCTGGTGAAAGGTTCAGGAAAGTTGAGGGAAAAACGCAAGAAATTTTTTGCGATTTTGGTTTTTGCATTTTTGTTTTCAACGGTAAGCGGCCAGACACCCAACCTGCAATCACCCGATAAACAGCACGTGAAAGAATTTGAAGAACTTTTGCTGCAAAGCCGCAAAGGACGTGTTGAGCCTGCTGCGACCCTGGCTTCTGAAATTATGCGTAAAGTAGCCAAGAAACAAAAGTGGGAAGGAATGTCGGCCACTGCCGTTTTTCTCGACATGCAGGCCAATCCTGATAAATGGAGAAATGTTCGGTTCATTAAAGTGGCCAATCCCGAACTCCGGAATTTTCTTGGTGTGAACGGGAAATATGCAGCTTTTAACGATATTGTTACCTCTCGCGAGCGCGATGGCTACAAGTTAAGCTCGCTGGTAAATGCAGCTTACGAAAAAAGTTCGGCAAAACGCAATAAGCTCGAAAAAGAGGTGATTAATGTTGATGAGCGTGTTAATATTCTGAACAGTGTGTTTACCGGGCATTTTTTTACTGTTTTTCCCGTCCCCGGCGATGAAAACAAAAAGTGGGTATCGGTTAATGATGCAGAAACTCTGAGCGAAGAACATAAAGTTTTTGCTGAACAGATAATCGGTAATTACTTAAATGCAGTGGGTAATCGTAACTGGTCGGCTGCAAATCAGCTTTTGGCACAATTGAAAAGCTACCAGCAGCAGGAAGGTGCTGAAATTATCCCTTCAAAAACCAAAATAAAACTTGAAGTACTTTATCATAAACTGGATATTTTCGGAAAACTCTCGAAAATACTTATGACGTTAGGATTGGTGTTGCTTTTTATACAACTGATTACCATATTCAATCCAAAAGTTAAATTGAATAAACTAAAGCAGGCAGGTTTTCTGCTCATCGTTTTTTTGTTTCTGGTTCATACTGCCGGGTTGGCCGTCAGGTGGTATATTTCGGGGCATGCTCCATGGAGTAACGGATACGAGTCAATGATTTTTGTGAGCTGGGCTACTTTGCTCACCGGGCTGATTTTTGTGAAGCGCTCCGAAATAACATTATCGCTGACTACATTGCTAGCTGGTTTAACTTTGCTCGTGGCCGGCTTTAGCTGGATGAGCCCGGAAATAACAAACCTGGTTCCTGTATTAAAATCATACTGGCTAATTGTACACGTGGCAATAATAATGGCCAGCTACGGATTCCTGGGAATTGCCGCTTTACTCGGCCTTCTCAACTTATTCCTCATGGTTTTACGCACACCTGAAAATTCAAACCGGGTTAGTTTTACCATTAAAGAATTGGTTTATATCATAAATATTGCATTAATCCTTGGGTTGTTTACGCTTACAATTGGGTCATTTCTTGGCGGCGTGTGGGCCAACGAGTCGTGGGGCAGGTACTGGGGCTGGGATCCTAAAGAAACCTGGGCTATGGTTACAATTTTGGTTTATGCGTTTATAGTACACATGTATAAAATTCCGGGATTAAGAGGAAATTATGCGCTTAGTGCTGCCTCTTTGCTTGGGTTCGGTTCGGTACTGATGACCTATTTCGGGGTGAATTACTATTTATCGGGTTTGCATTCGTATGCGCAGGGAGAGCCTGCACCAGTACCCAATGGTGTGTATATTGCCGTATTTTTGGTTTTGGTACTGGTAACAGCAGCCTATTTTTCTGAAACAAAACGAAAACAGCAAAAATTGAAGCAATCCTGATTCTATAAACGCAATGTTCTGGAAACAATGAAAGTAATTCCGGGGTTGGCACCGAGCTGAGTGCCCTTAAAATTTTGGTAAACAGGAATATCGACCATTGCTGAGAGATACCAGTTGTTTTTTAAAACATAGTTTAACTGAGGGGCGACAAAAAACAAGGTACTGCCCGAAGATTCTTTGGTTATTTCGTTTATTTTATCCGGGGTGCGTATTTCGTTTCGGATTTGAACAATGGCTGTCCAGTTGTCTTTGAGCCATGGCGCTTTTAAATGCCGGGAGATATAAAACGAAGTATAAACAGAAGTTCCCGGCCTGTAATCATCTTTGTTGGAAGTATTAATTTCAGTGCGGTTGGTTAAAAAGTAGCGCATTCCGGTACCTGAATTTTCTTTCACAGCCGAAGCACTAAAAACCCCGCCATAAGCACCCAGTGTTGGCTGAACTTCAACAGGCAATTTTACATTGTTATCCCATTGAAGACTTCTTGAAAACGGGATTTTGGCACCGGCAGCTCCGGTAATATACACACGCTTGAAAGGGTCCGAATAAATGCTGTGTTTTATCAAGGCCACCAGGTTTGATAATCCTTGTCCTTTCAACCGGTAACCGGAATCAAGATTGTAAATTTGTGTTTTATTGAAAAAATAGCCCGCTTCCAGTTCAAGTGTTGTCTTCCACGATAATCCATATCCAACTGATGCTGAAAGGTAATTGTAAAAAGCCTTATCTATTAAGTTAAAATCGGAAACCGAATTTCCCTCGTAATATTGGTTACCCTGCCCGTATTTGTAAAATGAGATGATACGCAAAGAATTTTTTTCCAAAACCAGCAGGTTATTGGTTCCGCCCACAGGATTAACAGAGGAGAGGCACTGGGCATATATGATAGCAGGGGAAAGCATCATTATAAAAACCAGGATGAACTTTCTTTTATTCATAAACAACAATTTCGATGGATTTTGTTTCGGATTGGTTTCCGTTGGTTACTTTGCAGGTTATTTCGTTGGTTCCTACAGCACACGGCGATGCAACGTAGGTTATTTCCGGGCCTGACCCAATAATATCGCCCAGTGTGGACGACCAGAAAAATTCCAGGTTGCTACCTGTTGCGGAGGCTTTAACAGTTGTGCTTTCCCCCGGTGCAATGGTATCTTTTTCAGAAATAAGCGAGTCAAAAACCAAATCATCTGGTGTTTCAACCTCCTCTTTAGCACAGCTGTAATTTAAAATGAGAAAGGAGAGCAATACCAAAGTAGTTAATAGTATTCTTTTCATAATTTCTGGCATTTTGGTTTAATTATCTTTTACACACCGCACTGAAAAGCAGTAGGTTTTTGGAAAAGTGTTCCACCGGCCAACCTCAGCTGAATACGAATCGAGACAGCGGCGCCAGGCCATACTGGTACCAAATTGCGTTGAAGTCCACATGTATTCCATTCTTCCTATTAGGCTGAAAGTTCCGTTTGATGCGCGCCTTCCGGATAATTGGGCTTCATACCCGGAATCACCGCCGGTTTTCAGCAAAGTTCCAACTGGTGCTCCGCGCCAGGTGTTTGTCATATCGGCTTCCGATTGCGTCATACCCTGCGCTATTTCCAGTTGTTTCCATTCGTCATCCGAGGGAACATGCCAGCCGTTGGGGCAAATTCCCTGCGCCCCTTCTGTTTTGGAGCCATTCATTACAGCATCCCAGTTGTATAGCCGCCCGTATTTCTTTATGGAGTCCGAATCTTCATAATACGAATAGCTTGTAATTTCAGAACCATCAGGAGCATGCATAGCCCGAAGGTTTTCCCCCATCCATGTTTGTTCCCCAATTTTTACAGTGCTGTAAATATTCCCGTCTGCATCCATAACTCCATCTCCTGGTTGCAGTACCTCAAAAGTGTCTTTTGCTGTCTGGTTGATTTCATCGGTCACAATTACTGAATAAATACCTGCCTGCAATCCCTCAAGGTCTTCAGTAGTGTCGTTATTCGACCATAAAAATGAATAATCAGGTTGACCTCCCGTAATGCTAAGGTCAATGGCGCCATCAGACCCGCCATATTCACTTACATTTGTTACAGTGCCCGCTAATTCGATAGGAGTCGGTGGGGGT
>JBNJGR010000132.1:0-7609 GCA_051747885.1 Bacteroidota bacterium | reverse complement strand
CACCAACACCCTTATTAACGTGTCAAGTTCGGCTTCTGATTCCGGCAGTAATTCCCAGCTGCCAAATTCGTAATTGATGTTTTCAATTTTTATCGGGTCATCAGTTGAAGTAAGAAACAGTTCAAACCTGAAGTCTTTGCTGTCCTCAAGGCCAATAGTGCTGGCAGTTGCCTTGTCGCGTAAATAGCCTTCTTTAAAAGCTGCGAAAACATATTCGGTTTCGGGCTGAAGTTTCATCTGAAATTTTCCGTCCTGGGTGCGCATGCGCATGTTTGTGCCGTCGGTGCCAATAATCCGCACGGTTGCACCATCAATTTTTTCACTTGTTTCTTTATCGAAAACTTCACCTTCAGCCCTGTATATTTTGGGCGGCACCACAAATTCATATAAATCATCTCCGCGCGAGCCTTTCCGGTTAGATGTAAACATGCCTTTGTTTTCGCCTTCAACAAATGCGATTCCAAGATCGTCAGATGGGGAATTTACAGGATAGCCCATATTTTCAATGGTCCAGTTTCCGTCCTCATCTTCGCGGGCCACAAAAATATCGAGCCCGCCCATTCCAATATGGTAGTTCGACGAAAAGTACAGCTCTCCGTTATCTCTTACAAAGGGAAACATCTCGTCGCCGGGTGTATTAATGGTTTCTCCCAGGTTTTCAGGATTTGAAAAAGTCCCGCCTTCTTTTTCAGCTCTCCAGATATCTTTTCCTCCCTCTCCTCCGGGCATGTCCGAAACAAAATAAAGCACCGAGCCATCGGGACTCAGGGCAGGATGGGCTGCAATAATGCTGTCGCCAACAACCTGTATTTTTATGGGGCCCGACCATGTGCCGCGCGATTGCGATGTAGAATAGAGTTCTGTCCCCAGCGATTGGTTTTTATCGTAGCGGGAACGGGTAAAGATCATTTGTTCACCGGTAGATGATAAGGTGGCAGCTCCCTCTTCGTCGCCCGTGTTTACCACCAGGTTTTCATCCAGCAGCTGCGGTGTTTCCCATTTTTGCCGTTGAATGCTATATGTTGACTTAAAAAGGTCGGCATAATCCTGGCCGGTAATCAGGCTTTCCTTTTTTCCGGTAGCAGCTTTCCGCGTCGATGTGAAAATCACCTCGTTGTCGCGTCCTCCTACAAATACAGGAGAGAAATCGCTTTCACGCGAATTGATTTCTTTTATGGGGTTGATGATGTGGCGGGTTGGATTGGCTACCCACTCCTGGGTTTTCTGAATGGCTTCAAGTCCGGCTTGTGCTCTTTCGTCGCCGGGAATAGTATCGAGGTACATGCGGTAGTTTTCAACAGCTTGCTCGTAGTCCTGTGATGCCCTCAGCATTTCGGCATGGTAAAAAAGGGCAATGGGATCTGAGTATCCACGGCGGATGGCATTCCTGTAATACAGTGCAGCCATTTCGTAATCGCCAATGTAACGGTAGCATTCGGCAATGGAAAAAGCATACTCCCGCCTTTTGTCGCGGTCCTTTTCTTTGCGGCTTGCTTTTCTGTATTTTTCAATGGCATTGTAATACTCTCCAATTTCGTGTGAAAGCAGGGCATCCCTGCCTAATTTGCTTGCACTGCATGAGGCTAAGGTAATTATTACGATTAAAAACAATACTAACCTGAAAACTCTATTCATACCCAACACTACTTTCCAAAAAGGTAAAAGTAAATTAAATTTTTTAACAGCTACAAAAATAACGGCTGTTTGGTAGATTAATTATGAAGCGTAAAGTTTTTCCCAAAAAAAAAGAGGCTCTGAACAAAGCCTCTTTTAATACTCCACAACCAAAAAAATTATCTGACGAATAAAAGCTCTCTGTACTTGGGCAGTGGCCACAATTCGTTGTCAACTATCAGTTCCAGTTTGTCGATATGGTAACGGATTTCGTCGAGGTAAGGCCTTACTTTTTTGTCGTATGCTTCTGCCTTTTTAACGGTATCTTCAATAACATTTGCCTTTTTGCGTGCCTCAATCATGTCGTGGCGTTTTGATTTTATGGCTGAAATATGACCGCCCACTTCTTTAATCAACTCTTTGCGTGCACCGGCCAGTTGTTCAAATTCTTCTTCTGAAAACAATTCTTTTTGCCGTAATACATTTTCGAGCAGCATGGTTTGGTACTGAACCGCTGTTGGAACAATGTGATTAATAGCAAGGTCTCCAAGCACGCGCGCCTCAATCTGAACTTTCATTATGAATTTTTCGTACTCCACTTCAACCCGGCCGTGCAGCTCGGGTTCGTTAAAAACGCCAAGGCTTTCAAACAGCCTTTTGTTTTCGGGACGAAGGTAGGCCGAAAGCGACTCCGGTACATTCCGAATATTGGTGAGTCCGCGTTTTTTCGCTTCTTTTACCCAATCTTCGCTGTATCCATCGCCGTTAAAACGGATAGGCTTTGAGTCGATAATCAGGTCCTTCAGCACCTGGAAAATAGCTTCATCTTTTTTAACATCTTTTTCAATGAGGGCATCCACTTTTTCTTTGAACTTATTCAGCTGGTTCGCCATAACTGAGTTGAGCACAATTAGTGCCGAAGCGTTGTTGGCCGAGGACCCAACTGCCCGGAATTCGAAACGGTTACCGGTGAATGCAAAAGGAGAAGTGCGGTTGCGATCGGTATTATCGAGAATGATTTCCGGGATTCGGCCGATGTTCAGTTTAAGTGCCGTTTTTTCTTCCGGTGTCATTTTTCGGTCAACCACCGATTCTTCCATTAAATCGAGCATTTTTGATACCTCGGTACCTAAAAATACAGACAGGATGGAAGGCGGCGCTTCGTTTGCTCCCAGTCGGTGCTGGTTGGAAGCAGTTAAAATACTTGCCCGCAGAAGATCCTGGTTGTCGTAAACTGCTTTTAGTGTGTTGATTACAAAGGTCAGGAATAACAGGTTGGATTTTGGGTTTTTCCCCGGTGAATAAAGGTTTACGCCGGTGTTGGTGGATAGCGACCAGTTGTTGTGTTTTCCAGATCCATTCACTCCTGCAAAAGGTTTTTCGTGATATAAAATGCGGAATTTATGCCGGCGTGCAATTTTTAGCATTATATCCATAATAAGCTGGTTGTGATCGTTGGCCAGGTTGGCTTCCTCAAAAATGGGCGCCAGTTCAAACTGGTTGGGAGCTACCTCGTTATGTCGTGTTTTTACGGGAATTCCCAGCTTATACGCTTCATTTTCCACATCCTGCATAAAACGGTTCACCCGGGTTGGGATGGATGAAAAATAGTGGTCGTCCAGCTGCTGGTCTTTCGACGAAGAGTGCCCGGTTAATGTGCGGCCGGTAAGTACCAGGTCGGGGCGGGCAGTGTACAGTGCTTCATCAATTAAAAAATATTCCTGCTCCCATCCTAGGTTGGCCTTTACAGAAGTTACATTTTTATCGAAATACTGGCAAACGGCTGTTGCAGCTTTATCTACCTGATGCAGGGCGCGCAACAGCGGTGTTTTGTAATCGAGTGCATCGCCGGTGTACGAGATAAAAATAGTTGGTATGGTAAGCGTGGTTTCGCTGATGAATGCCGGAGATGAAGGGTCCCAGGCCGTGTAGCCACGGGCTTCAAAAGTCTGGCGGATTCCGCCGCTGGGGAACGATGAAGCATCGGGTTCCTGCTGGGCCAGTAACTCTCCTGAAAAAGCTTCCACAACCCTTCCTTCGTCGCCGTGAACTATAAATGCATCGTGCTTTTCGGCAGTGGTGTCGGTAAGTGGCTGAAACCAGTGTGTGTAATGCGTTGCGCCGTTTTCGAGCGCCCACGATTTCATGCCCTGTGCAACCTGGTCGGCCATTTTCCGGTCGATGGTTGTGCCTTTCTCAATTGCTTCCATTACGGCATTGAAAGCTGCCTTCGAGAGGTATTTTTTCATTTTTGGTTTGTCGAATACCAACTTGCCGTAAAAGTCAGATACAAGGTTTTTCTCCCGGGTAAACTCTTCGGGTTTTCTGTTTAATACCTCTTCAAGTGCTTTTAATCTGAAATGTGCCATAACTAATGATTTTTTAATTTCAATTTCATTTCAAAAATATATTTTTTTGCGATATAATGCTTAAAAAAGAGGGGTAAAAACTGTGATTTGTTTATATTTATTTAATAAACCCCATTATTTTACATGTTGTAAGAGAAAAATATCAAAATTTTTAAAATTTACTCTGTTTGAACAGGGATTGGAAATTTGTAAGTAATTTTTGTAATGGATAACTATTGGTTTTGAACTAATAGTAATTAATTCACCATTGTATTATAGTTGGCATTATTTTATTTAATTTCGAAATTTTTAAATTGTAGAAGCAAAATGAAAACAAACCGGCGTAATTTTATTAAAACAAGCGGGGCGGCTGTAGCAGGAGGAATGCTTCTTCCTCCTTTTTTGCAATCGTTCCAAAACATAAAAATATCAGCAAACGTGAAGCATTATTTAGATCATTTTGAGGTTTCGGCAGAAATGCTGCAACAAGTGATTTCCGAAGCATTGAGTAAAGGAGGCGATTATGCCGATCTTTTTTTCGAACAGAAAACAACAAACAGCCTGGGGCTGGAAGACGGTAAAGTAAACAGGGCTTACTCCAATATCGATTTTGGTGTGGGAATCCGTGTATTAAAAGGCGACCAAACCGGGTTTGCCTATTCTGAAACGGTTACCCTCGATGCCATGTTAAACGCTGCAAGGATGGCAGCAAACATTGCCGGGAGTAAAAAAGAGTATCAAAACAGCGATATTCTTGAAAAAATCCCTTCAAATTATTACAAAATTTCCAGAAAGTGGGAAGATGTTTCGGTAAAAGACAAAGTGCCTTTTGTGCAGAAAATTAACGATAAAGTATTCGGTCTCGATGAAAAGGTAATTAAAGTTAATGCCTTTTTAAACGACGAATCATCGTATGTTATGTTCTACAACTCCGAGGGCCGTCTGACCTACGATTACCGGCCCATGATAAGTTTTGGTGCTGTTTGTATTATGGAAAAAGACGGGCAGGTTGAAAATGCCTACTCAGCACGTTCGTTCCGCAAGGGGTTTGAATGGCTTACCGACGATTTGGTTGATGAACTGGCACGCGAAGCCGTTGACCGCACCAATATTCTTTTTGAAGCTACCAAGCCAAAAGCCGGCGAAATGCCCGTTGTGATGGGCGCCGGAGGCTCGGGAATTTTGTTGCACGAAGCTATTGGGCATACGTTTGAAGCCGATTTTAACCGAAAGGGAACTTCCATTTTCAGCGATAAAATGGGTAAAAAAGTGGCTGCCGATTTTGTAAATATTATCGACGACGGAACGCTTGAAAATAACAGAGGCTCCATTAATGTGGATGATGAAGGTAACGATGTGGAGAAAACCTATCTGGTGAAAGACGGTGTGCTGAACAGCTACATTCACGATCGCATCAGTTCGCAATACTACGGGGTTGCCCCAACCGGGAACGGCCGCCGCGAGTCGTTCAGGAATATTCCGTTGCCTCGCATGCGCGCTACTTACATGGAACCGGGGCCTCACACAAAAGACGATATTATTTCGAATGTGGATTACGGGGTTTATGTGGATAATTTCAGCAACGGCCAGGTGAAAATCGGGGCCGGCGACTTTACATTCTTCGTAAAATCGGGTTACCTGATTGAAAAAGGGAAACTAACCCAACCGATTAAGGACATCAACATTATTGGCAACGGGCCCGAAGCACTTGCCGATATTACCATGTGTGCCAACGATTATTTAATTGACAACGGAACCTGGACCTGTGGCAAAGATGGCCAGTCGGTGCCGGTTACCTGCGGTTTGCCAACCGTGCTGGTGAAAAAATTAACTGTTGGAGGTTCGGTTTAAATGTTCAACCCTAAAAAATTGGAAAAATGACTAAACAGGAAAAATATAATTTGGCAAAATGGGCAATGAATCATGCCCTCGAAAATGGCGCCCAGCAGGTTAGCGTTAGTATTTCGAACAACCGGAGCAGCAGCGTGGATGTGCGAAACGAAAAAATTGACAACCTGGAGCAGGCCATTCAGAACAATCTCACCATCCGGCTTTTTGTGGATAAAAAATATTCGGTGCATTCCACCAACCGCATGAAAAAAGAGGATTTGGCCCGTTTTATTGAGGAAGCCATTAAAGGCACCCGTTTCCTTTCGGAAGATGAATTCAGGACACTTCCTGATCCGGAACTTTACTACCAGGGAGATGGAATGGATTTGAAAACACTGGATCCGGGATTCGACAGGCACAATCCGCAACAAAAAATCGATTTGGCCTTTCAAACTGAAAAAGAAGTTTTCGGGAAAGATGATCGGATTATTTCGGTTTCGACAAGTTACTACGATGGCCTGAGCGAGCGACTCATGGTAACCAGCAACGGGTTTGAAGGAGACACGACAAATTCTTACTACGGACTGAATGCCCAGGTTTCGGTTAAAGGCGGCGACGCCAGGCCAGAATCGTCCTGGAGCGAAAGTGCCATTTTCTATGATAAGCTGGAAAAAAAAGGAATAGGTGAAAAAGCCCTGGAGCGCGCACTTAAAAAAATAGGGCAGGACAAAATTGCATCGGGGAAAATGCAGATGATTATTGAGAATCGTCAGGTCAGCAGACTTATTAGTCCGGTAATCAGCGCCCTGAACGGTTCTGCCATTCAGCAAAAAAATTCGTTTTTGGTCGATAAAAAAGGAGAAAAGGTGTTTTCCGAAAAGCTTACCATTACTGACGATCCGTTTATTGTTTCGGGACGGGGGTCGCGTTTGTTCGACAGTGAAGGTCTGGCAACAAAAAAGCGTACAGTTTTTGGAAACGGCGTTCTTCAAAATTATTATATCGATACCTACTACGGCAAAAAACTGAACATGGAGGCCACCAGCGGCAGCACCTCCAACCTGGTTTTCGAAAGCGGCGATAAAAACCTTGAGGAGCTCATCGCCTCGGTAAGCAGAGGTATTTTGGTAACCAGCTTCAACGGAGGGAACTGTAATGGTACAACCGGTGATTTTTCATACGGAATAGATGGTTTTCTGATTGAAAACGGCGAATTGGTTCAACCGGTTTCGGAAATGAATATTACCGGAAATATGAAAGATCTTTGGGCCAATATTGGAGAATTTGGCAACGATGTAAATGATAGTTCATCCTGGCTGACACCTTCCATTCTTTTTGAAGGAGTTGATTTCAGCGGGATGTAGTTAATTGATAATGAATTAACAAAAAACGGCGGGTTGCTCTAACCCGCCGTTTTTTATAGTAATTTTTTGTGCGCATCAATCCCCGTTATTCAGCAAGCCGGTATTGATGGCCTGCAATGTTTTTTCCTTGTGCGAGCTGGGCACGAGTACCGAAATATTGTAACTGCTTCCGCCGTATGAAATCATCCGGATGGGAATGCCGTCAAGCGTATCGAAAACCCTTGACGCGAAACCTCTTTCTTCGCCGATGATATCTCCCACAATACAAATAATAGCCATATTGCGGTCAATCTCAACTGTCCCAAATTTGTCGAGCTCATCGTGAATGCTTCTCAAATGGTCGGTATTGTCGATAGTAAGCGAGAGTGCCACCTCCGAAGTGGAAATCATATCGATGGGTGTTTTATACTTTTCAAAAATTTTAAATACCGATTTCAGAAACCCGTAAGCCAT
>JBNJGR010000131.1:0-7714 GCA_051747885.1 Bacteroidota bacterium | reverse complement strand
CATAACGGATTTCATTCTCCTTCAGCTCCTCGATTGATGCCGAAATGAAACCGATGCCCAGTTTTTTCAACACAAATTTAATGGCTTTTGATGCCCCGCCGGTTCCCAGAATCAATGCTTTTTTATGATGCGTTTTTAACAGCGGTTTTAATGAAGTTTCAAATCCGTAAGTGTCAGTATTAAAGCCTTTTAAGAAAATAGTGTCTCCTGAGCGGTTGATTTTTACCGTGTTCACCGCCCCAACTTTTTCGGCTGCTTCGTCAACCTCATTTAAAAAAGGAATCACTTTTTCTTTGTAGGGGATGGTAACATTTAGACCAATCAGGTCAGGATTGTTTTTTACAATTTCAGGAAACCATGATATCGATTCGATCTCGAAATTTTCGTAGGTTGCTTCAATCTTCTCTTTTTCAAACTTTTCGGTAAAAAAACGTTTTGAAAAAGAGTGGGTGAGCGGGTAGCCAATTAAACCATATTTTTTCATAGTGACTCTTTTTTCGGTTTGGTTAAACCTTCAATTACAAAAATTATTGAGAACCCTGCAACTGCCATAACAATGGCGCCCAAAAGCCAGGCTTCGTTGCCGGTAATTTGTTCATAAGTGGCGGGTAGCACATTTTGTTCAACCAGCGGCCGGGTTTCTCCGTGTCTGTCAATAAAAGTTTCAGTCACCTCTTTCCATGGCCATACTTTGTTGAGCGATCCAACCATGAATCCCGATAAAACGGCAATAGTAAGGTTATGAAAATGTTTCAGGAACCACGACAGAATATTTGAAAAGGCGATAATTCCTACTGCAGCCCCGGCCAGAAAAGTAAGTATAATTGCAAGCTCGAGGTTGCCAACGGCGGAGAGTATAAATTTGTACATGCCCAGCAGCACCAGTATGAAACTGCCTGAAATGCCGGGTAAAATCATGGCGCAAATGGCAATGGAACCGGAAAGAAAAATGAACCACCAGGTTGTATTGGCTTCAGCCGGCGATATTACGGTTATGAAATAGGCAATAACAATTCCGGCAATTCCGGCAATTACAGTTCCTGCATTCCATTTTTTTATGGTGCGGGCCACATAAATAGCCGAGGCAATAATGAGCCCGAAAAAGAACGACCAAATTAAAATGGGATAATGATTGAGCAGGTATTCCAGTAGTTTGGCCAGCGAAAAAATACTAATGGCAATCCCCAACAAAACACTCATTAGGAATGTTCCGTTTATGTGTTTCCAGAATTCAGCAAATTTACCTGAGAAAAACAGTTTCACTGCCTTTAGATTAATTGATTTGATGGAGAAAACCAGTTCTTCGTAAATTCCGGTAATAAATGCAATGGTTCCTCCTGAAACCCCTGGCACCACATCGGCCGCTCCCATTCCCATGCCTTTTAAAATCAGGAGCAGGTAGTTTTTTGCTGTTCTGTTCATTTTATATTCTCAATTATTTTAAGAAATACCCAATAATAAATACTCAATATTCAATTCCCAGCTTGGATTAAATTCTGTTTTTTGTAAATCCATTTTGAATATTTCAGGCGCCAAAATAACAAAAAGTAAGGATAAATTGTTAAGAAAAACAGAAGTGGTTAATGAACTGAAAATGGAATTAAGATTGATTTTAAGCGTAGTGTTATTTTTAAACCTGAGTAGTATGAATGCACAAACGAACAAAAATACTGAATTCGTAACGTTACAACTGGAAGAAAACGACAATTTTCCCAACAATTCAAACCTTCCGGTTTTGCTTTACAAAAATGTTTTTGATTTTGCTGAAGGCGACCCGGCTTCCACAATAGAGAAAGTTCTTGCTGCCAATAACTGGAACAATTCGTGGCGAAACGGGATTTTTAGTTACCAGCATTACCACTCAACTGCACATGAAGCACTGGGAGTTTACAGCGGCTGGGCCGAAGTTCAACTGGGAGGTCCGGGTAACGAACCTGTCCGCATTGAAAAAGGTGATTTGGTGGTGTTGCCCGCCGGAACAGCGCACAAGCGCATCGATTCGGGCGGGGGCTTTGCAGTTGTTGGAGCTTACCCCGACGGCCAGCGGTACGATATGAATTACGGAGAAAAAGCCGAAAAGCAGGAAGCTGTTAAAAATATCCTCAAAGTTCCGCTTCCTTCAAAAGATCCCTTGTTTGGAGCGAAAGGGAAAATGTTTGAGTTTTGGAAATAACTTGACTTCTTACTCTCTACTCGTATAAAACCGCTCGAGAATTGACCCGTCGTTGGCTTCTTTCGACAGCGCTTCAATGGTATTTTTCGGAACATCGTAAACATCCAGCACAATCAGCCCGTCGAGGCAATTGTTGAATTTTGGATCCACGTTAAAGGCGATAATTTTTGCATTTAGTTTAATGTATTTTTTCAGAAGAACCGGAAGTCCCGAATTCAGTTCGTCCAAATCGCCAATTGCTTTGTCGAGCCGGTTGATGTCGTGTTCCATATTCTCCATCAGGATGTTGATGTCCGGGTTGTCGCTGGTAAACTTGTATTTATTGCGCGGTTTCACAAACCGGGCCATTTTCCAGTTCAGGTGGTTGCGCATAATAAAACGGATAATCAAATCTTTCGAAATTTTTGAGTAATTATTGCTGATACTCACCGGGCCAATCAGATAGCGGTATTCCGGATTTTTCAGCAGGAAATACAAAATTCCTTTCCATAGCAAAAACAGGGGCATGGGACGCCGCTGGTATTCTTTAATTACAAATGAGCGGCCCAGTTCCAGGCTCTCTTTCAATGTGGGTTTAAACTCATCACTTATCCGGAATAGCGATTGCAGGTAAAATCCGCGCTTCCCGTATTGAGCCAGGATATCGTTGCCCTTGCCAATGCGGTATGCTCCAACGATGCGTTTTTCAGTGTCGTCCCAAATAAACATCTGGTGGTAATAGAGGTCAAATTCATCAATGTCGATGCCTCGATTGGTTCCTTCGCCCACTTCGCGAAACGTAATTTCGCGCAATCGCCCAATTTCAGTCAGAATATTGGGAATGACCCTGGCTGGTGCACAAAAGGCGGTATAGTTTTTTAAATTGAACAGTGTGTATTCTTCTTTAATCCCTTCAATTTCAGCAAGAATTTTATTTTGTTCAACAGGCGGAATTATGGCTTCCGATTTTGGTTTGGGTTTCAGGTTGTAGCTGAAAAAACGCTTCACTTCCAAAGGGGTTTCCATGCTGTAGGTTTTGGCACGCAGAAACCGGCCAAACTGGTAAACGTCTTTAAATTTATCCTGCTCTTCCACTTTAAGCGGGCTGCCAATGCGCATTTTTATGGTTTTATGCTTTTTGTTTAGCAGCTCGGAGGGCAGTCGCACCTGACGAAGCGACGGATGAATTTTGGCAATAATGTGAAACAGCCGGCTGTTGGTTCCCTGAAAATGAACAGGCACGACCGGCACTCTTGCTTTTTTTACAAATTTCACCATTGGAAACTGCCATGCCTGATCTGTAATGGTGTCAAAAGTTCCGTAGGTGCTCAGTTCACCGGCAGGAAACAGGCAAAGTACACCGTTGTTTTTGAGGTGTTTTATGGCCCGCGTAATGCCTTTGGTCCGTGTGACAACTTCCCCTTTTGCTGCTTTTTCAAACGGATTGTCGCTGATAAAATACTCTGAAACCGGATCGACTTTTTGGAGCAAAAAATTACCAATTACTTTTACATCGGGCCTCACTTTCGAAAGGTATTTAACGAGCAGCAACCCGTCGAAGCCACCCAGCGGATGGTTGGCCACCACAATCAGCGGCCCTTCTGACGGTATCCGTTTTAATTCATTTTCGTCAAATTCAATCTTGAACTCAAGAATCCGGATTATTTCATCAATGAATTCAATGCCTTCTTTTGTGGCTATTTGCTCGTAAATTTTGTTCAGCTTGTTAAACCGGAGAATGTACATCAGGAATTTTGCGAAGTATTCGCCACCAAAATAGGCCAGGGCAGGAGAAGCTTTAAAAATGTCCTTCAGTTTCAATAGTTCCATTTAGATTTATTTGGGTTTTTATGAAAAAAACCTTTTGCAAACACCTACACAAAAATAGAAGGATTTTTCAATTTAACCGGTTTGGGTTGAAAAAGGTAAATGGCTTCCGCTCGCATACTAAGCAAAAAATGGTTTAATTTGTTGTTTTTGAAAAGTTTTAATATGACAATTCAGTTTCTGCAAAAAAATACATGGCTGCCAACCTCCCTGAAAGAAATGAAAAAACTGGGATGGGAGCAGCCCGATGTAATCCTTTTTTCGGGAGATGCTTACATCGATCACCCCTCGTTTGGTGCGGCGGTGATTGGACGTGTTTTGGAAGCCGAAGGACTGAAAGTAGCCATTGTGCCGCAACCCAACTGGCAGGACGACCTGCGTGATTTTAAAAAGCTCGGAACCCCGCGACTCTTTTTTGCTGTAACGGCCGGCAACATGGATTCGATGGTGAACCACTACACCGCCAACAAACGCAAACGTTCCGACGATGCCTATACTCCCGGAGGCAGAACTGGACAGCGGCCCGATTATGCCACTATCACCTATTCCAACATCCTGAAAAAGTTGTACCCGGAAGTACCATTGATTATTGGTGGTATTGAAGCTTCGCTGCGGCGGCTGACCCATTACGATTACTGGTCGGATAAGTTGATGCCTTCCATTTTGGAAGACTCAAAAGCTGATTTGCTTTTTTACGGGATGGGGGAGAAATCGATTGTGGAGTTTGCCCGGCTTATTCAACGCGGCGTGCCCATGGAAAACCTTACCAATATTCCGCAAACTGCTTTTATGGCGGGCGCTGAAGATGATTATGCCACGCAAAATGAGTGGAACGAACTGGAGCTTGCATCACACGAAGAGTGCCTGACCGACCGGAAAAAGTTTGCCCGCAATTTTATGCACATCGAGGAGGAGTCGAACAAGATGGAAGCCAAAAAACTGGTACAGCGGGTTGGCAAAAGAAAAGTAGTGGTGAATCCGCCCTGGCCGGTATTCCGGGAAGAAGAAATCGACCGGGTGTACGATTTGCCTTACACCCGTTTGCCGCATCCACGTTATCATAATAAGGAAACGATTCCTGCCTACGAAATGATTCGGCACTCCATCAACATTCACCGCGGATGTTTTGGCGGTTGCACCTTTTGCACCATTTCGGCACATCAGGGAAAATTTATTGCCAGCCGTTCTGAAAAATCGGTTTTAAAAGAGGTGGAAAAAGTAACGCAGATGCCCGATTTTAAAGGATACATTTCCGATTTGGGCGGCCCGTCGGCCAACATGTACAAAATGAAAGGCATTCACGAAGAGATTTGCCGGAAGTGCAAACGGGCGTCATGTATTTTTCCGACCATCTGCAAAAACCTCGATACCAGCCACAAGCCGATGCTGGAGTTATACGAGAAGGTCAGAAAGAACCCGAAAGTGAAAAAAGCGTTCGTGGGCAGCGGCATCCGGTACGATATGATCCTGGAAAAATCAGGAAATAAAGAAACCGACCAGGTTAACCGCAAGTACCTGCGCGAAGTGATCAAACACCATGTGTCGGGCCGGTTGAAAGTAGCGCCGGAACATACTTCTGACGAGGTGCTGAAGTTCATGCGAAAACCTTCTTTTAAGTTGTTTGAAGAGCTGAACAGGGAATTCATCAAAATAAACAAAGAAGAAAATCTGAAGCAGCAGTTGATTCCATATTTTATTTCAAGTCACCCGGGCAGCAATGCCGAAGACATGGCCTACCTGGCCATTCAGACTAAAAATATGAATTTCAGACTGGAGCAGGTGCAGGATTTTACACCCACACCAATGACACTGGCCACCGTGATTTACTACTCGGGCTACCATCCGTACACCATGGAAAAGGTGTTTACGGCACGCAGTCAGACCGCCAAAAAAGAGCAGCGTAAATTTTTCTTCTGGTACAAACGCGAATACCGAAAATCCATCATGAGCGAACTGAAAGCCAAAGGCCGTCAGGATTTGATTAAAAAGTTGTTTGGGTAACTCATTTCAATCGAACAAATATTCTTACCTTTCGTTCGTTTTGAATTAACACATACCATCATGAAAAACATAAAACCAATTTTTGCAGCATTTTTGATATTTTTTACTTCCTGTGCCGAATTACAACAGATGGTAAATGAAACTATGGAGAGCGATCGTCCGCTTACCCGCTCTGAAATTGTTGCCGGGCTAAAAGAAGCATTGATTGTGGGAACAAATAAATCAGTGGACATCCTGGGAGAAACCAACGGATATTACGGCGATGCAGCCGTGAAAATACTGCTCCCACCCGAAGCTGACATAATTGTAGATAATATTGGCAAAATTCCAGGAGGCAATCAATTGCTCGATGATGTGTTGCTGCGCATAAACCGCGCTGCCGAAGACGCGGTTACCGAGGCAAAGCCCATTTTTGTGAACAGTATTAAAAGCATGACAATTGCTGATGCTGCAGGAATTTTAAGGGGTGAAGATAATGCGGCCACACAGTATCTGTACAATTCAACTTACGACGATTTATTTGTACTTTATCGTCCCAAAATTGAAAATTCGCTGAATAAAAAACTGGTAGGCAATGTTTCTACAGCGCAAAGCTGGAATACACTCACCGGCAGGTGGAACGAAGTGGCCAACTCGATTGTAGGCCAGGTGGCAGGTTTAAAACCCGTTGAAGCCAACCTGGATGTGTATCTGACCAACAAAGCTCTTGAGGGACTGTTCCTGAAAATTGAACAGGAAGAAAAACAGATACGGGAAAATCCTGCAGCGCGTGTGAATGATTTGCTGCGTCGTGTTTTTGGCTCGGTAAACAGCTGATTAAAACATAAATAAAAATATTTTTCGATTGTAAAACATTTTCCATTGCCTTTTTAATTAAAAATTGCTACTTTCAATTTGTCTAAAGAATGTAATTTGAAACCTTGCATCTGTTTTAGACATAATTTGCGAACCTGTTAATACTGATTGCCATGAGACTTGAATTTGAACGCATCGACGAAGCCAACGGACTACTAAACCAGCTGATAGAACACCATCCGCAGGCTATTTTTCTGACCAATCATGATTTTAAAGTGAAGTATTTTAATAAAGCTTTTCAAAAATTAACCAAAAGCGACAAAGGTGATATTCTGGAACATGAGTTTTGTGAAATTATGGGATGCACCCAACGAGGCAACAGGCTTGACGCAAACGACAGTTTTTGCAAACATTGCCAGATGCGGGATTTATTATCGGGTTCCAACCTCTCTGAACTGGTACTGATTCGTGATTTTTACATCCACAATAAAATTGTTACCAAACACCTCCACATCGATGCGCACCGCGTAGTGATGAGCGGCCACAAATACCGGTTAGTGGTAATTGATGACCGGACACAAAAGCACTGATTACTAATCCAAATTAGAATTCATCACCAGATATTTTAGCAGTAAGATAATTAGAAAGTTTGTCCCCCTCGCCGAGGGGGACAAGGAGACCTCCAGGTCGACGGAGGGGGTAAATAAATCCAACCAATTGTGTTGAAAACCCTCCAAAACATTTCCAGCTAAACCATCGCAAATCAAAAACAATCCTTTTACTTTTAAACTGCAATAATCAACCGTAGTTGATGATCGAAAATGTAACAGGAATTATTCAAAGAAATAATTAGCACAAAACGTGAACGATACATCTAAAAGTGGTATGTTGTGTTCGCTTTTTTTAATATTTGCCATATTAAAGAATAGCTATCACGGG
>JBNJGR010000130.1:0-7719 GCA_051747885.1 Bacteroidota bacterium | reverse complement strand
GGCAATCATTTCGTTTATGGAAGTATAGTCAGAAACCACAAATCCATCGAATCCCCATTTTTCGCGCAGAAGATCTGTCAACAGCCATTTATTTCCGGAAGCAGGCACACCGTCAACATCGTTAAACGACGACATGACACAACCTGCCCCTGCTTCGACTCCCGCCTTGTAGGGCGGCAAATATTCGTTGAACATCCGCATCCGGCTCATATCAACAGTATTGTAATCGCGACCGGCTTCCGAGGCGCCATACAATGCCAGGTGTTTCACGGTGGCCATCATGGTATTTTCCCGGGTCAAATCATCCTGCTGATAACCATGAACCATTGCTTCGGCCACGCGTGAACCGAGGTACGGATCTTCTCCGGCCCCTTCGGCCACACGCCCCCACCGAGGATCGCGGGCAATATCAACCATTGGCGAGAAGTTCCAGAAAATACCGTCAGCCGTGGCTTCTTTTGCGGCTACCTGAGCGGATTTTTCGATTAACTCCATGTCCCAGCTTGATGAAAGTCCGAGCGGAATGGGAAATGTGGTTTTGTACCCGTGAATCACATCGGCACCAAAAATCATGGGAATTCCCAGCGGGCTTTCTTCCACGGCCATTTGCTGCGCCTGCCGCAGTTTATCGGGACCGTAAATACCGAAAATTCCGCCAACCCTGCCCGTTTTAATTTTCTCTTCCACATCGGTACTCACCACCGATCCGGTAGGAATTCCACCTCCGGGAGTTATCAGGTTCAGTTGCCCAATTTTTTCTCCAATGGTCATTTCACTCATCAGGTCATTAATGAATGTGTCCATTTCGGATTCTTTTTCCTGCTGCCCGCAGGAAATAAAAAGAACAAAAGCAACTGCCAAAAACATTAATTTCTTCATAATTATCTGATTTTTATTTAATTTCAATAATTTCCGTTTTTTCTGATATGCCGTTTTCATTAAACGCCTCGATGACAAAATAGTAGGCGGTGTTTTTATCCAGATTGCGCATCAGCAATTCGGTGTCGTCGTAAATAAGCCACGAATGGTACAATTTGTCGGGAGCAATTCCCCACCGGATATTGTAGCCCTGCGCTTCTTTTACCAGGTTCCATGAAAAAGAGGCATTCCTCCGGTCGGTTTCGCGATTTACTGTGAACCCTTTCACCTGATCTGGTTTTTCCCCGAAACCTAACCCAAAAACTCTTATTTCTGACATCGCCAGGTTAGCACCAGGAACCTCAATATTTTTGTATCGCACAAATTTCGCTTCAACCGGCTGGTTGAGCACAATGTATGCATTTGGCGAATCTTTCCAGCTGTTGCTTCTGTCAACCACTGTTTTCCATTTTTCGCCATCTGCTGAAACTTCTATAGTGAACCGGTGCCGCAAGCCATCTACTCGCGTATATATTCCGGATTCATGATCATGAAAATTCAACTGAAGCGCATAAATTTTCCCCGGGTTCAACATTTCAATCTTCACCCACTGGTTACTATCATTGGCTTCTGCCACCCAGTAGGATTTAGGACTTTCATCGGTCAGCAACTCCGAAGTAATTTCGCCTTCGCTGTTCCTCACCAGCGGCATTTCCGTAATATCGTAATCATCGTCGGTTGAAGTGCTTTTCCGAATCTGCATTTGAGAAGACGAGACGGTGGTTTTTCCTTTGTAGGAAAGCAGCATCCAACCGTTATGTTGCCCGGCTTTTGTGGGATGACTGGGAGCAAACCGCGGGTAGTCGCCGTAATGCGTGTCGGAGTGCATCAGTCCTTCGCCATCAAAATAAGTGGGGAACATGCATAAACGGCGCTCCCAGTGCGAGTTGGAAGCCAGCGCCATTGTCGCAAAATGCCAGTACTGCCCGTTGGTTTGTTTCACCGTGACCCCGTGCCCGGCGCCGTTTGTAAACCCACCCGGCTTAAAACTCATCGGGTTGTTTTTCATGTAGGTAAACGGGCCAAGCGGCGTTTCCCCAATGTAAACGCCATCGGCATAGACATTGAATTGCGTGCCGGGCGCGGCATACTGCAAATAGTATTTGCCATCGTGTTTTGTCATCGATGCACCTTCCATATACCCCTCTTTTAATGTGGGATGGAAATTATTTTCGCCAAAACGTTCCCAGCCGTGTTCTTCTTCCACCAGGTTGATCAAATCTTTTTGCACCCCGGTTTCCAAAAACCGATCGTCCTTGTTCAGCTCCTTCACACGAATGGGATGCACATTCGACGAGCCCCAGTACAACCAGGTTCTGCCATCGTCATCAATGAATAATTCGGAATCCTGAATATTGTTGGTGATGGAAGCTGTAGCCGTCCATTTTCCACTTTTAGGATCGTCGGTGTAAAGAATGCTCCCGTATCCGGCCGGATCGCCGGCAAAGTAAATCACAGAATCTTTATAATTGAATGCCGTTGGCGCGTTACTTCCCTCGAAAAACCACTGTGCCGGTTTGATAAACTGCCAGTTGACCAAATCGGTTGATTGCCAGTATCCAAATGAGCGGGTGACAAACATGTAATATTCCCCCCGGAACTCCACAACTGCCGGATCAGCTCCCGAACGGTACGAAATATTCCGGCTCGAATTGTAAACCATGTAGGTGTAATCGATATCGAGCGGATTGCAGTAGGTTTGCGGGATTGGCTCCTGCCCGTAAGCAGAAAAACTTATGATCAAAAATATCGTTGCAAGAATTTGTTTCATCATTTATTTAGTTTTGAATCAGCAGTTTCGTTTTGAAAACTGAATCTCCATCGGACAATTCAACTACATAAAATCCGGAATCAATACCAGAACAATCTATTTTAAATTCCGCAGAAGCCCATGCAAATTCTTTTGTAAATATAGACTTCCCTTCGAGACCTGTTATTCTTACGGTAATTTTTTTCTTCTGAAAAGATGAATTCAAACTGACATAAAAATAATCTTCAGCAGGGTTCGGATAGACATTAATTTGATTATTATCCAAAATACTATTTACACTTGTTGGATCTTTGTACTCAAACCCCAGTTTGTCGAGCCCCGCCTGTAAATCAGAATCTTTCATCACCGTGTTCCAAAGCAAGCCGGTGCGGTGGTTTTCCAGCATCACCACAATGGGGCCCTGATCGATTCCGATGTATGCTTCTTGCACCCATTCACGGTTATCGTTAAATGCATCGTACGAGCCGTATTTTCCAAACAAATCTTTTCCACGTTCGCGATAAAAATATTTAAGTGCTTTCATCGATTCATCAGGTGTGTAGGGCATGCTGGCCAGCGCCGCCGTCGGACTGATGGTCCCGTTGTCGTTGTGCACCGGCTGGTGGGCTGTGTAGCCGTCAGGATCGTCGCTGGCGGTGAGTCCCCAGTTTTTGTCGCTGTAATTAGTGTGCCCTTCCGGATTTTCCACCGCATACGCGTGATGAATTTTAGCCGTATTCACATGTTCCTGCCAGTAGTCCGCATATTTGTCGGATAACCCGTGTGGATTAATGCCAAGGTGCGAATAGTGAATCCAGAACAGCGGGCCACCCCAGTCGGGCGACAGCCGGATTTCGTGACCGTAAAATGTACGTGGGTTTACCATGGCGCCGTTGCCCGCCCAACCCTGGTCGTAAACCACTTTGGAAATGCCGTGCGTTGGCGATGAAGCGGCCATTACATAGGTTACCAGGCATTCGTTCCAGCCGGTTACTTTCATGTTTTTCTGAAAGTTGAAGTTGGGCGACCAGTGCCAGAACAGCACATTTTGTCCGTTGCGGTACCAGTCCCAGTCAATGCCGCGCCAAAGTTGATCGGCGGTTTCGCGAATCTGCACCGATTTGAAATCCGTGCCGGCAAAATAATTTTTCAGGGCGATCAGTCCCTGTGCCACAAACGACGTTTCCACAATGTCGCCGCCATCATCGTCTTCCGTAAATGGCTGCGTTTGGTAGGTATCGGCATTGTACCAGTGCGACCAGGCACCGTGGTGGAGTTCGCAGTTTTCCAGGAATTCCAGGATTTTCAGTATTCGGTCTTTGATTTCTTCCTGTGATTTGTATTCCCGCTCGTGCGCGACAATCAAGGCCATCAGTCCCATTCCGGTGGCACCCGAAGCCGCAGTGCGGCCGTTTCCGTTGGAGCGTTCCAGCGCCATGCCAGTGGCCTGATGGGCGCCTTCCCAAAAATAACGGAACGTGTAGCGTTGCACCATATCCATCAATTCATCGTCCGAAAAATCGCGGATTTGGGCAGATGCTTCAGCCGGCTCCGATTCGTGTTCCTGAAATGTGGAAACCACCCGGTAAATCACTTCGCTGTTTCGTGCCTGTTCAGGAACAAAATCGAGAAAATAGTTCTCGGACGTTTCGGCACGGAGTTCAAAATTCGCTCCGCCGTCGAAGGAGGCATAAATACGGTAAGACAAATCTTCCATGGGAGAATCCCAGTTCAGTTCGGCATGGCTGTCGTAGCCGGTGACCAAAAAGTTTTCCACAGCAGGAATTTCAGCAATACTTGTATATGCAGAAATTTCATCGATCAGAATCTGCCGCGATGTTCCATTAGTTTCCGACTGTCGGAACACCACACCTTTCACAGAAGAAAAATTGAGAAGGCTGTTATCGCTATCATCTGTAACAATGTTTAATGGGAACACAATCTTTGCCCACTGTCCTGCGGAAATATCATCATTATAATCAGCTAGTTCATAGAAATCGGAAAAGAGGTCGCCTGTAAAATCATTGTTTGTGGCTGTGATCCCAATCAGCGGCAAAGCAGATTTTGGAAACGGCTCTTCAGTGTAAATATAAAACGAAAGCGTATCGAGGCCGGTAATATCAACAGTTGTCCAATCATTCCTATAGACAGTGGCTCGCCAGTTTCCGTTTTCGGCTGAAGTATAATTGAATTTCAGGGAGGTATTCCCTTTCCACGCATTTGTTGAACAGGGAATTTTATCGTTGTACTGCGGCAGCCCCGGCGGATGAGTATGTTCAAAACTGCTCTCGTCCATGCTTTCCACGTTGACAATACCCTGGTCATAAAATGTTTCATCTGTTCCTTCGGTAAAAAAGAATACTTCCTGTGCCTGGGAATATCCCAGTGCAACAACAAAAACTCCGGTCAAAAACAGATATTTTATCATCGCTATTCAAAATGCGGACTGCTGAAGTCCAGTTTTTTCAACCCCTGCTGCACATCTTCGTTTTGCATAAACAAATCCCACAATAAACCGGAACGGTGGTTTTCAATCATCACCGGAACGGGTCCCTGATCGATGGCCAGATAGCGCTGCGGATACCATTCGTATTCTTCGCTGAATGCATCGTAGAAACCGTAATCGCCCAGGATTTTATCGCTCAGATTTTCGTAAAAGTGGCGGATGACCGGCATCACTTCTTCGGGTGCATACGGAAAGGATGAAAGCGCTGCAGTTGGCGAAATCACGCCCAAATCGAATGACGGACGGTGACCGGCATATCCTGTTTGATCGGAATTTCCCGGTTCGGGTTTTTCATCGGTTTGGTCATTGAAATAGCGTGCTGCTCCCGGCACAGAATAACTTGAAGTAAGGCCCCAGCAGTTTTCGCCATATCCTTCGTAACCGTTCGGATTTTCAATGCAATGCTGCCGGTTAATCATGGTATGCGCCACATTGTGTTCCCAGTAATCAGCATACTTGTCGGTCAGGCCGCGTGGATCGAGGCCGAGATAAGAATAATGCGCCCAGAATAGTGGTCCGCCTTTTTCGGGATCGGCGTGGTGTTTCAAACGCAGGGTGTGGCCCCAGGTGGTGTTTTCCCCCGAAATATCTCCGTTTTGTGCCCAGCCTTCGTGGTAAACTTCGGGTTTTGCAGGATGTGTGGGTGATGCAGCAGCCAGGATGTAGGTAATCAGGCACTCGTTGTAGCCCGTAATTTTGTGGTTCTTTTCCCAGCCCACGTTGGGCGACCAGTGCCAGTACAACACATTTTCACCCTGGGTGTACCAGTCCCACTCCACTTCGTGCCAAAGCTGATCGATTGTGGCTGCCAGTTGCATCTCTTCATCATTCCCATCCTTGAAATATTCTCTTACAGCGAGCAAGCCCTGAACGAGAAACGAAGTTTCCACCAGGTCGCCACCGTCATCATTTTTGCTGAATGGCTTCACTTTTCCAGTTTCGCCATCAAGCCAGTGCGGCCACACGCCATGAAAGCGGTCGGCCTTTTCAAGAAAATCCACAATTTGCTGAAAACGTTCGAAACCTTGCTGCCGGGTAATAAAACCGCGTTCAATGCCTACCAGAATGGCCATGAGGCCAAATCCTGTTCCTCCGGTAGTTACAATGTGCTTATCGTTTTGCGGATAAACGCCGTCGGCATGAAACCGCTCGCGGGCCATTTCTGAGTTGGGTTCGGCACCATCCCAGAAATACTGAAAGTAACGGTACTGAACAGAGTCGAGCAGTTGCTCGTCAGTTAAAGAAACGGCGCTTTTTGTTTCTTCTTCGCTTTTATTTTGTTTTGATTGCCCACAACTTGCTGCCACAAGAAGCAGCAAACCAACAAATATTATATTCTTCATAATTTCTTCTAAAAAATAAAAAACTGCCCGACAGTTGCCAGACAGTTTTTCAAAACTATTAATGAAACTAAACTACCCTGGCCATTTTCCGCAATAAATCTTAATTCTCTGCATCAATAATGGCCTGTATCTCTGTTTGCGAGAGTGCTTTATCAAATAAACGGAGTTCGTCAATCAGGCTTAAATCGGACAAGTGGCCCCATTCTGAAAACCGCGGAGCACCCGAGCAGATGGAAAGAATATCACAACCGGTCCAGTCAATCCCACTAAAATCACCTTCGCTAACCACTTCTCCGTCGATGTAAACGGTGGCATGATCGGCTGCAATTGAAAAGGCAAAATGTACCCATTCTCCAGTAGTTGGGTCAACATCGGCATTTTCGCCGCCATCGAACCAGGATTCACCATCACCGGTACCAACATTCAGTTTGAACCTTTGATTCCCCGCCGCATCTTCACGAAAGAACCTGAATCCTTTGGTACGGTCGTTTTGCATTTCCGGATAATCGGGATGGTCGGTGTGTTCCGGTCCGGCAGCGAGAATTCCTGCGCGGTTGGGCTCTGCATTAATTTTCATCCATAAAACAGCACTAAACTCGTCACCAACAAAGTCATCGGTTGGGAAAGTGAGGTATGATTCTTCAGCTCCTGCATAGGCCTGCCCAATTTTCCCTTCAGCAAAACCGGGAGAACCTACTTCAGTGGCTTCAGTATCGGAAACCAGGTCTTTGTTGTTCCCTTCAAACGGCATATAGAAAACTTCCCCGTCATATTTGGGTTCATAAGGCATGTCATCCAAAATCATCTGTTGAATTTCGGAGCCGGAAAGCGCACGGTTATAAAAGCGCAGTTCATCAATGAAACTTAAATCTGACAGGTGATCCCAGTAGCTGAAGGTTTCACCTCCTGCGCCAATGGTAATTTCATCACAGCCGGTCCAGTCAACCGGAGCTTCCATGGCAGCCGTTCTCACAGGTGCACCGTCAAAATACATCACATTTTCAGTTGGAGTAATAGTGATGGTCACATGCACCCATTCACCAGTTGTTGCATCGAGGACTCCGCCGTCGTTCCAGCTTTCGCCTGAGCCAAAGCCAACATTCAGTTTCAATTGCTGACTTTCAGCGCCGCCCTCGCGGAACAAACGGAATCCCTGCTGGCGGTTTTCGGGCTCAGCGCCAATGCTTAAAATTCCGGCACGG
>JBNJGR010000129.1:0-7813 GCA_051747885.1 Bacteroidota bacterium | reverse complement strand
CCTTCAGGGGATTTAGGGGTGAAAACCAGTCGGCAGAGTTGGAAAGCAGCTACACGAAACCCCATGGAAAGTTTGAGATATGAATAAAAACAAAATATCATGATAAATCAACTTAAAATCGCTTTTCGTTTTTTAAGAAATAACGGAACATTTACAGCCCTGAACATCATTGGTTTGGCCTTTGGATTTACCTGCGCTATTCTTATTATGATGCATGTTGGTAAAGAAGAATCATACAACACATCGATACCGGAGCACGAGCGTATTTTTTATCTGGTTCAAAAAAGCCCCGATTCTCCGCTGGGAAACACAACTATCAGTTACGCCCTTCCACCGCTGTTGTCGGAGTATTTCCCTGAAATCGAATATTTTGCCCGCACCGAAAATTTTAGCCAGTTCAGTAATTGTATTGTATCGTACCAACCTGCGGGGGAAAACGAATTGCTGAGTTTTAATGAGCGCAACTTTTACCTGGCCGATAACGATCTTTTTCAAATTATACAATATCCGTTTTTGGAAGGGTCGCGGGAGTCAGCATTGAAAGAACTCAATTCCATTGTATTATCGAAGGAAACAGCCGCAAAATACTTTGGCGAAAAACCTGCTTTAGGAAAAACACTGGTGTTAAACAACGAAAAATTTTTTACCGTTTCTGGCGTGGTCGATATTCCCAAATATGTCACCTTCGATTTTTCAATGATAGCACCCATTAAGTCACTGCGCGACGAATCAAAACTTGCAGGTTGGGATAGCAACGGGCAACCGCTTTTCAAACTAAATAAAAATACCGATTATGAAGCATTCAATCAGAAGATCAAAAATTTTTATTCTGAAATTGAGCTTGATAACATTCGCGATCCTGAACGTTTGACGCTTGCGCTGATTCCCTCGGCTGAACGCCAGTTATATTACAACAAAAACCCGCTTTATCTTCTGATTTTTATCGGCATTGTGGTTTTGGCCGTTAGTGTACTGAACTATGTAAATCTCTCAACTTCGCTGGTGCAGAAACGCACATCCGAAATTGCCATGCGAAAAATTTCGGGTGCAGGAAAGTGGCTTATCGGGCAACAATTTATCAGGGAAACTGCCATAATCAGTTTTCTGGCTGTTATTTTGGGAGCTTTGCTGGCTAAAACAGGATTGCCGGTTTTTAAATCACTTACCGGATCTGATGTTAAATTTTATCTCGATAACCACCTCGGGTTATTCATCGGTGGAAGTTTATTGCTTTGGCTGATTGTGACACTGTCGGCAAGTTTTTATCCTGCAATGATTCTTTCGGGTGTCCGGCCCCTTTCAATTTTCAAAAAAGAAAAATATTCAGGAGTAGGAATACGAAGCAAAAATGTATTAATCACGTTTCAGTTTATTCTATCCATAACGCTGGTTATCATTACACTTATGGTAAACAAGCAATACCGGTTTATGTCCAACATGCCGTTAGGTTTCGACAACAAAATGGTAATGCAGATTCCGCTAACCAATACCCTGAAAACAAATTACCCGGGTTTAAAAAGCGAACTCAATAAAATTGCCGAAGTAAAAAGTTTGTGTACCGCATCGTCAATGTCGGCAGGTATTCCGAATCATTCGGGAGTAACTTGGACTGACGAAAACGGGGAAAAACACGATGAATCGTTTGCCTTTGCCATTGTGTCCGACGGATATACCCAAACCTTTGATATGGAAATGGTTATGGGTGATGAATTTGTAGCCGAAAAACCCAACGAGTTAAAAGGAGTTCTTATTAACGAAGCCGCTGCAAAACAGTTGGGTTTTGAGTATCCCGTTGGAAAACAAATTCAATTTTGGGGAAAAGAGAGTACTGTTATCGGAGTTGTCAGCGATTTTCAAAATAATTTCTTATTTAACCGGGTAAAACCGATGGTCATGTCGGCACACCCCGACAACCAAAGCTTCACAAAATTTTTGTTTGTCAGCATATTGCCGGGTAACGTCGAAAATACAATAGGGAAAATTGAAAAAACGATCAAAGAAATTTCACCTGATTTTCCGTTTGAATACAGTTTTACCAGTGCTGAAGTTGCTGCTTACATCGACGAAATAAAACAGATAAACAGTACTTTCCGGTTTGCCAGTATTATTTCCATTGTACTGGCGATAGTCGGACTGATTGCATTAACTTTCCATGCAACGCAGGCAAGAACCAAGGAAATTGGTGTACGAAAAGTAAACGGGGCCCGCAACATCGAAATCATGGCCCTTCTGAACAGGGCATTTGTACGGAACATTATAATAGCGTATGCCATTGCCTGCCCAATTGCCTGGCTGATCGTTTACTGTTTGTTACAGGGCATCGGCAATAAAACTACGATAACAGTCGGGATTTTTCTGATTGCCGGGTTTGTTGTGGGACTTTTTGCGTTGCTGACGGTTTCATTTCAAAGCTGGAAAGCGGCTACGAGAAACCCGGTTGAGGCGCTGAGGTATGAGTAAAAGAGTCTGAACCATGATTAAACAGATTAAATGATTACCATGATTATTTTGGCAGAGGGCAGAGAGCAGAGAGTAAAGGGCTGAGCAAAGGGCAAGGAGCAAAGAGTTCAGAGGGCGGAAAAACCTGCCAGCGTCCGGCATCTGACGGACCTGCCAGCGTTTGAGAGAAAGGAAAAATCAGAGTCCATCATGGAAATCAGATGAATCCTGGTTCAGACAATTGACGGGCGGCAACGATAAACCCGATGGAGGCACTACAATATAAGTCAAGCTGACAAATGTTAGATAAAAAGAATTTTTGTATATAAATAAAAACCATAATTTTATTCGCCATGTTTAAAAACTATCTAAAAACTGCTCTGCGATTCCTTAAGCGAAACAAGCTTTTCGTGGGTATTAATGTACTCGGACTTTCATTGGCTTTGGCTGTATCATTCATCATCTTACTTTATATCATAAACGAAGTTAGCTATAACAGAGGATATGAAAATCGAAAGCAGGTTTACAGGGTAGTAAATCATTACCTTGAATTTAAAAACATCATGGCGGGAACACCTTATATTCTGGCTTCTGCATTAAAAGATGAATTTCCACAGATGGAACATGCCGCGAGGGCAAGGTCTATGAGAGGATTTAGTCTTAAGCTGAACGAAGAATTTATACCGGTAAATCAGACAGTAGCAACTGATTCAGAAATATTCGACATATTCAGCCTTTCATTAACCGGCTCGAAAAATGGTATCCTCGATGAATCCAACTCCATTGTATTATCGCAAAAACAGGCTGATAAGTTTTTTCCGGGGCAGGATCCGGTAGGAAAAGAAATCATTGGGCTTGCCAATGGAAAAGAATACCTATTCGTTGTAAAAGGTGTCTTTGAGGATATTCCGGTCAATTCAACTTTTAAAGCCGATTGTTTTATAAACAGCCGTTGGACGTTAGATCCCATAAACCAGTCCCATGGCGTTACCAATGCCGATGTAAACTGGGACTTAAATTTCTGGACTACCTGGCTAAAGCTAGCACCTGGAGTAAATCCTTCATCTCTTGACCAGCAATTCAGGGAACTGGAATTTAAAAATATGGGAGAAAAACCACCTCATAAGTATGAGCTTCAAAACCTTTCAGATGTTTATCTTCGTTCTGCCGATATAGGGAATTCCGGCATTCAGGGGAACGTAAAAAATATCCGTATATTCTCGGCTATTGCATTTCTTATTATTCTTGTAGCAGCATTTAATTACATTATACTTTCAACAGCGGTATCTGTCGGACGGGCCAAAGAAATAGGCATCCGTAAAGTTACAGGAGCAGGAGTCGGTTCCGTTAGAAATCAATTACTTGTAGAATCGATCTTCCTTGCATTAAGTGTTTTGCCCATTGCGGTATTATTGGCTCTTTTAGGAAAACCTTATGCAGAAAAATTATTTCACACAAAACTGTATATCATTGATTCCAACATCATTGTCTATGTTTTACTTTTTATTCTACTGACAATTGTTATTGGATTTGCCTCCGGGTTTTACACTTCATCCTACATGTCGAGGCTTAATGTAATGGATATCATTAAAAATACTTCTGTTTCAGGCAGGAAAAAATCTGTTGTGCGGTTTTCCCTCATCGTTTTACAACTGGTTATCTTTTGCTCGTTTATATCCGGGACTTTAATTATCCGTTCACAGTATAATTTTGCATTGAAAAAAGATCTGGGATACCAGAATTCAAACATCCTGCTCTTTGATCTTGGGCGTGGTTATAAAGAATACAGTTCATTTATAAATGAAGTAAATAAATTTCCGAATGTAACCATGGCCGGTGGCGCAATGCATGGCCTTCCAATGCGTGGTGCAATGACAATGATGATACCTAATTTTGAAGATCAGACACAAAAAGTAAAAGTTGAAGGAATGGTGGTTGATTACAATTTTGCCGAAGCGATGGGCCTAAAAGTAATTGCCGGAAGAAGTTTCTCTGAAGAATTTGGGAGTGACCTTTCTGGTGCTACAATACTTAATGAAACCGCCGTGAAAGATCTGGGGATCGATGATCCGATTGGTAAGCAGGTATCCGGAAAGACGATTATTGGAGTTGTAAAAGATTTTAACCTTCATTCCGTTCATAACGATATTCCGCCAATAAAGATTGAAATGACGGATAAATACATTCATCAGGTTGCTATAAACTATGTGCCGGGAACTTTGGATAATCTGTTGCCAATGCTGGAATCAAAGTGGAAAGAAATGGCTCCTGACCGGCCATTCAGGTACAATACAGTTGAAGATCTGATTGAAAGTTTATATTCTTCCGAAAAGAACCTGAGTATAATAATTTCCGTATCTGCAATCTTATCTCTGTTGATTGCAGCTTTTGGATTATTTGGACTTACTCTTTTTGTTACCCAAACACGTACCAAAGAAATTGGAATTAAAAAAGTATTCGGCAGTGGAGAAAAAACAATTATAATTTCTTTTTTAAAGGAAAACCTGATAATGGTAGTTGTCGCTTCAATACTTTCTATTCCACTGACTTTTTATTTATTAAACAGATGGTTGAGCAATTTTTCATATAGGGTAGATATCAATTTCTGGTTTTTTGTCATCGCTTTTGCTCTTGCTTCTGTAGTCGTGTTATTTACTGTCTTTTTCCATTCTTATAAAGCTTCCCGGATCAATCCGGTTGAAGCCATGAGGTACGAATAAATTAAACGAATAAATTATGATACAACTAAAAAACATCGACAAATACTATGACGCAAAGTTTCAGCGGACGTTTATCCTGAAAGGAATTAACCTCGAAGTGAAGCAAGGTGAGTTTGTAACCATTATGGGACCAAGTGGTGCGGGGAAATCTACTATTCTAAACATCATTGGTTTATTGGATGAGCCAAGTGCGGGTGAATATTATTTTTGGGATGAACCGGCACATAAAATCAAGGAAAAGCAAAAAGTGCAGTACCACCGCAGCCATATCGGTTTCATTTTCCAGGCATTTCACCTTATTGACGAGTTGAATGTGTATGAAAACATCGAAACGCCGCTAATTTACAGGGGAGTAAAAGGAAAAGAACGAAAAGCGATGGTGGCAGATCTGCTCGACCGGTTCAACATTGTAGCCAAAAAAGATCTGTTTCCCAGTCAACTTTCAGGTGGGCAACAACAGTTAGTGGCCATTGCACGCGCCATTGTCGGCAGTCCGAAACTGTTGCTTGCCGACGAACCCACCGGGAATTTGCATTCAGAACAGGGGGAGATGATAATGAAACTGCTGAAAAAGTTGAACGAAGAAGGAATGACCATCATCCAGGTAACTCATAATGAAAAATATGCAGAATATGGCAACCGGGTGATTCAACTGGAAGATGGATTAGTACGGCGGGATTACCTGCTGGAAAAAGTGAGTTAAATCAGTGAAGATTAAACTCAAGATAATAACGCGTTGGCGGAATTAATACTTAATTTATTGAGAGACAGTTCGACTACGCTCACTGTGATAGTCAGGCTGAGCGTAGTCGAAGTCTGATTACCAGGATGTTGAAAAATAATTCGACAACTGGTGGATAAAAATTAATTGCTAATATTTTCAATTCCTGTTTTAATTCTGGAAATCGTTTCTTCTTTTCCCAAAATCTCACAAATCACAAATAAATCAGGCCCCATATTTCCACCAACCAGGCAAAGCCGCAGCGGATTCATAACGGCACCAAACCCCCACTCTTTTTCATTCATGAAAGCGGAAAATTTTTCTTTGATTGATGGAGCTTCCCAATTATCTACATTTTTAAAAACACAGGATATGGTAGAAAGTTTTTCCGGAGTATCTTTTTTCCAGCGTTTTTTTATGGTTTTCTCGTCGTACACATCAGGTCTCACAAAAAAGTAGTAGCTCTGGTTCCACAAATCGGAAACAAATTCGCAGCGTTCTTTTACTTCAGCTACAATGCGTTCTACTTTTTCATCATCGGCCGAAATTCTTTTATCTTCCAGAACAGGTTTGAAAAGCCCGGCCAGTTCTTTTTCCGTTTTTTGCTGAAAATAATGATTGTTGAACCATTTTGCTTTTTCGGGATTGAAGCGCGAGCCTGATTTCACCACCCGCGATAAATCAAATTGTTGAATCAGTTCTTCCAAAGTAAAAAATTCCTGTTCGGTTCCGGGATTCCAGCCCAGCATGGCCAGCAGATTGACAAATGCCTCGGGGAAATATCCTTCTTCGCGGTAACCTATCGAAACTGCTCCGGTTTCGGGATCTTTCCATTCCAGCGGAAAAACCGGGAATCCCATCTTATCGCCGTCGCGCTTGCTGAGTTTGCCTTTTCCCTGCGGTTTCAAAATAAGCGGCAGATGTGCAAACTGTGGTTTTGTATCTTCCCAGCCCAGCGCTTTGTAAAGCATTACGTGCAACGGCAGCGACGACAGCCACTCCTCGCCACGAATGACGTGTGTGATTTCCATTAAGTGATCATCGACCACATTGGCCAGATGGTAAGTCGGCATTCCGTCCGACTTAAACAAAACTTTGTCGTCAAGGCTTTTGGTGGTGTTGAAAGTTACCTTGCCGCGAATAATATCGTTTTCGGTAATGTCCAAATCTTCAGGCATATTAAAGCGAATTACATAATTATCGCCGGCTTCCATTTTTCTTTTTACCTCTTCAGCAGGCAGATTAAGTGAATTGTTTAAAGTGCCTCGGGTCTGGATTCCATAAGAAAATGTTTCTTTTTTTGCTTCGGCTTCTTTCCGGAGCTGTTCCATTTCTTCGGGCGAATCAAAAGCAATGTACGCCCAACCCGATTTTACCAGTTGGTCGGCATATTTTTTATACAGCTCCCTGCGATCGCTTTGGCGATAAGGTCCGTAATCTCCACCTTTTTTGGGGCTTTCATCCGGATGCAGGCCACACCAGGCCAGACTTTCCTCAATGTATTCCTGCGCTCCGGGCACAAACCGGTTCTGGTCGGTATCCTCAATCCGCAGAATAAAATCGCCGCCATGTTTTTTGGCAAACAGGTAGTTAAACAAAGCTGTTCTCACGCCGCCCATGTGCAGCGGCCCGGTTGGACTTGGGGCAAAACGCACCCGTATTTTTTGATTGTTCATTGCTCTTTTTTTAATTCAGTGCAAAGATAGAAGAAAATGAGGGAATGTGTAATTGAGTGAATGGGTGAATAGGTGAATGAGTAATTGTGTGAATGATGAATGCCCTGGTGTTAAAAATGGAATTATTTCCTTCAGATTAATTCTCTTCTTCAAGAAAAAGTTCGAGCGCATCTGCATACTTTCCCGTAGCTCCTGAATATCTTTCCCTTGGGTGAAAACTTCAGGCAATTCTTTTAATTGACCAATCAGATAATTGC
>JBNJGR010000128.1:0-7981 GCA_051747885.1 Bacteroidota bacterium | reverse complement strand
ACGGGGGTTATCAGCAAGAAAATAAAACCCAATTTTAAAGTACTTGGGCCTAAATACGGGAAGCAGATGAAGCAGATTGCCGGAGCAGTCGCCAGATTTTCGCAGGAAGATATTTCAAATCTGGAACAAACCGGACAAGCTGAAATTCAGGCTGGAGACGACAAAATTGTGCTGTCGAAGGAAGATGTAGAAATTCAGACCGAGGACATTCCGGGATGGACTGTTGCCACTGAAGGCCAGATGACCATCGCGCTCGATATTCACCTCACAGAAGACCTGAAAGAGGAAGGAATTGCCCGCGAATTTATCAACAAAATTCAGAATCTGCGAAAAGACAGCGGTTTTGAGGTAACCGACAGAATAAATATCAGTATAATGAAGCATCCTGATTTAAACAATGCAGTTCTGAAACATAAAGACTATATTTGCGCGCAAACGTTGGCAAACGATCTTCAACTGGTTGAAAAGCTGGATGATTCTGCTGCCAGTGAAGTGGAAATCGATAAGGGAGTAGATACAAAAATAATTGTTGAAAACCTGAATCGCTGATATGTTGTAAGGCCTAATTTGAGTTGCAAAAATTTATTATTTTAGGGCAATTTTGAAGGAACCTGGCAGTTTGAGAATGGAAAGAGATTTATAAGTTGAAATTATGCAAGGTTCCAGGATTTAGAAATAATTTAAACCCTTTTATTATGGGAGAAAAGACCAGATATTCGGATGAAGAGTTAATGGAATTTAAACAAATCATACTTGGCAAGCTGGAAAAAGCACAGGAAGATTATGAAATGTACCGTAATTCCATTACTCATGGCGACGGGAACGATACACAGGATACATCGCCAACTTTTAAAGTTCTTGAAGAAGGTGCAGCTACCCTCTCGAAAGAAGAGGCGGGCAAACTGGCACAACGTCAGTTGAAATTTATTCAACACCTTCATGCTGCTTTGGTGCGCATTGAAAATAAAACCTATGGCATTTGCCGCGAAACCGGCAAGCTCATTTCAAAAGATAGGTTGCGCGCAGTTCCGCATGCTACTCTGAGTATTGAAGCCAAAAACAGTATGGGGTAGTTATTCATTAAGAAAAGATGTTTTTACATCCCGGATTTTTCAGTAAACAGAAAACATCCGGGTTGTTTTTTATCAGGAAAAATGAAGAATAGACATTTAAAACTGCTGGGGATAATATTTTTTATACTGCTGGCCGATCAGATTCTCAAGGTTTGGGTGAAAACCAGTTTTTCACTGGGCGATGAAATTGTCGTTTTTAAGAATTGGTTCATTCTCCATTTTGTGGAAAATAACGGAATGGCCTTCGGTTTTGAATTTGCCGGTGAATACGGAAAAATGATTCTCAGTATTTTTCGTATAGTTGCCGTCATTGCCATTGGCTGGTACCTGTTTAAACTGGCGAAAAACAAGACAATCCCTTTTGGTTTTTTGGCAAGCATAGCCCTGATTTTCTCAGGAGCCATTGGTAATATTATCGACAGTTTGTTCTACGGGCTGGTTTTTAACCACAGCTACGGGCAAATTGCTGATGTTTTTCCGGATGGCGGCGGCTACTCCAGCTTTTTGCATGGGAAAGTAGTCGATATGTTCTATTTCCCAATTTTGCAGTTTCAAATTCCGGAGTGGTTCCCGGTTAGAGGAGGTACTGAGTTCATATTTTTCCGACCGGTTTTTAACATTGCCGATTCATCGATTACAGTGGGCATTTTTTCTATTTTACTGTTTTACCGAAAACAGTTCAACGAGGAAAGCAATGAGGGAAATGAGCCAAAAGCCGAAAAATTAACTGATTCTGACACTGAAAGCAATTCGGAAACTGATACCGGTTTTTCCGAAAAAACAGACTAATCCGGCCAATTCATAAATTCATTAACCTGAATTCAACAATCGGTTAGTCAAACAATTAATTTTCACATTTTTCCTTCTTTTTATTTTACCTTTGTAACTCCTGATTAGTAAAGGCTATGGAAAATCAATTGGTAATTTACAATACATTAACACGTAAGAAAGAAGCTTTTAAACCGCTGTTTGAGGGCAAAGTTGGATTATATGTCTGCGGTCCAACAGTTTACAGCGATTCGCATTTGGGGCATGCACGCCCCAACATTACATTTGATTTGCTTTACAGGTATTTAATGCACATGGGTTACAAAGTGCGTTATGTCCGTAATATTACTGATGTCGGCCATTTGGAAAACGAAGCTGACGAATCGGGTGAAGATAAAATTTCAAAAAAAGCCCGGCTCGAGCAGCTTGAACCAATGGAAGTGGTGCAGAAATACATGAATTCATTTCATGAAAATATGAAAGAGTTAAATGTATTACCCCCCAGCATTGAGCCACGGGCATCAGGGCACATCATCGAACAGGAGGAAATGGTAGATTCCATCCTGGAAAAAGGATTTGCCTACGAAGTGAACGGCTCTGTTTATTTCGATGTGGAGAGATACAACGAAAAATACAATTACGGCAAATTATCGGGGCGGAATCTCGATGACATAAAAACCAACACCCGCCAGCTGGAAGGTCAGGATGAGAAACGGAACCCGTTTGATTTTGCCCTCTGGAAAAAAGCTGCTCCGGAGCATATCATGCGCTGGCCGTCGAAATGGAGCGAAGGGTTTCCGGGCTGGCACCTCGAGTGCTCGGTTATGAGTACCAAATACCTGGGCGAAGTTTTCGATATTCACGGTGGCGGAATGGATTTAACTTTTCCGCACCACGAATGTGAAATTGCCCAATCGACTGCCAGCCAGGGGAAAGAGTCGGTGCGCTACTGGATGCACAACAACATGATTACCATCAATAGCCAGAAAATGGCACGTTCGCTGGGAAATTTTATTACGCTGAAAGAACTGTTTGAGGGATCGCATAAAATGTTGAAAAAGGCCTACTCACCAATGACCATCCGGTTTTTTATTTTGCAGGCGCACTACCGCAGTACCATCGATTTTTCGAATGAAGCCTTACAGGCCTCCGAAAAAGGGCTGGAACGATTGATGGCTGCCGTAAAATCGCTGGATTCGATTACCGCTTCATCTGAATCGACCGTGGATGTTGCCGGCCTGAAAGAAAAATGCTATGCAGCCTTCAACGACGATCTGAACAGCCCAATTGCCATAGCGCATCTTTTCGATGGTGTCAGAATGATCAATTCACTGAAAACAGGAAGCGAAAAAATTTCAGCTGCTGATTTGGATGAACTGAGGTCATTTTTCAAAACGATGGTTTTCGATATTTTAGGATTAAAAGATGAGGAAGCTGCCGGTTCCGGGGATGATGAAATTTTAAAAGGTGCTATTGATTTATTGCTGAACATCAGGCTGGAAGCCAAGCGAAATAAAGACTGGTCAACCGCTGATAAAATCAGGGATGAATTAACAGCCCTTGGTGTGGAGGTGAAGGACACCAAAGACGGATTTGAGTGGAAACTAAGCCCCTCCTAACCTCCCCAAGGAGGGATAGAGAAGGCCAACGCAAGGAGAAGCCATGAATGTTGGTTAAGTAATAGATTAAATTGATAACAAAACATATATAAATATTAACGAATTTAATCCCCCTTTGGGGGAGATAGGGGGCTACATGTTTTCAGGAATAGTTGAAGAATTTGGAACGGTTGTAAAAATTGAAAAAGAGCAGGAAAATGTGCATTTCACCCTTACCTGTTCGTTTGCCGATGAGTTGAAAGTGGATCAGAGCCTGTCCCACAACGGCGTGTGTTTAACGGTGGTAGAAGTGAATATAGCGGAGAAAACCTATAAAGTTACTGCTATCAAAGAAACGTTGCTGAAGTCAAATCTCGGCTTGCTGGAGGAAGGTTCGAGAGTAAACCTCGAGCGTAGCATGGTGATGAACGGCCGCCTCGACGGGCACATTGTTCAGGGGCATGTAGACCAAACTGCCACATGCACCAAAGTGGAAGAAGCCGACGGAAGCTGGTACTACACTTTTGAGTACGACTTCGATATTGAAAAAGCCAAACAGGGTTATATGACTGTTGAAAAAGGTTCGGTTTCGGTTAACGGCGTGAGTCTTACGGTTGTCAATTCAAAAGATAATTCGTTCCAGGTAGCCATTATTCCGTTTACACAGGAAGTTACCAATTTCCATACGTTTAAAGAGGGAACTGTTGTGAACCTTGAATTTGATATTATCGGGAAATACCTGAGCAAGTTAAATACTTACGCAAATCATTGATTTTGGCTGTCATTCAGTAACGAATTTTTCATGTGACATTATTGACGTAAAAATGACGCAGGCCTGTCATATCAGATTACTGAGAGGGAGATTACTTTTGTGTCAACTTTTTAAAAATACAAATATGACTAATAATGAGTTGGCAAAAAAAGTAAGAGAGCTAAGAACCCGAAAAGGCCTGTCGCAAGAAATACTGGCAGAAAATTCAGGATTAAGTTTAAGGACAATACAACGTATCGAAAATGGAGAGACCGAGCCACGCGGCGATTCATTGATACGACTTGCAAGAGCTTTTAATATTACGCCCGACGAAATAATCGACTGGGCACCTGAAGAGAATAATGGTTTTCTCGCAGCATTAAATATTTCCGTTCTGACATTCATTGTATTTCCGTTGCTTGGGTTGCTGGTTCCCCTTATTTTGTGGATTTCAAAAAAGGATAAAATCAAAGGACTCAACGACGTGGCTAAAAAAATCATTAATTTTCAAATAACCTGGAATATTCTGTTTTTTGTTGGCTACGGTGTAATTATCTTAAGTGCGTTAATCAGGTTCAATTCGTCTCAAGAAGTTGATGCAGGGATTATCCAGTCAGGAGTTTTCGGAGTTTTCACTAATCTTATATGGATAGTGGTTTTATATGGGTACAATATTATTCTTGTTATTGTAAATGCATTCAGGATCAATAGCTATAAGAAGGTCTTTGCATTCCCCGCAATTCGGTTCATCAGATAAATTACGACAACTATTTTAATAAAAGTAGTAGGATGCCAAAGCACTAATTCCTATACAAATTGTTTAACTCTTCAATCTGCTTCCTAAAACAATTTTAGGTAAAACGTGTTTTGTTCAATACAGATTTTATAGTTTTAACAAAAGTATTTCGAATGAATAAAACAGCATTAATAACCGGTGCGTCGAAACGTGTAGGGAAAGCAATTGCTGAACATTTGGCAGAAAAAGGCTGGAATGTGATTGTCCACTTTAATTCTTCAGAAAAATCTGGACGAGAATTAAAAGATGAACTGAGCAAGAAATTTCCGGGTCAGAATTTCCAAACGATTCAGACAAACCTGACCGATGAATTGCAGGTTGAAAAACTGATTCCGCGAATTGTTGATAAAATTGGACGGTTTGACTTGTTGGTCAACAATGCTTCGCTTTTTAATCCGGGTTACATTTCAGAAACAAGCCCTGCACTTTTCAACAGTCAGATGGATGTGAACCTGAAAGCCCCGTTTATTTTAATACGCGACTTTGCAAAGCATTGTAAAACAGGAAACATCATCAATTTTGTGGATACCCGCATTACCACCAACAAATCGAATTTTTCCGCTTATTCGCTTTCTAAAAAAGGATTGTGGGAACTGACAAAAATGGCTGCACTGGAGTTCGCATCCGAAATAAGGGTGAATGCCATTGCGCCGGGAGTTACGCTGCCACCGGGGGACAAAGATGAGGAGTACTTGTGGAATCTGGCCAAAAACATCCCTATGAAAAAGCCGGGAGGTTTACAACCTATTCTTAAAAGTATCGATTATATTTTGGGAAACGAGCACCTGACCGGGCAACTCTTATTTGCCGACGGTGGTGAAAATTTGGGGCAAAACGCTTAATGAATTGAATATGGCAAAAATAAAAGTCAAAAACCTGCTGCTGCGTACGTACATCGGCTTCAATCCTGAAGAGCTGGTCAACAAGCAGGATGTGATCATCAATTTTGAGATTGAGACTGAAATTTCAAAAAAAGCATTGGACGCGGATGAGCCGGTCGATATTCTCGATTATAAAACCATTACAAAAAGGGTGATTAAGTTGGTTCAGGAAGGACGCTTCAAGCTGCTCGAAGTGCTGACCCAAAAAATTCTCGGCCTCATTATGGAAGATGAAAAAGTGAAATGGGCGAGGGTAGAAGTGGATAAACCGCATGCGCTGCGTTTTGCAGAGTCGGTAGCAGTAGAAATGGAGAGTAGCAGATAATGAACACCTCAATAATCAGCATCGGGTCAAACATCGATGCCGAATCCAACATTTCCAAAATGCTTGAAATTTTGGGGAATGAAGTGGAAATTCAAAAGGTTTCATCGCTGCTAAAAACAAAACCCATTGGCATTGAAAATCAACCTGATTTCACTAACGGTGTAGTAAAAATCAGAACTTCACGAAGTAAAAAGGATTTAAAACTTCTTTTAAAAGAGATTGAAGATCAGTTGGGGCGCAACCGAAAAGGGCCAAAATTCGGGCCGCGCACAATGGACCTCGACATTGTTGTCTGGAACGGTAAAATTGTGGATGAAGATTATTACACGCGCGATTTTCTGCGCAAATTGATTGATGAAATTGGGGACTACTGATTTTCTTTGAATAGTTTATTCAATCCTGCTAAGCCATGAATTTCTTCCAAATCTTTAACCACTGAATCAGCACCGTTTTTAAGTAGCTCTGAAGCATTCCCCTGGCGTGCAACTCCAAGGGTGAGACCGAAATTTCCTTTTACCCCGGCCAGAACACCCGAAACTGCATCCTCTACAATAATTGAATTTTCGGGTCTGCTTCCCATTATTTCACAAGCTTTGGTAAAAATATCGGGTTCCGGTTTTCCGTTTAACCCAAGCTCAGCAGAAACGACCCCATCAACACGGGCGTCAAAATATTTTTCCAGATCAACAGCTTCCAGCACCGCTTTGCAGTTTTTGCTCGATGAGGCCACGCCCAGCTTAATTCCTGCCTGAAAAAGTTCTTCAATCAACTCAACCGTTGAAGTATAAACTTCGGCGCCCTCCTTTTTCAATACTTCACGGAAAGCATCATTTTTTTGGTTTCCCAGTCCACATACTGTTTCTGTTCCGGGGGCATCGCCCGGGTCACCCCAGGAAAGATCAATACCGCGGGAATCGAGAAAAGAGGCCACTCCTTCATATCGGGGTTTCCCGTCAACAAACTCCAGGTAATCTTTTTGTGTAAATTCCTGAAAAGGTTCGCCGTGCAATTCTTCCCTTTTTTTCAGGTATTCGTCGAACATTTTTTTCCATGCTGCCGAGTGCGTTTTTGCTGTTTTGGTAATAACTCCGTCCAGGTCAAAAACTACTGATTCAAATTCCGGTTTCATATGCTGATTTTTTTTAGCCGAATAAATATACAATTCACGTTGGGCAGTTACTAATAAAATTCAAAGTTTAATGAAGAGTTCGGGATTCAGGCCTGATTTAAATGATTCTGAAAATGCCGGATAAATTGCTGAAAATCCATCGGATACTTTTCTCCAAGTGTTTCATGATATTTTGTGCAAAATGACTCGAAATGGAATTTTGCAAGATTATTGTTTTTGTTCTGCTGAAATGTCCAGATTTGCAGGTAAATGGCCTCTTCGTTCAGTTCGTCGTATTCCAGAATTCTTTGGGCAATGGCATCAACCCGTTCCGGCTTGTTCTCTTTTTTATATACCGCTGCCAGTTTTAACAGGTTGTCAATTACCTGGTTGCCTGTAAAACCGCGAATTTCATCAAGCCAGGGCCAGTTGGTGCCTTTCAGGAAACGTCCTTTTTTCACCAACATAAAAAAAGTTTCAAGTTGTTGCTTATCCATTCCCCCTGTGGTTTGACATAATTTGAACGCTTTCTCATAGTCACAAAAGAAAGGTTCTCCTATTTCTAAAATTAAAAATCCGTTGGATGAAATTATTTTGGCTCCGTCTATCTGTGCCAGTATTTTTCGGAGTTTGTTCAGAGTGACAGCCCGGTTGTTTGTGATTTTTTTTGCCGGTAAGCCC